>NZ_JBEYFY010000093.1:0-16077 GCF_040703595.1 Streptomyces sp. NPDC007084
ACCGCCAGGAGTACGAGACGGCGAAGGAGCGGTACGCCCGCCGCGGCACACGCCGGACGGGCAACCCGTCGAAGGCGAGGAAGGGCCGCAAGGGCGCTGGACAGCCTCTCCGCCCGCGCGGCCAGAGGCGTGACCCGGCTCGCCCCCCTGCGCGCCGAGTACGACCGTGTCGCCGGGCTGGCCGGACTCGCCGCCGGGACCTCGGCCGACAACGAACGCAAGATGCGCCTGGAGTCGTACGTCCTCGCGGCCCGCCTGGAACAGGTCGCCGCCGCCGCGACCGTACGGCTCCAGCGCATGTCCTCCGGGCGCTACACCCTCGTGCACTCCGACGACCGCGCGGGGCGTGGCCGCAGCGGGCTCGGGCTGCACGTCGTGGACGCCTGGACCGGACGCGAGCGCGACACCGCGACGCTCTCCGGAGGCGAGACCTTCTTCGCCTCCCTCGCCCTCGCCCTCGGGCTGGCGGACGTCGTGACCGACGAGGCGGGCGGGGTGCGGCTCGACACGCTCTTCATCGACGAGGGCTTCGGCAGCCTCGACGACCAGACCCTGGACGAGGTCCTCGACGTCCTGGACTCGCTGCGGGAACGCGACCGCAGCGTCGGCATCGTCAGCCACGTCGCCGACCTACGCCGCCGCATCCACGCCCAGCTCGAAGTGGTCAAGGGCAGGACCGGGTCGGTCGTCCGGCAGCGGGGCGGCGGAGGGTGAGGATGGTGCTGGGGCCGGCCCGGATGGAAGGGGTCCGTACGCCTTCGCCGGTGGCGATACCGGTGGCGGCGGCCGGTGGCGGCAGTTTGCGGGCGAAGGGTGCCGACACGGGTTCGTAGGCCTGCGCCGGTCGTGTCGGCGTCGCGGTCAGTGGCCCAGGGGGCGGCGGGGCAGGGGCGAGGAGTAGACGACGCTCGTGGTCACCGAGCCCAGCGCGCCGATCTTGCCCGACACCGTCTCCAGATGGGTCATCGAGCGCGCCGCGACCTTGATGACGAAGCAGTCGTCGCCGGTCACGTGATGCGCCTCCAGGATCTCCGGCGTCGTCTCCAGGAGGTCGTGGAACGGCTTGTAGTTGCCGTTCGGGTAGCGGAGCCGCACGAACGCGAGGATCGGCATCCCGAGGCTTTCCGGGGCGACGACGGCGGCGTACCCCTGGATGACACCCGCTTCCTCCAGCCGCCGCACCCGCTCGGTGACCGCGCTCGCGGACATGGACACGGCCCGCGCCAGATCGGCGAAGCTGGCCCGGCCCTCCCGCTGGAGGACGTCGAGGATGCGCCAGTCGGTGGCGTCCGGGGAATACGCGGTCATCCCCGATGGATACCAGCCCAATCCCCGGCGGATCAAGAGGGATGCCGTGGATCGTCACTTCAGGGTGGCGATCACCGGCCGTAGATTTCTGGTCAGGAAGTCCCGCGAGGCGAGAGCGGTGCGGAGGCCGCACCTGGGTGACGACGGTGGCGACGGCGGCACCAGGGGCCGGCGGGACGCGGGCGAAAGGCCAGATCATGACTGCTACTGCTACTGCTACTGCTACTGCTACTGCTACTGCCGCTGCTGCTGACGGGACGGCGACGAGCCCTGCGACCGGTACCGAGATCGGCGTCGCGCCTTCGCCCGGCGCCCCGCCCGCGTCCGAGCGGCACTCTGGGCGCGCCTCGAACGCGGTCGCCGCCGTGAACCCCGTGCTGCGGGTCCCGCCCGCGACCCCGGCCGCCGCCGCGGCCCACTTCGGGGCGAGTCTCGCCTTCCACGCGGACGTGTCCGACGTCGCGGCGGCCCTCGCGGGTGACGGCGAACCGGGGTTCGTCGTCCTCGACTCCCGTTCCACCGAGTCCTGGGACCAGGGGCACGTCCCCGGCGCCATCCACCTGCCCACCGCGCTCATCCCCGAGCAGGCCGGGGACCTGCTCGACAGGTCGGTGCCCGTTGTCACCTACTGCTGGGGCCCCGGCTGCAACGGCGCCACCCGTGCGGCCCTCGCCCTCGCCGAACTCGGCTACCAGGTAAAGGAGATGCTCGGCGGGTTCGAGTACTGGGTGCGCGAGGGCTTCGAGTTCGAGACCTGGCAGGGGCGCGAAAGCCGCGTCGCCGACCCCCTGACGGCCCCCGTCGACGCGGACGACTGCGGCTGCTGAGACCCCGAACAGCCCCTGCCCGCAAGCTACTTGGGCCTCGATGGCGCCATCGGGCGGCCGTCGGCCGGATAGAGGGCGCCTGCCGCTCCGCCGGTGTCAGCCGCCGTGTAGCTTCTGCCCATGGTCAGATACGCGGAGCCCGGTACGGTCGAATGGGTGGAGTCGGGCGGCGGGCCGCTCATAGCGATCCCGGAAGCGGTCCTGCCGTTCTGGTCGGGGGCGGACGGCGACGACATGTCCTCCGACTACGACCGGGCCTGCGACGTCGAAGGCTTCGTCGGACTCGTGCCCGTCGGCGACTCCCGGGCCCTGGTGCTCGGCGACGAACCCGCCTCCACCACCTACCTCCCCGAGCACGGCGCCTTCGTACGGTGGAGCGCCGCCGAGTCCGAGGACGAACTGCTCGCCCTCGTCCCGGCGGCCCTCGCCGCCGCCGTCTGGGAACCCGAGGTGACGTGGAACGTGCCCGGCCCCGTCATCCTCTTCGACGCCGCCTGGCCGGGCCCCGCCTCCGAACGCACCGACCACCTGAGAGTGGCTCTGGCGCCGGGCCGATACGGCGTCCGCGCGGCCCACGTCGAGCCGGGACCCGAGACGTGGGTGGGCCTCGTCCACTTGCGCCGGCTGACGGTCTGACGGGCTGTCAGGCTGACGGACTGACTGACTCACCACGGGACGCGGCGGCCCGGCCTGGCCCTGCACAGAGCGGGCCGCCCCGCACGGTGCCGCCGCATAGTGGCGCCGCACCCAGCGTCACCGCGCACGGCGCTACCGCATACGACGCCACCGACCACCTGCCGTCAGAGCCGGGACAACTCCTCCACCAGGTCGTCAAGGCCCAGCGAACCCAGGGACAGGGCGGCCATGTGCCACGCCTTGGCGTCGAAGCCGTCACCGTGGCGCCGCTTGGCGTTCTCGCGGCCCAGCAGCCAGGCCCGCTCGCCGATCTTGTAGCCGATGGCCTGTCCGGGCATCGTGAGATAGCGGGTCAGCTCGCTCTCCACGAAGTCCGCGCTGCGGCTGCTGTGCGCGCCGAAGAACTCCTGCGCCAGATCGGGAGTCCACCGCTCGCCGGGGTGGAACGGCGAGTCGGCCGGGATCTCCAGCTCCAGATGCATACCGATGTCCACGATCACGCGGGCGGCCCGCATCATCTGCGCGTCCAGGTAACCGAGGCGCTCCTCCGGGTCGCCGAGGAAGCCGAGTTCGTCCATCAGACGCTCCGCGTACAGCGCCCAGCCCTCGCAGTTGGCGCTGACCCGGCCCACGCCCGACTGGTAGCGGGAGAGGTCGTCGACCACGTGCACCCACTGCGCGAGCTGGAGGTGATGGCCGGGCACGCCCTCGTGGTACCAGGTCGACACGAGGTCGTAGACCGGGAAGCGGGTCTGTCCCATCGTGGGCAGCCAGGTGCGTCCCGGGCGCGAGAAGTCCTGTGAGGGCGCCGTGTAGTAGGGGGCGGCGGCGCTGCCGGGCGGGGCGATGCGCGACTCCACCCGCTTCACCCGCTCGGCGAGTTCGAAGTGGGTGCCGTCCAGAGCGGTGATCGCCTCGTCCATCAGCCCCTGCAGCCAGGTCTGCACCTCCGCGACGCCCTCGATGTGCCGGCCGTGGTCGTCGAGATGCGCGAGCGCCACCCAGGGGGTCGAGGCGCCCGGCAGGATCTTCTCGGCCTCCGTCCGCATCTCGCCGAGCAGCCGGTGGTACTCGGCCCAGCCGTAGGCGTACGCCTCGTCCAGGTCGAGGTCGGTCCCGTTGAAGTAGCGGGCGAGGCGGGCGTAGCGCTCGCGGCCCACCGTCTCGGGCGCGCCCTCGATCGTCGGCGCGTACACATCACGCATCCAGTCCCGCAGGGAGACCAGCGCCGCCGTCGCGCCGCGTGCCGCCGTGTCCAGTTCCTCGCGGAGGGCGTCGGGGCCCGCCGAGGCGAAGTCCTCGAACCAGCCCCGGCCCCGTCCGTCCGTGTCCGACCACTCCGTGAGCTGTTCGATGAACGTGGCCGCCGGGCGCGGAGCCCCGTACAGCTTGCGGTCCAGACCGAGGGCGAGTGACTCGCGGTAGCCCGCGAGCGCCGCCGGCACCGCCCGCAGCCGCTCCGCGACGGTGGCCCAGTCCTCGTCCGTCGCCGTCGGCGTCAGGGTGAAGACCTGCCGCACCGAGTGGACGACGGTGTGCAGGTTGCCTACCGACCGCAGGCCCTCGCCCGCTTCGTGGACGGCCAGTTCGGCGGTGAGCCGTTCGCGCAGCAGCCGGCCGCAGCGGCGCTCGATGTCACGTTCCGCGCCGGGCTGCCGCTCGGCCTCGTCCAGCCGGGCGAGGGTGGCGCGCGCCAGTTCGGCGACGGCTTCCTGGCCCGCGGGGGAGGTGTCGGGGAGCCTGCCGTAGCTTTCCGGCACACCGAGGTAGGTACCGAGGACCGGGTCGAGGGCGGTGAGCTGGTCGACATAGGCGTCGGCCACCTCGCGGGGCAGGGGCTGCTTCGTCTGTGACATGCGGCCATCCTCGTACGGGACGGCCGCCGCGTCAGCCCCGGCCTGCCCGGCCCTTCACCGTGTCCACCGGATCTTGCCGCCGGTTACGGCCCCGCCGCGGCCGGGGGCAGCAGCGGCCCGCAGTCCCACTGCTGGAAGATCAACCGCGTCTCCACGCGCGCCACTTCGCGCTGCGAGGTGAACTCGTCCAGCACCAGGCGCTGAAGATCCGCCATGTCGGCGACCGCGACATGGACGAGATAGTCGTCCGGGCCGGTGAGATGGAAGATGGTCCGGGACTCCGGCAGCAGCCTGATCCGGTCGACGAAGGGCCCCACCAACTCCCGCCGGTGCGGCCGGACCTGCACGGACAGCAGCGCCTCCAGACCCCGCCCGAGCTTCGCCGGGTCGAGCCGGAGCTGATGGCCGAGAATCACCCCCGCCCGCCGCAGCCGCGTCACCCGGTCCAGACAGGTCGACGGCGCGACCCCCACCTGCGCCGCGAGATCGCGGTACGTCGTCCGGGCGTCGTTCTGCAACAGCCGCAGCAGATGAAGATCCACCGGATCGAGTACGACGGAATCGGCCATGGCGCGAACGTAACACGGCTTTCGCCGCCCGAACCCCGTCGGGTGTTCAGGCTTCCGCCCATGGACTCCGTTGTGTACGACACCCCTGACGCGGACGGCGCCGGCCCGCGGAACGACCGGCGGACAACCGGCACGGCCGCCCTCCCGAGGGCCCGCTCCCTGGCCACCGAGGCGGTGCACGCGGGCCGGGAGGACCTCGCCGCCCTCGGACTGCACGCCGTCCCCATCGACCTGTCCACCACCTATCCCTCGTACGACAGCCGGGGAGAGGCCGCCCGGATCGACGCCTTCGCCGCCGAGGGCGCCGAACCCCAGGGCCCGCCCGTCTACGGCCGCCTGGGCAATCCGACCGTCGCCCGCTTCGAGACCGCCCTCGCACGGCTGGAAGGCACCGAGAGCGCGGTCGCCTTCGCGAGCGGCATGGCCGCCCTCAGCGCCGTCCTCCTCGTACGGAACACGATGGGCCTGCGCCACGTCGTCGCCGTCCGCCCCCTGTACGGCTGTAGCGATCACCTGCTCACGGCCGGTCTCCTCGGCTCCGAGGTCACCTGGGTCGACCCGGCCGGCATCGCCGACGCGCTGCGTCCGGACACGGGCCTCGTGATGGTCGAGTCCCCGGCCAACCCCACGCTCGCCGAACTCGACCTGAGGGCCGTCGCGCACTCCTGCGGTTCCGTCCCGCTGCTCGCCGACAACACCTTCGCCACACCCGTGCTGCAACGCCCCGCCGAGCACGGCGCGCGGCTCGTCCTGCACAGCGCGACCAAGTACCTCGGCGGCCACGGGGACGTGATGGCCGGAGTGGTCGCCTGCGACGAGGAGTTCGCCCGACGGCTGCGCCAGATCCGGTTCGCGACGGGCGGTGTCCTGCATCCGCTGGCCGGCTATCTGCTGCTGCGCGGACTGTCGACCCTGCCGGTACGGGTCCGGGCCGCGTCCGCGAACGCCGCCGAACTCGCCCGCAGGCTGGCCGGGGACCCGCGCGTGGCCCGCGTCCACTACCCGCGCATCGGCGGCGCGATGATCGCCTTCGAGGTGCACGGCGACCCGCACGAGGTCATCGCCGGGGTCCGGCTCATCACCCCGGCGGTGAGCCTCGGCAGCGTCGACAGCCTCATCCAGCATCCCGCGTCCATCAGCCACCGCATCGTCCCGACGGAGGACCGCCACGACGCGGGCGTCAGCGACCGCCTGCTCCGCCTGTCGGTGGGGCTGGAGGACGCCGAGGACCTGTGGACCGACCTGGACGGGGCACTGGGGGACCGAGCGGGGGCTGACGAAACGCCTGGAAACGCCGGGAAGCGCCGGTAAGCGTCGGCGGCCTGGCTGCCGGGGGAGGGCCGGCGGACGGGATGGTGGGTCACAGTGCCGGCGGCCGGGTTGGCGGGGGGTAGCCGGCGGCCGGGTTGCCGAGGGAGTGCCGGCGGACGGGCGTGCCTGTCGCCGGCACCGTCCGCCGACTCCGATCCCGGTCGGTCCGGGACCGGACCGACCGGGATCGGCCCGGACCGGGTCGGGGACCGGACCAAGCCGGTCCCCGACCGCGTCAGTCCCGGACGGCACGCCTCTCGTGCTGCGGCTCCCGGCCCTCGCCCGCGCCGCGCTCGTACGGCAGCGGCGAGGTGGTCACCGGGGTGGGCTCCAGGCGGGCGGTGATCACGAGGGTGCCCTCCTCGATCTGGTAGTCGAGGGGGAGGCCCAGGCTGCGCATCGCCGCGACCATGCCGGTGTTGGAGGCCTGCGTGACCGCGTAGACGCTCTCGCAGCCGGCTTCCTCGGCCATCGCCACCAGCCGGCCGATGAGTTCGCTCCCGATGCCGCGCCGCTGCCACTCGTCCTCGACGAGCAGGGCGACCTCCGTCTCGTCGCCGTCCCACAGGAGATGGCCGAGGCCGACGATCCGGCCCGACGCCGTCTGCACGGCGAGGGTGCGGCCGAAGCTGGGGCTGAGCAGGTGGTTGAGGTAGCGGTCCGCGTCCCCGACCGGCCCGTGGTACCGCATACCGAGCGTGCGCTGGGAGCAGCGCTCGTGCATCGCCTTGGCCGCCTCCACGTCGGAGGTGTCGGCGCGTCGCACGCTGATCGCGTTGCCCTGCGGCAGCGTCAGCAGATCCCGGCCGTCCGGCACGCGCGGGCCGAGCCGCGCGTCCAGCTCCACCAGGGCCCTGGCCCGCGCGAACTCGGTGGGCGTGAAGGGCAGATAGGGCCGCTCCACCGTGATCACTCCGCCTTCCGGCGCCCGCAGCCGCATCACCGTGTCCTCCAAGGCCCCCTCCACGGGTGCGCCCTCCGCGGCCCGCCCCGACAGGGGCGACTTGGCGGGCAGGGAGCGGATGGTGCACCGGCCGAGCAACTGCCGCAGCGCGAGCGGGAGTTCGGACGCGTCGAGGGCGGTACGGGTGGCCAGGCCGAGGATCCGGGTCGGCGCGTCCACCAGGTCGTGGGCGTCGGCCCGCTCGATCCAGGTGCTGCTGCCGCCGGCCCGCGCCACATCACGGGTGATCTCGGTGGTGGCCAGCCCGGCGGGGGCGCGCAGCAGGAGTTCATCGACCGTGCCGTCGGCCAGCGGGTGGGTCTGCAGGCTCAGGATGTCGACGTTCCGGTGGGCGAGCGCGGCGCACAGCCTGGCCAGGGAACCGGGGGTGTCCTTGACGGTGGTTCGCATGCGCCACAGCACCGTCGCCTCGGGGGTGCTCCCCTGGGTGCCGGTGCCCTCAGGCTTCTCCCGCTCTCCGGACGGCCCGGCCACTCGCTCGTCGGCGAGGGGCCGGGCGCCGGTATCGCCCGTCGGAGGCGCGTGACCGTGGCGGCGTGCCCACCATGTGTGGAACCCGGCCGTGGCGACCAGCAGCGCCGCCGAGGTCGCGAGCAGGGCCGGGCCGTCCGGGCCGTGCCCGATCAGGTTGGCCACGGCGTCGGCCACCGCAACAGCCGTGAAAAGCGCGGCCAGTTCGACGAGGTCGCGTCGCCAGTGGTGCACGGGGCGTCCGTTTTTCGCACGCGTCACATCAGACATGTCTGGAGTCATACAGACACTGTGAAGGAATGGTGTTGCGTGATCACGAACGCTTTGTGACTGATCGGTTAAGTGTCGCTCTGCCCCTTTTGTAGTTCTTTTTTGCGGGTCTTTACCTCCAGCCTGCGCACCCGATGGCCGCGCCCGGACAGGACACACCAGCCTTGAGAAGACCGCGGCCTATTGCGGTGAGCCGGGCGCGGGGCGCCGGGCGGCTCCGGAGTGCCGGGCCGGCTTCGGAGTGCCGGGGCGGGTCCGGAGTGCCGGGCCGGCTCAGGCCGCCCGGTGTCAGGCGGCTGCTTCCTGTGTCAGTGCCGTCCGCAGCCGACGGGCCTGGGCGACCACTCTGGACGAGCCGCGCCGCTCGGCGGCCCGGGAGAGATGGTCGAGATCGCCGCGCGCTCCGGACCGCTCGGCGCAGTCGGCGGCGACGGCCAGCAGATCCCCGAGCCCGCGCACCGCGCCTGCCCCCGGTCCCTCCGCCGAGAGCCCGGCCAGCAGGGTCGGCAGCAGGGCGCGCAGCACCGACCAGACGGTGGCGTAGGCGCCTGTGGCCGCCGCCGTGCGTATCGAGTCGGCCAGCCGGGACGGCTTCACGGCATCCAGGTCCACCAGCTCCCCGAGATCCGCGCCGAGCCGCCCGGCGTCCAACTGTCCCCGCGCCGCCAGCACCAGCAGAGCGTCCACGGCGGCGAGCCGGTCCTCCGGATGCCGTGCCCCCAGCCCGTACGCCACACCCAGGTGCAGCGCCTCGCCCGCGATGCCGTCGGCCTCGGCGAGGAGCGGAAGGATCGCGCCCTCTCCGCGGCTCTCGTTAACGGCGACGGTGCTGATGTCGTTCAGCACACGCGCCGCCACCAGCTCGCGCCGCCCGGGGACGACGGCCAGCCAGTGCCGTTGGTCGGTGTCGCCCCAGTGCGGGCAGTACCACTGGTGATCGAACAGGCTGAAGGGGCGCCCCAGCAACTGGAACTCCTGCGGCAACCAGCTCTGGAAATCGTCCGGTTCACCCAGCTCCACGAGAACACGGCCACCCTGGGTGCGCCGTCGCACCGTCGGCAGCGGGGGAGTCTCGGCGGTGAGCCACTCGGCCAGCCGGTGTCCCTCGGGGCTGCCGAGGGCCCGGGCCCGCACCGCGGTCGCCGCTGCCGCCGCCGGGTCGTCCCGGCGCACGCGCAGGAGGGCCTGGGCGAAGTCCGCGGCGCCCGGCCGGGCGTCCAGCCGCCGGTACTCGGTGAGGCGGGCGACCAGCTCGTCCGGCTCCAGCAGTCCGGTGCTCCAGGTGGGGGTGGCCAGCAGGAAGGGCAGCGGCTCGGCGCGGACGCGGTACGCCACTTCCCACAGGCGGGCCTTGAAGGGGCGGGCGAGTGCGCTGTGCCGGCAGTTCCGCTCCGCGGTGTCCCTCTCGGCCGCCGGCTGCGGTGCGTCCACCCTGACCTGCTCGAACACCGCGGCGAGCACGAGGTCCAGGCCCTGCGGCGCGTGACCGAACGGGCCGTTCACCGCGCTGTACACCGGCTCGGCGTCCCTCCACCAGCGGCGCGCGACCACCGGGCCGAGCGCTTCGACCAGTGCTTCCCGGTCGCGGTGGGCGTGCCGGACCAGCCCGTCCAAGGCGCGCTCGAACGCGGCCACGTCCCCTTCGGAGACGAGCAGCGCGCTGACCTCCTCGGCCAGCTCGGCGGCCGATTCCGGCGCCGCCGCCAGCCGGACCGGCTCCGGCACGGCTGGCAGCACCTCCTCGTGGACGGCGGGCGCGGTGCACAGCGCCGCGTCGCCCAGGAGCCGCCCGGCCCGGGGCCGCAGTCCCGGGCTCAGGTCGGCCGCCAGTGCGGCCAGCTCGTCGCGCGCCTCACTCGCCGCGGGCAGCGCGGCGGCGTGCCGCTCGACCAGCTTCAGGGCGCGCTCCTGCACATCCGTGTCCTCGTGTCCGAAGGCCTGCGCCACCGCGGGGAGCAGCACCTCGGACGCGCAGGGGTCGCGCCTGAGCATCTTGCCGAGGAGCACGAGCTGTGCCCGGACCAGCTTCTTCTCCGTCCTGAACAGCACCCCCGAGGACATCTCCGCGAGCTGGTCGAGCGTCAACTCCCCGTCCAGGGCGAGTGCTCCCAGGACCGACTGCGCGTGGAAGGCGACGTCCGGGGCGGCCGCACAGGCGAGGGCCGTCCAGTCCGCCGTCCGCTCCCGCTCCTCGTCCCGGGTGGGGGCGAGGTGGGACAGCAGCCGCAGGAACACCCGCTGATCGGCCGGTACGCCGCCCCGCAGCAACCGCGCCACGCAGGCGTCCACCATGACCGCGCGGCCGAGCGCACCCTCCGCCGTCAGCGCCGCCAGGGCGCTGTACCAACTGTCCGGGCCGTCCCCGAACATCCAGCCGATCTCGCCCGCGAGCTGGGGAGAATCGAAGAACGCGGAGATCATCCGGGCCACGTCCGGCTCCTGCCGGAGCCGCGCCGCCATCGAGCCCGAGCCGTGCCACGAAGCGCCGATCCGCTCGAACCAACCCCGCACATAGGCGTCCGACGTCGGCACCTCGCAGCCGGCAAGGCCCACCAGCCCGGAGAGCAGAGCGAACGGGATCTGCGACGTCACCGGCCGGGCGGCCAGCCGCCGCGCCAGGTCGGCGAGCCAGTCCGGCTCCCGGTCGCCCAGCACATGGAGAAGCACCTCCGCGGGCGCCGTCGACCATCGCATGTCGGCCCCCGCGATCCAGGCGGCGGCCCCCGCGGCCCCCGTGTGGCAGGCGGCTCCCGCCGCGTGCAGGGCGGGATACGACGCCCGCGTATCCGCGTGCCACGGCGCGGCGCGCAACTCCTTGCGCAGTTCCTTCAGGGCCGGCAGGCATGCCCGGCGCTCGTCGTCCGGCATCCCGTCCAGCAGGACGACGGTCCGTGCCGTCGACCCCGCTCGTACCGCCTTCAGCAGTGCTTCGGCGCTCATCGCCCCTCGCCCCCGTCGACGCGCGTTCCCGCGAACTCCTCGTGTCCCGCACCGGCCCGAGCCGGTTCCTCGCCGGCCTGGGCGGACTCCTCAGCGGCCCGAGCCGGTTCCCTGCCGGCCTGGGGTGAGTGCTCAGTGGCCCGGGCCGAATCCTCACCGGTCCGGACAGAGGCCTCCGCGTGCCCGACCGTCGCTGCCCGGCGCACCATCCGCACCGCGAGCGCGTGCTTGCAGGGCCCGCGTCCACCGCGGTACTTCGCCCACCACAGGCAGGAGCAGCTCAACGTCCCCGCCGCGTCGCGGACCCGGTGCACATGCCCGTCGTCCGCGGTCACCGTGCCCAGATCGCCGTCCAGGGCGACCGCGCCCGCCGCGACCAGCGCCCGGGCCGAACGCAGCCGCGGGTTGTGCCGCTCCACCCGGCCCGCGTCGTACGGCAGTTCGCGGTGGAAGTACGCCGCTTCGGCCGTGTCGTACCCGACCCGGCCCGAGGTGCCCAGCCGGACCAGCGCCGCCCGCACCCGCTCTGCGGACAGCCCGGACGACGCGGCCAGATCGCCCACGTCCACCCGCGGCTCCCAGGCCAGCAGGACGGCGACCAACTCCGCGTCCTCGGCGGCCTCGTCGGTGGCCAGCGCGTCCAGTACCCCGCCCTCCCCGGAGAACCCGCGCGAGGCGTCCGGCGACAGGGTGAGCGTCAGCCGCATGCCCGGCAGCACGACCTCCCAGGCGCCCGCCGCGACGGCGTCCCCGGTGACCGGCGGGCCGTACACGCGCAGGGCCGTCGCATGGCGCAGCACCCGCTGGAGGGCGACCAGCCGCTCCGGGCCCGGCAGGCAGACCGCGCCGGGGACCGGCCGCGTCGTCGGTCGCAGCCCCCGCCCGGCCGGCACCACCCACCGCGGTCCGCCGGACGTCCCGCGAGCGGTGCCGCGCGGCAGCGAACGCAGGAACCGCACGGCCTCCGCCGCCGACAGCTCGGCCCGCAGGTCGAAGCCCGCCGCTATCACCTGGGCCTCGGCGAACCCCCTCAGCCAGCGGTCGGGCAGCGGCACCTTCTTCTCCACCACCGGGCCGTCCAGCGTGGTCACGGCCAGCTCGTCCGGACCGACCCGAAGGTGCAGCGGATCGTCCGCGCCGATCCGGGACAGCGCTTCGCGCAGGGGGTTGTTGACGTCGACGTTGGTCGTCCCGTGCCCGACCTCGCCGCCGTCCAGGCCCGCCGTCAGCACGTCCAGCCGCGCGTACACCCCGCCGCAGCCGGAGAAGGACTCGAAGCGGAGCCGGTCGCCGTTGCCCGTGACGACCGGGTCCAGCGACGCTCGCAGATCCCGCTGGTAGTAGCGGGCCGCCGCGACGTCCGCCACCGCCAGGAGGCCGGCCGCCGCCACCTGAGGCGACGTCAGGAAGCCCGTGAAGAAACGGGGATGGTCCTCGACCCCAGTGGGCGTCGTGCCCCGCGAGGTCTCAAGTCCCAAACGCTGGAAGCCCGCTGAGGACTCCAGCACGGAGGGTCGGGTGTAGGCCACGGCCTGCGAAGATCGCGTCATGGAAAAACCGTAGAGGCGACCACTGACAATGCGCCCTGACCTGCGAGGACTTGCCTCACGAGAGTGTTTTGGCGGGCTCGCGGAGCCGCGCACCGGGGGATGACTCCGGTGCGCGGCGGACCCTTCGAGGGTACGGGATCCGAACGCCTCGAACGGTCACGGCGGGCGCGGGCGGCAGGGCTCCGCACCGCTCACCGCCGAGGCGCACGGCACGGCACCGCCGACTGGCCCAGCCGCTCGGCGGGAAGGCTCACGGCGGTCTCGCAGCCTGGCCCAGGCTCTGACCCGACCCGCCCGCCGTCGAGGCTCTCCGCGCCCTCCGCCTACTGCCCCACGCGTCCCGGCTGGAGGCGTTGCGTGAACAGCACGGACCCGTCCTGCTCGCGCAGCCGCACCGTCAGCTCGCCGCTGCCGCCGTCGATGTCCACCTCGCCGAAGAACTGGTAGCCGCCCGCCGGTGAGACGTTCGAGGCGGTCGGCGCCTTCACGAACACCCGCTCCGGTCCGAACGTGCCGTCCAGATCGCTCGCCGGGAAGGCGCCGGCGTTGAGCGGGCCGGACACGAACTCCCAGAACGGCTCGAAGTCGGTGAACGCGGCCCGCGACGGCTGGTAGTGCTGGGCGGAGGTGTGGTGCACGTCGGCGGTCAGCCACACGGTGCCCGTGATCCGCCGGTGCTTGACGAACCGCAGCAGTTCCGCGATCTGGAGTTCACGCCCGAGCGGCGCGCCCGGGTCGCCCTGCGCCACGGCCTCGATGTTCGGCCGGCCCTCGGTGGTGTCGGGCACGACGAGACCGATCGGCATGTCCGCGGCGATCACCTTCCACACCGCTCGGGAGTGGGACAGTTCGCGCTTCAGCCACTCCACCTGCTCCGAGCCGAGGATGCCCTGCGGGTCCGTGGTCTGGTCGTCGGGCGAGTTCGGGTTGCGGTAGGTGCGCATGTCGAGCACGAAGACGTCCAGCAGTGGTCCGTGCCGCATGACCCGGTACACGCGTCCGTCCCGGCGGCCCGGCGGAAGCGTCGAGACGGGGAAGTACTCGCTGAACGCGCGCCGCGCCCGGGCGGCCAGCACATCGACACTCTTCTCGGTGTACCGCGAGTCGCTGGTCGCGATCACCTCGCCCGGATACCAGTTGTTGCGCACCTCGTGGTCGTCCCACTGGATGATCGACGGCACCTGGGCGTTGAACCGACGGAGGTTGTCGTCCAGCAGGTTGTAGCGGAAGTTTCCGCGGAACTCCGCCAGCGACTCCGCGACCTTGGACTTCTCCTCGGTCGTGATGTTCCGCCAGGTACCGCCGTCGGGCAGGGCGGCGGTTGCGGAGAGCGGGCCGTCCGCGTAGATGTTGTCGCCGCTGCACAGGAAGAAGTCCGGGTCGAGCCGGGCCATCGCGTCGTAGATGCGGTAGCCGCCGATGTCCGGGTTGATGCCCCAGCCCTGTCCCGCGAGGTCGCCCGACCACAGGAAGCGGACACCGCCGCGCCGCCCGCGCGGAGTCGTACGGAACGTTCCGGTCACCGGTTCGCCGGTACGGCGCGGATCGTCGGGGTCGGCGAGCAGCACGCGGTAGTGGATCTGCTCACCGGAGGGCAGCCCTCGGAGCCGGGTGGTGCCGGTGAAGTCCGTGCCCGGGCCGAGCAGGGGGCCGAGCCGGCGATGCGAGTTGCGGAACGATTCGGTCGCCGACGTCTCCACGATCATCCGGGCCGGCCGGTCGGAGCGGACCCAGACGAGACCCGAGTCGGCGGTCACGTCCCCGGCCTGGACACCCCAGGCTGCTCTCGGCCGGCCCGAAAGGGCGAACGCCGGTGCCGAGCCGAGCGCGGTGGGCAGAGCCAGTGCCGCCGACGCGGCGAGCGAGCCGCGCAGCACGCTGCGGCGGCCGGGGAGTGGGCTGTGCGGACGGTGCGACATGAAGGCGCCTCCGAGGGGACGGATTTCGGCCGTGTGGACTGCCACACCTACTGGTGCACCGCATCGCTCACGGAAACCAGAGGTGAACAACTCGCCCTGGGGGAAGGGGAACCGACGCGGAGAGCGGACATGCCGCCGATCCGACAGCATGCCGCCGAACGCCGAACGCCGAACGCCGAACGCCGAACGCCGAACGCCGAACGCCGAACGCCGAACGCCGAACGCCGAACGCCGAACGCCGAACGCCCGAAGGGCTGCCGGGCTGGCGGCTGACGGGGGCGTCCGGAAGGGTCCTTCGGCGCTCACCGCTCCGGCGTAACCACACCCACCTCGCCCCTCACACCCCCCTCACCCACCACCTCCGCCATCAACCGCACCCCCTCACGTATCCGCCCGGGGGCCAGATGCGCGTAGCCCAGTACCAGCCGCACACCGGGGCCGGGGGCCTCCCCGTAGTGAGCCGTCGGGCGGACCCTCACCCCCGCCGCCCTGGCCAGCTCCAGGAAACGGTCCTGCGGCCCGTAGCGGTCGGGGAGCGTGGCGACCGCGTGCAGGCCGGCGGCGATGCCGGACACCGTCGTGCCGGGAAAGTGTTCCTCCAGGGCGGACACCAGTGTGTCGCGTCGCTCCCGGTAGGCCCGTTGGCAGCGGCGCAACTGCCGGTCGTAGGCGCCCCGTTCGATGAACCGGGCCAGCAGCGCCTGGTCGAGGACGGGGTTGCCGAGGTCCATGGTGCGTTTGCGTTCGACGACCTCCTCCAGGTGCGACGCGGGGACGATCAGCCAGCCGAGCCGTAGCCCCGGGGCGAGGGACTTGCTGACCGACCCGGTGTACGCGACGTGCTCGGGATCGAGCCCCTGGAGCGCGCCGACCGGGGCGCGGTCGTAGCGGAAGTCGCCGTCGTAGTCGTCCTCGACCACCAGCCCGTCCGTATGGCGCGCCCAGTCGAGGAGTTCGGCTCGGCGCCGCGCCGAGTACGCGATCCCGGTGGGGAACTGATGCGCCGGCGTCGTCACCACGGCGCGTACACCGGAACTCCGGAGCGGTTCGGTCGCGATCCCCTCGTCGTCCAGGGGCAGCCGTACGGTGCCGAGGCCGGCCGAGGCGAACAGCGCTCCGTGCTCGGGGCTTCCGGGGTTCTCCACGCCGACGACACGTGCCCCGCGCGCGTGCAGCACGAATCCGAGCAGGGCCATCGCCTGCGCGACGCCGGAGACCACGACGAGTCGTTCGGGGTCGGCGACCACACCGCGGCGGCGGCCGAGCAGCCCGGCGAGAGCGGTCCGCAGCTCCGGCAGACCGCGCGGGTCCGGGTAGCCGAGCGCCTGGCGGGGCAGTTCGGCGAGCACCCCGCGGTGCGCGGCGGCCCAGGCGGCGCGCGGGAAGAGCGAGAGATCCGGCGTGCCCGCGACGAAGTCGGCCCGCACCCCGGCCGGCCCCGGGGCGTGGTAGATCG
>NZ_JBEYFY010000094.1:0-16046 GCF_040703595.1 Streptomyces sp. NPDC007084
CCGGGAGCGGCCGGCGGCGCGGGGTCGGGGGCCGCGTTCACGCGCCCAGCGGGCGCGGGCTGCCGGTCAGTGACCGGCCCTGGGCCCGGGCCGGGGGTCGCCACCGGCGCGGGGTCGGGCTCCGGGTTCCCGCGCCTCGCGGGCTCTGGCCGCGTGTCACGAACCGGCGCGGATTCGTCCTCCCGGTTCACCACCTGCGTGGGCTCCGGGCCCCTGCCGGCCACCGGCACGGGCCCGGGGTCCCGGTGCTGAAGGCTCTCCTCCCGTTCACCCGCCGGCGCGGGCCCGGAGTCCCGGCGCGCGGCCGGGGTGGGCCCGCCTTCCGGATTCACCACCCGGGTGGGCTCGGGCCCTTCCGCCGCCGGTGAGGGCCCGCCCCCGCTGTCCTCGGGCCGGTCGGCCCCCGGCACGCGGTCCGGGCCGGGGGACGGCGGGCCCTCTTCCGCCGGGCCGCGCCCTCCCTCGGGCGGGGTGGTCGTCGGGGTGCGTTCGGCGGCGAAGGTGCTCAGGCGGGCGCCGTCGCAGTACACCCAGCGCTCGTGTTCCCCGTCGTACAGCCACATCGACTCGCCGTCGACCACGACACCGATCCGGCGGCCCTGCGTACGGGCGCGGAAGGCCTCCCCGTCGAGTTGTCCGGACGCCAGTTCCTCGGCCGCCCCGCGGTACACGGAGAGGGCTTCCTCCATCCGGGCGAGCAGGGGACGCGGGTCGGCCGTGCGGGCGGGCGGGCCGGTCGCGGCGGGCGGTGCCTGCGGTACGCCGACGAGCAGGCGGCCGTCGACCCAGGCGGACCACCCGTTGGCGCAGACGACACGCCCCCAGTCGCCGAGGCGGTCGACGAGCTGGACGGGCAGCAGCGCGTCGAGCGGAACGGTGGGCCGGGACGGATCCGGTGTCTCCCAGGCGGGCAGCCCGTCCTGCGGGACGACGTGGGTGGGGCGGAAGGCGGGGCTCGTCATGGGCGCCTACTTCCGCATGACGGCGGGTTCGTGCCGGCGCAGCAGGCGGGCGACCAGGTAGCCGAAGAGGACGGAGAGTACGACGAGCATGCCCATGTTGAGCAGCCAGACGCCCGTCGAGTGCTTGAACAGCGGGTCGCTGGTCAGTTCGCCGGGGACGATCCGGGACAGGCCGATGGTACCGGCCATGGCGCCGAGGGCCCACCGGGAGGGGACCAGCCAGGAAAGCTGCTCGATGCCCGGCACGCCGTGCAGTTTCAGCAGCGCTCCGCAGAACACCACCTGGACGATGGCGAGCAGCACCAGCAGCGGCATCGTCACCTCCTCCTTGCGCACCAGGGCGGAGACGAGGAGGCCCAGCATCATCGCGGTGAAGGCGAGCAGGGCCACCGCCAGGGTGATCTCCACGAGGGGTGGCATGAGGACCCCTTCTCCGCCGGGCGCGTTGAGGTCGACGCCGAAGAGACCGACGAGGGTGAGGACGACGGCCTGGAGGACGGTGATGGTGCCGAGGACGACGACCTTGGACATCAGGTACGCCGATCTGGACAGGCCCACAGCCCGTTCTCGCTGGTAGATGACGCGTTCCTTGACCAGTTCGCGCACCGCGTTGGCCGCGCCGGTGAGGACTCCGCCGACGCACAGGATGAGCAGCGCGTTCATCGCCGTCTCCTGGGTCAGTTTGCCGCCGGCCAGGGCACGGGCCATGGCGCCCATCACGAAGGGCAGCGCGATCATGATGGCGAGGAACGTGCGGTCGGCGCCGAGCGCGGCGGCGTAGCGGCGGACCAGGGTGCGGAGCTGGGAGCCCCAGCTCTGCGCCTTGGGCGGCGGTCCGACCACGGCGGCGCCGGTGTCCTCGGCGCGCCGGGGCTGCGAGCTGGAGTTGTCGATGTACTGGCGGTGGAAGGGCGAGTCCCGGTAGTCGCCCGCCCAGTCCCGGTCGGTGTCGCGCTCGAAGGCCTCGAACGCCTCGGGCCACTGGCGGTAGCCGAAGAAGGCGAGGGTGTCGTCGGGCGGCCCGTAGTAGGCGACCTTGCCGCCGGGGGCGAGCACCAGGAGCCGGTCGCAGACGTCGAGGCTGAGGACGCTGTGGGTGACGACGATGACCGTGCGGCCGTCGTCGGCCAGGCCGCGCAGCATGTGCATCACGGAGCGGTCCATGCCGGGATCGAGGCCGGAGGTCGGCTCGTCCAGGAAGAGCAGGGAGGGCTTGGTCAGCAGTTCCAGGGCGACGCTGACGCGCTTGCGCTGGCCGCCGGACAGACTGTGGATGGGCTGGTCGGCCCGCTGTTCCAGGCCCAGTTCGCCGATCACCTCGTCCACCCGGGCCCGGCGTTCGGCCTTGGCGGTGTCCTGCGGGAAGCGCAGTTCGGCGGCGTAGCCGAGGGCCCGGCGGACGGTGAGCTGGGCGTGCAGGATGTCGTCCTGCGGGACGAGGCCGATGCGCTGGCGCAGTTCGGCGTAGTCGCGGTAGAGGTCGCGGCCGTCGTAGAGGACGGTGCCGTGGTCGGCGGGCCGCTGGCCGGTCAGGGCGTTCAGGAGGGTGGACTTGCCGGCGCCGCTCGGGCCGACGACCGCGAGGAGGCATTTCTCGCCGACGGGAAACGACACCTGGTCGAGGAGCGTCTTGCGGCCCCGGTCCACCTCGACGGTGAGGTCCTGCACGTCGAGGGAGACCTCGCCGCTGTCGACGTACTCCTGGAGTTCGTCGCCGACGAGGCAGAACGCGGAGTGTCCTATGCCCACGATGTCACCCGGAGTGACCGGGGCGCGGGTGACGGGCTGGCCGTTGAGGAAGGTGCCGTTGTGGCTGCCGAGGTCGGCGATCTCGTATGTGCCGTCGGGCCTGGCCAGTAGTTCGGCGTGGTTCCTGGAGACGATCAGGTCGTCCACGACGAGGTCGTTGTCGGCGCCGCGGCCGATCCGGATGGTGCGGGAAGGCAGCGGGCGGACGGTGGTGGGCTGCCGGAAGGTGCCGGTGGCGGCGGGCGCGGAGACCGCGGAGGGACGCTCGGCGGCGGGTGGCGGGCGGCCCACGAGGACGGCGCGCGGGCCGTCGGCGGGGCTGCCGAAGCGGATCACGCTGCCGGGTCCGACACCCCATTCGTGGATGCGCCGGCCGTCGGCGTAGGTGCCGTTGGTGCTGTTCTCGTCCTCCAGCGTCCAGTGGCCGGACTCGGGCCGCAGCACCGCGTGGTGCCAGGAGACCCGGACGTCGTCGATGACGACGTCGCACAGGGGATCGCGGCCGACGTGGTAGTCGTGGCCCGGGCTCATCACCGTCGAGCCCGTCTCGGTTTCGAGGACGAGCTCGGGTGCGGTCGCCGTGACCGGCCTCTCAGCCATGCCTGAATTCTAGCTATTCGCCCCCATACGCGCCTGATCTGCGTACGCGGCCTATCCGCGCGAGACCACCGGCGGGGCGGAGTCAGGCGGCGGAGACGCCGAGTGCGGCGGCGGTGCGGTGCATGCGCAGGGCGTCCACCGATTCGGCGAGGAGTTCGTATTCGGTGGTGTCGTCGTTGGTGGAGACGCGGACGAGTTTGCCGGCCGCCAACTCCTCTGCCACCAGCTTCTGTTGGGCCGTGTCACCGCACCAGGCGCGCAGCATGGCGGGCACGTCCGGGACGCTCTCCCCCACGGGCGCGATGGAGTTGGGCGGGAAGGCGGGGTCCTCGGGCTGCGGATCGAGCCGTTCGGCTATCCACGCGGCCCGGTCGCGCATCCACCACAGGGCGAGGGCCAGCGTGGGGGCGCGATAGGTGCCGAGGGGTACGCCGACACGTCGGCCGCCGCACACTCCGTACGCGGTGACGTGGCACAGGAATTCGTCGTGCACGATCTTCCCCCATAGGCGTCGCTCGTCGCCGGTCCGGCCTCGCTTTCCCTGCGGCTCGTGTGCACCGCACCGCGGTGGTGCGCGGGTGTGGCTGAATCACCCTGTTCATTGAGTATCGCCACTACTGACACTCTGTCACCATGTGATTCCAGCCAGTCTCTTGGCATATTCAGCGCGACGCGTGGCCGAAACGGCACCGGCGCTCTCCGGGCCGGTGCGGCGGCCTGTCGGCGGGCCATTACCCGCGGGGTAATCGACGCTGCGGGCACGGCCCGGCAGGCTGGTCGCATCGCCTCCCGGAGCGGCACGACGGCCCGGGACGCGGTTCCCGACCATGGATACGTCCCTCGATGGAGGCTGGTTCACCATGTCCGCGAACTCCGACCGTCCCGACCGCTACGAGACCGCCGTCACCCGCTACCTGGAGGCCTGGAACACCGGCGAGCCCGACGCGCTGGCGAAGGCGGTCGCCGCCGCCTGGACCCCGGACGGCCGCTACACCGACCCGCTCGCCGACGTCGGCGGGCACGAGCGGATCGCGGCCGTGATCGCCGCCGCGCACGAGCGGTTCCCCGGATTCACGTTCCGGCTGCTCGGCACGGTCGACGGCCACCACGACACGGCGCGCTTCGGCTGGGAACTGGTCGCCGACGCGGACGGCTCGGCGCCGGTCGCCGGCTTCGACGTCATCGTCCTGGACGAGGAGGACCGTATCCGCAGCGTGCACGGCTTCCTGGACCGCGTCCCGGCGTGAACCACGGCCGGGGCGGCACCCGTCGGGGTGCCGCCCCGGCCGCTCACGACGGTCGCGCGGGATGGCGCGGCCGGGGGCGTTCGCGCGGCGCGCCGACTCCCCCGGCCGCCCGGGCTACTGCTTGACCAGCTCGTCGATCCGCGCGAGTTCGTCCGCGCCGAACTCCAGGTTGCCGATGGCGGCGACGCTGTCCTCCAGCTGGCGCGGGCTGCTCGCGCCGATGAGGGCGGAGGTCACCCGGCCGCCGCGCAGCACCCAGGCGAGCGCGAGCTGCGCGAGCGACTGGCCCCGGGACGCGGCGATCTCGTTCAGGGCGCGCAGCCGGCCCGCCAGTTCCTCGGTGACCGTGTCCGCGCTCAGGAACGGGCTGTCGCTCGCGGCGCGCGAGTCCGCGGGGATGCCGTCGAGGTACCGGCCGGTGAGCAGGCCCTGCTCCAGCGGCGAGTAGGCGATGGACCCCACCTGGAGTTCGTCGAGCGTGTCGAGCAGGCCCTCGTCCTCGGGGCGGCGGTCGAGCATCGAGTAGCGGGGCTGGTGGATGAGCAGCGGGGTGCCCAGCTCGGCCAGGATGCGCGCGGCGTCCCGGGTCTGCTCGGCCGAGTAGTTGGAGATGCCGACGTACAGCGCCTTGCCCTGCTGGACCGCCGAGTGCAGGGCGCCCATCGTCTCCTCCAGGGGCGTCTCCGGGTCGGGGCGGTGCGAGTAGAAGATGTCGACGTAGTCCAGGCCGAGGCGGCCGAGGCTCTGGTCGAGCGAGGAGAGCAGGTACTTGCGCGAGCCCCATTCGCCGTACGGGCCGGGCCACATCAGGTAGCCGGCCTTCGTGGAGACGATCAGCTCGTCGCGGTGGTGCGTGAAGTCGGCCTTCAGCGCCTCGCCGAGGGCCGACTCGGCGGCTCCGGGCGGCGGGCCGTAGTTGTTCGCCAGGTCGAAGTGGGTGACGCCCAGGTCGAAGGCGCGGCGCAGGATCGCGCGCTGGGTCTCCGCCGGCCGGTCCGGGCCGAAGTTGTGCCAGAGGCCGAGCGACAGCGCGGGGAGCTTCAGACCGCTGCGTCCGGTGCGCCGGTAGGGCATGTCCGCGTAACGGTCGGGGTCGGGGGTGTACAACGCGCACTCCTGGAAGGCCGGGGAAAACAGGCCTCCACTCTCGCGCGCCCCCCGGGCATCGGTCCAACGGGAGGATCGGATGGGATTGAGCGACCCCGTCGCTCAATGCCCGCCGGTTGTGGCGCGGGGGTGTGGCCGAGGGAGCCGCAGGGGGGCTCGATGGGGCGGGGCTACGGCCCGGACCAGGGCGACCGGAACCTGCCCGGCAGGACGTCCGGAACCTGCCCGGCAGGACGCCCGGAACCTCCCCGGCAGGGCGGTCCCGCGAGCGGGCGGCCCCGGCGGGCCCCGGACGTTCGCAGCGGGCAAGAGAGACACCCCGGACAGGCCCGAGAGGGTGGCCCGGATCCGCCCGGTGCCCACCCGCACGCCCGTCTACCCTTGTGCCTCATGGAACTGCGCCACCTACAGCACTTCGTCGCCGTCGCCGAGGACCAGCACTTCACCCGGGCGGCCGAGCGGCTGATGGTGTCGCAGTCGGGGCTGTCGTCTTCCATCCGCGCGCTGGAGCGCGAACTCCAGGCGCCGCTGTTCGTTCGCACCACGCGCCGGGTCACCCTCACGGAGGCCGGGCGCGCGCTGCTGGTCGAGGCGGAGCGGATTCTCGCCCAGGTCCGCTCGGCGCACGACGCGGTGGCCGCCGTACAAGGCGTGCTGCGCGGCACCCTCTCGCTGGGCACCGAGCAGTGCATCGCCGGGGTGCACTGCGCCACGCTGCTCGCCGCGTTCCGGCGGCGTCATCCGGACGTCGAGATCCGGCTGCGGCAGGCCGGTTCCGAGGCGCTGGCCGACGAGGTCACGGCGGGCCGGCTCGACCTGGCGTTCGCGGTGCGGACCCGGGCCGACTCCGACCAGCTCCGGTCGGTGCCGCTGGCCGGCGAGCCGATGACCGTGTTGTGCCACCCGGACCACGGCCTCGCGTCGGCCGCCGTGGTGACGCCCGAGGAACTGGGCGGGGAGGACTTCGTCGACTTCCACCCGGACTGGGGGCCGCGGCGCACCACGGACGCGGCGTTCGCGGCGGCCGGGGTGCGGCGGACGGTGGCCCTGGAGGTCAACGACGTGCACAGCCTGCTGGAACTGGTCCACGAGGGCCTCGGAATCGCCGTCGTACCACGCCACTTCGGCCTCAAGCGGGAGGCCGAGGGGCTGACCTCCCTGCCGTTCAAGGGCACGTCCGAGACGTCTTACGAGACCGTGGCCATGCTGCCGCAGCCGGAGGCCACGAGCCCCGCCGCCCGCGCCCTCATGGCTCTGCTCGACGCCCCCGGTCAGCTCGACGCGCCGGGGCGGGGACACGGGAGCCGTACCTAGGAGAGGCGAGCGGGGGCCGGGAGGTACCCGGTTCCGGACGCAGGGGCGGGCCCGATGCGCGATGGTGGACGCATGCTTGCAAAGGACATCCTCATCGACGCGTTCGGCCGCATCCGGGAAGAAGTCCACGCCACCGTCGAGGGCCTCCCGCCGGAGGACCTCAACGCCCGGCCCGGCGAGAGCGCCAACTCGATCTCCTGGCTGGTGTGGCACCTGACCCGCGTCCAGGACGATCACGTCGCGGACGCCGCCGGCACCGAACAGGTCTGGCTCACCGACGACTGGTCGAAGCGGTTCGGGCTCGATCTGCCCCGCGCGGACACCGGCTACGGCCACACCGCCGCGAAGGTCGCCCGGGTACGGGTGGAGTCGGGCGACCTGCTGCTCGGCTATTACGACGCCGTCCACGAGCGGACCCTCGCGTTCATCGACGGCCTGGCCGCCAAGGACCTGGAGCGCGTCGTGGACGAGCGCTGGGACCCGGCGGTCACCCTCGGGGTGCGCCTGGTCAGCGTCCTGTCCGACGATCTCCAGCACATCGGACAGGCCGCCTACGTCCGCGGACTGGTTCAGCCGGCGTAACCCGGGAGCACCACGTCCTCGATGAGGGCCTTGCGCTCGTCGTAGGGGATGAACGCGCTCTTGACCGCGTTCACCGTGACCGTGCGCAGGTCCTCGATGCCCCAGCCCGCCTCCTCGACCAGCAGCGCCATCTCGCGGGTCATCGTCGTGCCCGACACCAGACGGTTGTCCGTGTTGAGGGTGACCCGGAAGCCCAGGTCGCGCAGGGCGGTGATGGGGTGCTCGGCGATGGACTTCGCCGCGCCGGTCTGGAGGTTGGAGGTCGGGCACATCTCCAGGGCGATCCGGCGGTCGCGGACCCAGCCCGCGAGCCGGCCGAGCTTGCCGTCCACGATGTCCTCGGTGATACGGACGCCGTGGCCGATGCGCTGGGCGCCGCACACCTGGAGGGCCTGGTGGATGCTGGGCAGTCCGTGCGCCTCACCGGCGTGGATGGTGAACGGGACGCTCTCGCGCCGCAGGTGCTCGAAGGCGTCCAGGTGGTCGGCCGGCGGGAAGCCGTCCTCGGCGCCCGCGATGTCGAAGCCGACGACCCCGGCGTCCCGGAACGCCACCGCCAGGTCGGCGGTCTCCCGGGTGCGGTCGAACATCCGCATCCCGCACAGCAGGGTGCCGACCCGCACAGGGGTGCCCGCGGCGGCGGCCTTCGCCATCCCCGCCGCGAGGCCCTCCTGCACGGCCTCGACCACCTCGGGCAGGGTCAGCCCGCCGTTCACCATCAGCTCGGGCGCGTAGCGCACCTCGGCGTAGACGACACCGTCCTCGGCGAGGTCGAGCACGTACTCCTCGGCGGTGCGCAGCAGCCCCTCGCGGGACTGCATCACGGCGAGGGTGTGCTCGAAGGTGGCTATGTAGCGCACCAGGTCACCGGAGTTGGCGGCCTCGTAGTACCACTCGGCGAGCGCCCGCGGGTCGGTGGTCGGCAGGGTGTGACCGACCGTCTCCGCGAGTTCGACCAGGGTGGCCGGGCGCAGACCGCCGTCGAGGTGGTCGTGCAGGACCGCCTTGGGCAGGCGGCGGATGGTGTCGATGTCGATGCGGGGCGCGGTCATGTGCGGGGTTCCTCGGCAGGTCGTTCGGAGCGGAAGAGCGGGAGAGCGGGAGAGCGGGAGGGTTAGGAGGATGTGCGGGGGGGGCGCGGAGACGCGAGGAGTCCGGGTCCTCGTGCGCGCCGGGGGGCCGGTCAGCCGGCGGGCTGGAGCAGGTCCCAGCGGTTGCCGTACAGGTCCTGGAAGACGGCGACCGAGCCGTACGGCTCGTGGCGGGGCTCCTCCAGGAAGGTCACGCCGGCGGCGAGCATCCGCGCGTGGTCCCGCTCGAAGTCGTCGGTGTGCAGGAAGAAGCCGACGCGGCCGCCCGTCTGGTCGCCGACCCGGGCGCGCTGGGCGTCGTTCTTGGCCCGGGCCAGCAGCAGCCCGGTCCCGTCTGCGCCGGCGCCCGGCTCTACGACGACCCAGCGGGAGCCGTCGGGCCGCGCCGAGTCCTCGGCCAGCCGGAAACCGAGGGCTTCGGTGTAGTGGCGGATCGCCTCGTCGTAGTCGTCCACGACGAGGGTGACCAGGGCGATACGGCGCATCGGACTCCTCCGGGGTTATACGTAACACGTAGGGTACGGCATCCCATGCGGTGCACCGGCGACAGTCCGGGGCGGTGAGGGGCGGCATCCCTGGGCATTCCTGGGCATCCCTCGGCATCCCTGCCGGCGACGGCCCCCGGCTCGTGCGAGACGGGGCGGGGCGGGGCAGGGCAGGGCGGAGGGCGATGGTGCGGGGCGGGGCGGGGCGGGGGACGGTGGTGCGGGTGCTCGTGGCAGGGTGGTGATCGACTCGGGGCCGGTCCGCCGCGCCCCGTCCGACGCCGTCCCCACGGGAGTTGAGTGACATGTCCGAGCTGCCGCAGCCGACCGGTTCCCCGGCCCACCAGAACGTGACGTTCCCCAGCGCGGGCGGCACCGCGCACGGCTATCTGGCGCTGCCGCCGGCGGGTCGTGGCCCGGGGGTGATCGTCATCCAGGAGTGGTGGGGTCTGACCGACCACATCGCCGACGTCACCGACCGCCTGGCCGCCGAGGGCTTCGTGGCGCTCGCGCCCGACCTGTACGGCGGGAACGTGGCGCACGACGGTGCCGAGGCGGCCCGGATGATGGGGGAGCTGCCGGTCGCGCGGGGCGTGGAACTGCTCTCCGGGGCCGTCGACCACCTGCTGGGGCTGCCCGAGGTCACCTCGGACACGGTGGCCTCGGTCGGCTTCTGCATGGGCGGCGGCTTCGTGCTCCAGCAGGCGGCGGCCGATCCGCGGGTGAGCGCGGCGGTGCCGTTCTACGGGGTGATCCAGGGTGAGCTGCCCGACTTCTCGGGGCTCGCCGCGCAGATCCTCGGCCACTACGGCGAACAGGACACGACCGTCCCCCCTGCGGAGCTGGACCGTCTCCGCGAGGTGATCGAGGCGCAGTCCGGCCTCGTCCCCGATCTGCGCGTCTATCCCGCCGGCCACGCCTTCTTCAACGACCGCCGGCCCACCTTCGAGCCGGAGTCGGCGCAGCGGGCGTGGGCGAGCACGGTGGCCTTCCTACACGAGCAGCTGGGCTGACACCGAGGCGACCCGGGCGGCCCCGGGCGACGACGGCTCCGGACGTACTTCTCCGGGACATCCTTTTCGCGCACGGGAGTTACCTGACGGTAATCGCCGGTGATTTGATGTGCGGCGCCACTCAAGCCCCCCTCACCCTCAGGGAGACCCAGTGCCGCACTTCTCACGGCGCCGCGCGCGGTGCGCTGCCGCCCTCGTCCTGTCGCTGACCGCCGCCGGACTCGCCGGGGCCACGCCCGCCTCGGCGGCCGGGGCGACGACACCCCCGATGAGGGTTCTGACGTACAACGTCTTCCTCATGAGCAAGAGCCTTTACCCCAACTGGGGTCAGGACCACCGTGCCGCCGAGATACCGAAGGCCTCGTTCTTCCGGGGGAACGACGTCGTGGTGCTGGAGGAGGCCTTCGACAACTCGGCTTCGGACGCGCTCAAGAGCGCCGCGTCGGCCGAATACCCGTACCAGACCCCGGTGGTGGGCCGCGCCAAGAGCGGCTGGGACGCGACGGGCGGGGCCTACTCGGCCACGACGCCCGAGGACGGCGGGGTCACCGTGCTGAGCAAGTGGCCGATCCTGCGCAAGGAGCAGTACGTCTACAAGGACGCGTGCGGCTCCGACTGGTGGTCCAACAAGGGCTTCGCGTATGTGGTGTTGAACGTGAACGGCACCAAGGTGCACGTGATCGGCACCCACGCGCAGTCGACGGACTCGGGCTGCGGCACGGGGGAGGCGGCGGCGATGCGCAGCCGCCAGTTCAAGGCGATCGACGCGTTCCTGGACGCCAAGAACATCCCGGCGGACGAACAGGTGCTGGTGGCCGGTGACATGAACGTGGACTCGCGGAGCGCGGAGTACGCCTCGATGCTCGCGGACGCCGACCTGGTGGGCGCGGACGCCCGCACCGGGCACCCGTACTCGTTCGACACCCAGCAGAACTCGATCGCCCTGGACCGCTACCCGAACGACCCCCGGGAGGATCTCGACCACGTCCTGCACCGGGCCGGTCACGCGCGTCCCGCCGCCTGGACGAACGAGGTCGTCAAGGAGCAGTGCGCGCCCTGGACGGTGTCGAGTTGGGGCACCAGCTACACGTACACGAACCTCTCGGACCACTACCCGCTGAGGTCCTACGCCGGCTGAGGTCCGGCCTCGGCCGGGTGTGCGGGCCGCCGTTCTCGTCTCGTGCCGACGTGCGCGCGTGGGCGGGGCGGGTGCGGGGGCCCGTTCTCAGGCCTCGGTGTGGGCCGCGTCGAGGCGGGCGAGTTCCGTGTCCGTCAGGCGCAGGGCGCCCGCCGCGATGTTCTCCCTCAGGTGGTCGGGGTTGCCCGTGCCGGGGATGGCGAGCACGTGCGGGCCGCGCCGCAGGGTCCAGGCGATCCGGATCTGCGCCGGGGTCGCGTCGTGTGCCTCGGCGACGGCGCGCACCTCGGCGTCGGTCGCGTCGCCCTTCGGCCCCAGCTCGCCGCCCTTGCCCGCGATGGCGTAGAACGGGACGAAGGCGATGCCGAGTTGGCCGCAGGCCCGCAGCAGGGCGTCGTTCTCCGGTGCGGTGCCGCCGAGTCCGTAGCGGTTCTGCACGGCGACCACCGGGGCGATGGCGCGGGCCTCTTCGAGGTGGGTGAGCCCGACGTCGGAGACGCCGAGATGGCGGATCAGTCCGGCCTCGCGCAGCTCGGCGAGGGCTCCGAAGTGCTCGGCGATGGAGTCCTGCCGCATGCGGCGCAGGTACACCAGGTCCAGGTGGTCGCGGCCGAGCTGGCGCAGGTTCTCCTCGACGTGGGCGCGCAGTTGGTCGGGGCGGGCCGCGGTGCCCCACTCCCCCGCGTAGTCCCGGAAGGGGCCGACCTTGGTGGCGATGACCAGGTCGTCGCCGTACGGGGCGAGGGCGGTGTTGATCAGTTCGTTCGCGGAGCGCAGCGTGGAGAAGTAGAAGGCGGCGGTGTCGATGTGGTCGACGCCCAGTTCAACCGCCGTCCGCAGCACGGCGATCGAGCGGTCGCGGTCGCTCGGCGTCCCGTGGTGGAAGGCGGCGCTGCCGGTCAGCCGCATCGCGCCGAAGCCGACGCGGTTGACGGTGAGATCGCCCAGTGTCCAGGTGCCCGCGGCGGCGGCGGTGATCGTTTCTGCGGTCATCGCGGCAGTCTCGCACACACCCCGGAGGGGGTTCAGGGGGTGCCGGGGCGGGCGATCCGCGCGGCGAAGGCGGCGATGTCGGCGACCACGCGTTCGGGCTGTTCCCAGTGGACGGGGTGGCCGGTGTTCTCGTAGGCGAGGAAGTCGGCTCCGTGCACCGCGTCCAGGAGGGTCTGCTGGTCGTCGCGGGTCAGGAAGCGGTCCTGTTCGCCCCAGATGACGAGGGTGGGGACCAGGATGCCGGCGAGGGTGGCGCCGAGATCGGCGTCGAGGAGACCGCGGCCGGTCTCCCGCCAGACGTGGGCGGGGACCTTGAGGCCTTCCTCGACCATCGTCTCGACGAAGCCCCGGGCGAGCGGAGTTGTCGTGCTCCCGGTGACGAACTCCTCGACGAACGCGCGGGGTACGGGATCGGTGAGGCCGTCGAGGGTCTGCCGCCAGGTGTCGGGCACGGGCTTGTCCGCGAGGGTTCCGGGGACGCCGAGCAGGACGAGTCCGGCGATGCGGTCGGGGTGGCTGCCCGCGACGAGGCGGGCGGGGATGCCGCCGGTGGACGCTCCCGCCAGTACGGCGCGCGGGATCTCGGCCGCGTCGAGGAAGGCGACCAGGTCGGCGGCGAAGTCGTCCGGGGTGTAGCCGTCCGGCGGGTGTTCGGCGTCGCCGTGGCCGCGCTGGGTGGGCGCGTACCCGTGCAGGGCGGGCGGAAGGCGGCGGAGCAGCGGCTCGAAGGACCACCAGGAGTCGGCCAGCCCGTGCACGAACACGACGGGCGTGCCGCTGGGGTAGCCGGCCTCGGCGTACGGAAGGGTCAGGCCCTCGCGCACCCGCGCGGACTTCAGGGAGATCACGGTCACGGCGCACTGCCTCCTTCCGCCCGGCCACCCGGGTCCGGGAACCCGGGAACGGAGAGCGGGCGGCGATCACCTCCGACACTACCGAGGGGCGGCGCGCCGCGCGCTGCGGGTGACCCGGCCGGGTGGGGGCCCTCGGGGATCGCCCGGCGGGTGAGGAGGAGGCGTCGAGCGGGCGGGGAGGAGCGACGAGCCCGGGTCCGCCATACAGACGAGCCCGGGTCCGCGATACAGGAGAAGCGATGAGCGCAGGTCCGCCGTACACAGGAGCGCGGGGATGGGGTTAGTGTGTCCGTCGTACCGGACACGGGGTGCCCCCTTCGAGGGCTGAGATCACACCCGTCGAACCTGAACCAGTTCGTACTGGCGGAGGGATGTCTTCCATGCCGATGGCGCATGTTTCCGACGGGCTGCCCGTCGACGGCCGGCCTGCCGTCTTCGACGGCTCCATGCCCGCCGCACCCGGCGATCTGCGGGTGGAGGGGCACGGCATCGAGCCGGTCCCCGAGAGCAACCGGTACGGCGGGCCCTCACGCCTGTTCACCGTGTGGTTCGCGCCGAACCTGACGATGACCGGGGTGTTCACCGGCACCATCGGCGTCGCGCTCGGCCTCGACTTCACCACCGCCCTCGTCGCGGTCGTCGTCGGGACGGTGCTCGGGGCGCTGCCGACCGCCTATCTCGGCACCTGGGGCGGCCTCACCGGGACCGGCCAACTCCCCCTCTCCCGGCTCGCGTTCGGCCGGGCGGTGGCGCTGCCGGGGCTGCTCCAGTGGCTGTCGTCGGTGGCCTGGGACGCGCTGATCGGGCTGTTCGGCGGGGACGCGCTGGCGCGGCTGTGCGGGTGGCCGTTCTGGGTCGGGGTGCTCGTGATGATGGCCGCGCAGGGGGCGCTCGGTGTCCTCGGCTACGAGGCCATCCACCGGCTCCAGATCGTCATGACCTTCGTGCTCGCCGTCGCGTTCGCCGTGATCGCCTGGCGGATGCTCGACGGGGTCCACCCCGCCGCGACGGGTTCCGCGGCCGGCTCGGACCGGGCGGGCGCCTTCGTGCTCACCAGCACCATCGCGCTCAGCCTCTCGCTGTCCTGGGCTCCGTACGCCAGTGACTTCAGCCGCTATCTGCCGCGCACCACCTCGCGTCCGCGGATGTTCTGGTGCACGCTGCTCGGCCTCGTCGTGTCGTTCGTCGCCGTGCAGGTCCTCGGGCTGTGGGGCGCGTCCGTGCTGACCGACCAGACGGCGGCTGGCGTAGAGGAGTTGCTCGGCGGCGGAGCGGCGGGCGCGTTCGGGCTGCTCGCCGTGGCGCTGGCGGCGGTGTGCAGCAACGCGATGAACGACTACAGCGGTTCGCTCGCGTTGCAGACCGTGGGCGTGCGCGTCCCGCGTCCGGTGGCCGCGGCCCTGGCCGCGGTGCTCGGTTTCCCGCTCGTGCTGTGGATGCACGCGGCCGACACCACGGCCCGCTTCCAGAACGTCCTGCTGTTCGTGGGCTATTGGATTCCCGGGTTCGTCGCGATCGTCGTCGTGGACTGGTTCGCGCGGGCCCGTGCCCGCGCCGGCGCGCCCGTCGACCTCGCTGTCGAGGCCGCCCGCCCGTTCCCGGCGTGGCCGTCCCTGCTGGCGTTCGTCGCGGCGTTCGGCGCGGCCGTCCCGTTCATGGACACCGGCCTGTACGTGGGTCCGGTGGCCGACGCCCTGCACGGCGCCGACCTGTCCTACTACGTGGCGTTCCTCGTCGCCCTCGCCCTCTACGCACCCCTGCGACTGGGCCGCCGCCGGGCCTAGACGCGCCGGCCGCAGGCCGCGCCGCCCCACCGGCCGCATGTCCTGCCGCTTCGGCGCTTCACCGTTCCGCCGCATCACCGCTCCGAGGACCGCCGAGCCCGTTGCCGTACTCCGAGAGGAACTTCAGGTATGACCCCGCCGCCCCGTGTCCTGACGATCGCCGGTTCCGATTCCGGTGGAGGCGCCGGGATCCAGGCCGACTTGAAGACGATGCTGGCGCTCGGCGCCCACGGGATGAGCGTGCTCACCGCGGTGACCGCGCAGAACTCCGTGGGGGTGCAAGGGGCTTGGGAGCTGCCGGAGGAGGCGGTGCGGGCCCAGTACCGCAGTGTCGTGGACGACATCGGTGTGCGGGCCGTGAAGACCGGCATGCTGTCGTCGCCCGCGCTCGTCACTACGGTCGCCGAACTCCTGGCGGACGTGGGCGCGCCGGTCGTCGTGGACCCGGTCAGCGTCTCCAAGCACGGGGACCGGCTGCTGGCCGACGACGCGCTCGACGCCGTACGGACCCGGCTGTTGCCGCGGGCGACCGTGGCCACCCCCAATCTCGACGAGGTCGCCCAGCTCACCGGCGTGAAGGTGACGGACGAGGAGGGCATGCGGCGGGCCGCCGACCGGCTGCTCGCCCACGGCCCGCGTTGGGTGCTGGTCAAAGGCGGCCATCTGCCGGGGCAGGCCGTCGACCTGCTGACCGACGGGACGGCGGAGCACTGGCTGCGCGCCCCCCGCCACGACAACCGGCATACGCATGGCACCGGTTGCACCCTCGCGTCGGCCGTTGCGGTGGGCCTGGCCGAGGGCCTGCCGGTCCCGGACGCCGTGCGGCGGGCCAAGGAGTACGTGACCGCGGCGATCGCGGCGGGCTTCGCGCTCGGGGCGGGGATCGGGCCGGTGGATCACGGGTGGGCGTTGCGCCGGGGCGTGTGAGGGGGGCGGGGCGGCAGGGGGGACGCCCTGCACCGGCTGGGCGCGGCGGGACTCCACTGAAACCCGTGCGCGTGGCAGCCTCCCCCTGGGCAGGGCAGGGCCGTCGCCCCCGTTATCTTCTTCGCGGTCCTGCAAGAGGGCCGCTGGCCTCCGGGCCCGGTATGACTGTTGCCCCCTGTCGAACAGATGACCTGGGGGGT
>NZ_JBEYFY010000095.1:0-15758 GCF_040703595.1 Streptomyces sp. NPDC007084
GCGACGACGCGGAGCGTCGGCAACCGACGACAACGCCGCAGATGTGCGTGCCCTGCCCCGCGACCCGCCACATGATCCAAACGACACGCCCTAGACGTCATGGTGTCGGACAGGACCACGGCGGGTGACTCGGTGCGCCGTCTCCCAGGCCGCTCCGCTTCTTCCGGGAACACCTGACCGGTCTTCCGGGAACACCTGACCGGCGAGCCCGTCGACAAAAGCCGACCCGAACTCGGCCGGCCCGGTCGAGTAACCCTCGCTCGCATGGGCACTCGGCCACGCATGGCTCAGGGAAGCGGTGTCGGCTCGCGTATGGAGCTTTCCGTTGGAGTGGGATCGGGAGTGGGAGTCGGAGGGGCGAAAGGGCGGACGGTTGTGCGGGTGGTGGGGGAGGTCGATCATCTGACCTCGCCTCGGCTCGCGGACGGGCTGGAAGCCGTGCTGGCGGGGGGTGCCGGATGGGTGGAGGTGGAGTTCGCCGGGGTCTCCTTCTGCGACTGCGCCGGACTCGGTGTCCTGCTGCGCGCACGGCGCCAGGCCGAGGCCGCCGGCGTACGCCTTCACCTCGGTGGCCCGTTCCAGCCGAGCGTCGGCCGGCTTCTGGCGCTGACGGAACTGACCCCCGTGCTCACATCTCCGGCCGGGGAGTGACGACAGCCCCCATCAGGGGGCGAGAACGTACGCGGACAGAGGGCGCGGTCGCGTCCGAGGGAGGGAAACCATGAGCGGAAACAAGAGTGCCGCGATGCTGGCGGTCGTCGGCGGTTCGGTGCTGATGCTGGCCGGCTGCGGAGGCGACTCCGGGGCCGAGGACCAGCCCTTCGCCGGCAAGAGCGCCGACCGGATCGCCGCCGACGCCGTGAAGGCGACCGGACAGGCGGAATCGATGCACGTGACCGGTACCGTGCGGCAGACGGCGGGGGAGGCCCTGGACGTGGATCTGTCGGTGGACCGGCGCAAGAACTGCCAGGGCACGGTAAAGACGGCCGACGCGACGGCCGAGGTGCGCCATGTCGACGCCACGCTGTATCTGCGGGGCGACGAGGGCTACTGGAAGAACGCGCTCAAGGGCCAGGGGCAGCGCGACACCCTCGTTCCGAAACTCAGGGACAAGTGGGTGAGGGTGCCCACCGACGCCTCCGCGACCGAGGGCCTGTGCGACAAACAGGCCCTCGTGGCGTCGATGGACGAGGACAAGTCCGAGCGGAAGGGCCTGAAGAAGTCGTCCACGACGACGGTGGGCGGCGAGAAGGCCATCCGGCTGACGAAGAAGACGGCGAACGGCGAGACGCTGACGCTCTTCGTGGCGACGGAGGGCAAGCCGTACATCCTGCGCACCACCACCAGCGGCGGGAAGAACCCCAACACCGCCACCTTCAGCGACTACGGCAAGCCGGTGAACCCCCGGAAGCCGTCCGCCGGGGAAACCGTCGACCTCAAGGACCTCGCCTCCTCCGGACAGGCGGACTGACCGGAAGAGCGAGGCCACACCCGACGGCCCGCCCGTCACACCCGCCGATGCGGGTCGCGCCCGTCATGCCCGTCGCGACAGAAACATCCGGCAACACCCCGGCATGCCATCGCCCGACGGGGGCACTCGCCCGATATGTGCCGGTCGCCGGAATGTCCGCCGGAATGTCCGCCGGAATGTCCGCCGGAAAGTCCGCCGGAGTGTTCGTCACCGACTATTCGACACGCGATGCGCTATGCGAGGGGGCTGTCGTGGCCATTCGACACCAGGTGATCGAGCGGTCGCCCGAGGCCGTCTGGGCGGTCCTGGAAGACCCCCGGCTGTACGCCGAATGGGTCGTGGGGACCTCAACATCCCGTCCGCTGGACGAACGATGGCCGCAGGTCGGCTCGCGCCTGGGCTATGTCCTGGGGCGCGGCCGGCTGACGTACGAGGGGCGGACGGTCGTGCGCCGGGTGGAGCCGCTGCGATGGCTGGAACTGGAGGCCGACAGCGGCCGTCTCGGCACGGCGCGGATCGCCATCGAGGTACGCACCTGGGGCCCGCACACCCTGGTCCTGGTGGACGAGCATCCGCTGCGCGGCATAGGCGGCGCCCTGCACACCGCCCCGCTGGAGGTCCTCATCCAGTTGAGGCACCGCAAGATGCTGGCCCGCCTCGCGAAGGTCGTGGAGGAGCGCGCCGTTCCCGCGACGCCGCCCGAAGTGCCCGCGACCGACGGCTTCGCCCGCCGGGCATGAGGAGACGCCCGGGCGGACGCGGTGGCGGACCGGATTCTTTCGGCTGATGCCCTGCGCGAGGTCCGCCTGGCGCCTCGAACCCCCGGCATGACGGCTCACACGCCGACCTGCGGAGACTCCCTGTGTCCCGCGAGCTGCCGGTCCAGTTCCGTGCGGAGGTCGGCGCACAGCCGTCCCGTACGGGTCCACTCGATCAGCAGTTGTGCGACGTGGCGCAGCTTGATGCCGGTGTGCCGCGACAGTTCGCGGAGGATCTGCTCCGCCTGCTCCGGCGCCAGCCGGCCCATGGCCACGACGATTCCCACGGCATTGTCCAACACGGCGCCGTGGCGCGTCGTCTCGTGCGGGTGTGTCCCGTCGTTGCGCAGATCCCCCACCAGCTCTGTCACGCGGTCGTCCACGCGGTCCTCCAAAGAACCCGGAGCGGCTTGTCTCGACTCGACGAGGGGGACGTCGCACGCGTCACCGCGTTCACGGGTGGTGCCGTCCGGAGGTCTGCTCGTCTCGACATGTTTGCCCCGAATTCGCCGGAACATCACCTGCCGGAGACCCGTGACATTCCGAGCCTTCAGCCCTGGCCGCTGGGCATACCGGAAGCGTCACGGAGCAGACACAGGAGCTGCTGTCCTGAGGCGCTCAGGGCGCCGACCGTGACCACCGTTTCCGGGTCCTCGTCGGCCAGGCCGGACTTGAGGCTCTCCAGCGCCCGCTCGGCGCGGTCCCGGGCGGCGTCCCGCCGCGCCCGGTCCGCAGTGTCGCTGGGCAGGCCCCACCGCGTACGGTCCCATTCGCAGACGTCGGCGACCGCGCTGAGGAGTTCCGCCAGCAGCTTCAGCCGGTCCGCCGGAGGCTGGGCGAGCCCGCGCTCGTCGCCGGCCGCCGCGGCGAGGTTGTCCACGATGGCGGAGGTCCGGTCCACGAACCGTTCCCAGTAGACGTCGTGGTCGATCGACGGAGGCTCACGGAAGCCGCGGCGCAGCCGTTGGCCCGGGTTGAAGCGGTAGCTCTCCCGGTTCCAGACCCGCGCGTCGCGCAGCCCTTCCAGCAGCGCGGAGATACGGGCCATCCAGCTCCGCCACCGTGCCGTGTCCTCCTCGGCGTACTCCTTCGCCAGATCGTGCGCCATCGTCCGCAGCAGCGACGAGTTCGCCCGGGCCAGGGAGGTGAGCGCCTCCTCCACTCCGCGCAGATGCACGGGCGGGAGGAAGAGGGCGTTGACGGAGATGCCGATGACGGCGCCCACGGCCGTCTCCGCGAGACGGTGCACCATGTCCTCGCCGGAGAGCGTCCCGTAGGCGAGCGCGAAGATCACCGTGGTGGGGGCGTAGACGCCCTGGTCGCCGAAGCGGTTGTGAAGGCCGAGCAGCGCCGCCGCGGGCAGGGCGAGGGCCATGGCCGCCATCACGTCGCCGGTGACCGCGGCGGCACCGGCCGCGAGGAGGGTGCCCGCCGTGATCAGCGCGAACTGCTGGACGCCGGTGCGCACCGAGCGGTAGACCGTGCCCTGGACCAGGGCCACGGCGGTCCACGGCGCCATCAGGGCCATCGGCGCCTCCCACCAGGCACCGACCACGGCCCAGGCGGCGACGGCGGCGGCAGCCGCCTTGAGCGCCTGTACGCAGGCGTCGCGCTCCCGGCCCGCCGAGGTGAACGCCCGGCGCAGGGAGGCGGCGGTCGTCGCCGTCTCCCAGCCGAATCTGCGCATCCGCATGCGTGATCTCCTGACAGAGTTGATGGGACAGAGCTGGGCTTCCGGACCGAACGCCTCGTCCGAACGCCTCGTCCGAACCGTCGGGCGAACGCGTCGGCCGAGGGCGAGGGTGAGGACGTCAGCGGCGACCGGGGTGAGGGCGGCGACCAAGGGGAGACCGGAGGCATCCCGCCGGTCCGCCGGTCCGCCGGACCGGCTGCCACCCGTCCGCAGGGCGCGGCTCACCCGGGCAGCCCAGGCCGGCCGAGGCCTGGTCAGCCCGGGCCCGGCCCGGCCCCCACACCTCGCCGCCAGGCCACGGCCATCCAGGTGCCACCATTCCGCCGAGGTATGCCGACCGAGACGTGTCACACAGCCGGCGAACCCGCGAAGTGGCGGCTGTCCGTGTGCTGCCGGATGCTGGCTGTACACGGCGTCCGCCCACTCCGGCGACGAGACCGACAGCCGGGCCGCGGGAGACCCGGGCGACAACGGACCGGGGCCGTACGGAACCGGGCCATAGGGAACCGGGGCCGTAGGGAACCCGGGTCGTATGTAGCCCGTGTCGTACGGAACCCCGGTCGCGGAGGACCCGGCCCGGCGCCGCCGCGCGGTGCCCGGAGGACGTCCGGACCAGGAGTGCCGACTTCCGGACCAGGAGTGTTGGGTGTTTTGAGCCCGGGTCTGCGGATACTCAGACGCCTCCCGACACCCCCGACGACGTACGCAGGAGGCCCGCGTGATGATCACGCCGTCCCAGATGCCTGATCACCTCCGCGCGCCGGAACAGCGCGCGGCCGGCCTCTTCGCCGACTTCGTCGAGCGCGAGGCCGCGGACGTACCGCTGCCGGGCCGCTCGACGCCGCGCCGCTTCGCCGTACTCCTGGCCCTGGGACGCCGGGACCTGTCGCTGGCACGGCTCGCGGAGGGGCATCTCGACGCCGCCGCGATCCTGCATGAACTGGGTCACCCGGTGCCCGCCCCCGGCGAGAGATGGGGCGTGTGGGCCGCGCGCCCGCCGGGCCCCGGCACCCACGCCACCCGCACCGACCGGGGGTGGACGCTCAGCGGCGTCAAGCCGTACTGCTCCGGCGCCCACGCCTGCACCCACGCCCTGGTCAGCGCGGACGCCGAGGACGGCTACCGGCTGTTCGCCGTCGACCTGGACCACCCGGGCGCGCGGCCGGTGGAAGGGACCTGGCCGGCCATCGGCATGGCGGGCAGCGACAGCCTGGAGATGTCCTTCACGGACGTGCCCGCCCAGGCGGTCGGCGAGGTGGACGGCTACCTTGAGCGGCCCGGATTCCAGCACGGCGGCATCGGCGTCGCCGCCTGCTGGCTGGGCGGCGCCCACGCCGTCGCCGCGCCCCTGTACGAGCGGGGCGCCGCGGGCCGGCTGAACGCCCACGCCGCCGCCCACCTCGGCGCGGTCGACGTCCTGCTGACCACGGCTGACACGGTCCTGCGCCGGGCGGGCGAGGACATCGACGACGACCCGCTCGACGCCCGCGGCGAGGCCCGGCTGCGCAGCCTGCGCGTGCGGGCCCTCGCCGAGAAGGTGTGCACCGAGGTCCTGGACCACGTCGGGCGGGCCACCGGCGCCGGGCCGCTGTGCCACGACGAACGGCACGCCCGCGCGGTCGCCGATCTGACGGTCTACATCCGCCAGCACCACGCCGAGGCGAACCTCGCCGAACTGGGCCGCCTGGTCACCTCGGACGCGCCGGAGGCGACGCGATGAGTGCCGTGGAAACCGCCACAGACGAGGCGAGACGAGCCGCCGCCGCGGCCATCGACGCACGCGGCACGGACGAGACCGAATGGCTCGCGGCCCAACTCCCGGACCGCCTGCCCCACTTGACGCTCCCCGCCGGACCCGTGGTCGTCGTGGCCGCCCATCCGGACGACGAGGTGCTCGGCTTCGGCGGTGCGACGGCCGCCCTCCTCGCGGCAGGCCGGGACGTCCACACGGTGTGCCTGAGCGACGGAGAGGCCTCCCACGGCCCGCTGCCGCCCGCAGGACGGGCCGCGCTGGCCGCACGCCGCCGCGCCGAACTGGCCGCCGCGCTGCGCGAACTCGGCGACCTGCCGGCCCCGGTGCACGGCGGCCTCCCGGACACCGGCCTCGACCGGCACGAGGACCGGGCCCAGGACGTGATCGGGGAACTGCTCGACGCCGTCGGGGCCGCGCTGTGCGTGGCGCCCTGGGAGGGCGATCTGCACAGCGACCACGAGGCGGCGGGACGGGCCGCGCGGAAGGCCGCCCGCGACCGTGCCGTGCCGGTGTGGTCCTACCCCGTATGGATGTGGCACTGGGCGCGCCCGCATGACGACCGCGTGCCGTGGGACCGCGCCGGCGTGCTCCCGCTCACCGAGACCGCCGTCGCCCGCAAGCGGGCCGCGCTGGCCCGCTTCACCAGCCAGCTGGAGCCCCGGGGACCCGGCGTCGCGCCGGTGCTGCCACCGCAGGAGATCGCCCACCACACCCGCGCCTTCGAGACGGTGATCCGTTGAACACACCCGCCGGCTACTTCGACGACCAGTACGCCGATGCCGTCGACCCGTGGCACCTCGGCGAGCGGTGGTACGACCGCCGCAAGTACGACCTGACCGTGGCGGCCCTGCCCCGCCCCCGCTATCCGCGCGCCTTCGAGCCGGGCTGCTCGGTCGGCGTGCTCACCGAACACCTGGCCGCCCGGTGCGAGAGCCTGCTGTCCACCGACCGGGTCCCCTCGGCCGTCGACGCCACCGCACGGCGCCTCTCCGGCCTGGACCACGTCACCGTCCGCACGATGACGGTGCCCGACGAGTGGCCCGAGGGTTCCTTCGACCTGATCGTGCTGTCGGAGATCCTCTACTACTTCGACACCGGCACCCGTACGCGACTGCTGCGCCGGAGCACGGAGAGCCTCGCCGAGGGCGGCCACCTCGTCACCGCGCACTGGAACCACCCGGTGCCCGAGCACACCTGCACCGGCCGCGACATCGCCGACCGTCTCGACTCCGTCACCGGCCTGCGCCGCCTCGCCCGCTACGACGACCCCGACTTCACCCTCACCGTCCACGAACACCGGCCCGGACCCGGCCCGGTGCTCTCGCCGGCCCGCGCGGAAGGCCTGGCGTGACGCCCGCCGCCATCGCCGTCGTGATCCCGGCGCACAACGAGGCACGGCGCGTACGGGCCTGCCTGCGCAGTGTGCGGGCCGCCGTGGCGGGCGTGGCACCGGTGACCGTGGTGACCGTGGTCGCGGCGGACGCCTGCACGGACGCGACGGCGACGCTGGCCGCCGCCGAGGGAGCCCAGGTCGTGACCACCTGGAGCCGCAACGTCGGGGCCGCGCGTGCGGCCGGCGTCGACCACGCCCTGACCCTGCCCGCGCTCGCCGGACCGGACGTGTGGCTGGCCATGACGGACGCCGACAGCACCGTCCCGGCGACATGGCTCGCCGACCAGATCGCGCTGGCCGGGCAGGGTTACGACGCCGTCCTCGGCACCATCCGGCTGGCCCCCACCACCGCCGGCGCCCCGCACGTGGCCCGCCACGACGCCGACTACTTCCGCACCCGCCGTCCCCGCCCGCACCCGTCGGACTGGGAGCACCCGCACGTGCACGGCGCCAACCTGGGCGTCTCGGCCGCCGCCTATCTGCGGGTCGGCGGCTTCGCCCCGCTGCCCACCGGGGAGGACCACGACCTCGTCCTCCGGCTGACCGCGGCAGGCCACCGCATCGCCCGCACCGACCGGCACCCCGTGCACACCGCGGCCCGGCTGCGCGGCCGGGCCCCGGGCGGCCTGGCGGACCTGCTCGCCGCCCTCCGCGACCCGGTCTCCGGCCGCACCGGAGCCGCCCGGCGCCACCGCCCCGCTCCGCCGGACCCCGTGAAGCTGTCCTGACAGGGGCGATCCGACCCGGCCCGGCAGGTGGCCCGCGCCTCCCGGTACGTACGTGCCCAGGGTGATGGATTGCGTCTCCCCATCCCGGGTACCCAGAGTGGGCAAACCGTGCAAGAACAGGAGATACGTCCATGGCTCACGAGGGCAACCCCCGCTACACCGTCCCCGGCCTCACGGTGGAGGACGCCGGCTCGCTGATCGAGCTGCTGCAGCAGCGACTGCACTCCCTCAACGATCTCCACCTCACGCTCAAGCACGTCCACTGGAACGTGGTCGGCCCCCACTTCATCGCCGTCCACGAGATGCTCGACCCGCAGGTCGACCGCGTCCGGGCGATGGCCGACGACGTGGCCGAGCGCATCGCCGCGCTCGGCGGAATCGCGTACGGCACCCCGGGCGCACTGGTCGAGGCACGCGCGTGGGAGGACTACAGCGTCGGCCGCGCCGACGCCATCGCCCACCTCGGAGCGCTCGACCTCGTGTACACCGGGCTCATCGAGGACCTGCGGGCCGGGGTCAAGAAGGCGGGCGACCTCGACCCGGCCACCGAGGACCTGCTCATCGAGCAACTGCGTGACCTGGAGCAGTTCCAGTGGTTCATCCGGGCGCACCTGGAGACCGCGGGCGGCACGCTCGCCACGGCCGGCGCCACCACCGAGAAGGACGCCGCGAAGCAGTCCGTCTCCCAGTGACATCCCCGGCACGGACGGCTGCCGCCGGTGACGGCCGGGCCCACCCGGCACGGCCCCACCGGCGCCGGCCGTCCCCGGCGTGACCGCGCCCCGCGGAACGCCGCACCGCCGACAGAACGAGAGGAAACCGCATCACCATGACGGACAAGCCGCTCAACGGTCACCGCGTACTGGTCCTGGTCACCAACTACGGTGTGGAGCAGGACGAGTTGGTGGTCCCGGTCAACCGGCTGAGGGAGGATGGCGCGGACGTCACCATCGCCGCCGTCTCCGCGGACCCCATCCAGACGCTGGTCGGCGACAAGGACCCCGGTGAGGCCGTGGCCCCCACCACGACCCTCGACGCGCTGGACCCGGACGGCCACCAGCTCCTGCTGATCCCCGGCGGCACCATCAACGCCGACCAGCTCCGGCTCGAGTCCAAGGCGCTGGAGACGGTCAAGGCGTTCGCCGAGTCGGGCCGTCCGATCGCCGCGATCTGCCACGGCCTCTGGGCGCTGGTGGAAGCCGGCGTGCTCGACGGGAAGACCCTCACCTCCTACCCCTCGGTGCGCACCGACGTCCGTAACGCCGGCGCCAAGGAATGGGTCGACGAGGAGGTCGTGAGCGACAGCGCGAACGGATACACCCTCGTCACGTCCCGTACGCCCAAGGACCTGGACGCGTTCGTCGGCGCTGTCGGCAAGGCTCTCGTCGGCGGCTGAGCCGGCACCGGCTACCTGTGCGTACCGCCGGCCGACCGCGGGCGCGCCTTGGGCACCCTCACGCTCCTCACCTCGGGGGAGGACGCCTTCGACGGGCACACCGTCGCGCCGGCGGAGGGACTCGCCCGGCGCGCCGCCTCGGCCGCCGTCAACGCGCGCCAGTACACCCAGCGCGTCGCCCTCGCCCGCGACCTCCAGGCCGGTCTGCTCCTGCCCGAAGTGCCCGCGGTCCCTGGCGCGGACATCGCCCCCCCCCACTACCACCCGGCCGGCGAGGGCCTCGGCATCGGGGGCGACTTCTACGACGTGTTCCCGCTCGCCGGCGACCGCTGGGCGTTCATGGTCGGCGACGTGTGCGGACGCGGCGCCATGGCCGCCATCACCACCGCCCTCGTCCGTCACACGGCCCGCGCGGTCGCCCCCCTCGTGCCAGGACCCGAAGCCGTGGTCGACGCCGTCAACCGGGCGCTCCTCAACCGCGACGGCGAACTCCTCGGCGAGGAACGCCTCGCCGACGCCCTGCCCTTGGACCGCCCCGCCGCCCGGGACGTCATCGACGCCGTCATCGAGACGGTCCGCGCGTTCACCGGCGGCCGGCACGGCGACGACGACCAGGCGATCCTGGTCCTGCCGTCAACTCCGCGCTGACCAGGGCGGTTTCGGGCGGGTGTCAGCCGGTGGTGCCGGGATGCTGCCCCGGGCCTTCGGTGTGCGGGGCGAGGGGAGTGGGGGAGAGGGCGGTGTCCTCCTCACCGGGTTCGAGGAGGGTGTCCGCCGGGCCGATGATGAGCGGGTCCGGTGTCCCGACCGCCTCCGCGTCCTTGTTCCGGTAGTCGACACGGGCGAGGAGGCTGCGCATCGCCTCCAGCCGGGCCCGGCGCTTGTCGTTGCTCTTCACGACGGTCCAGGGGGCGTGCTCGGTGTCGGTCGCCCGGAACATCTCGATCTTCGCGAGGGTGTAGTCGTCCCACCGGTCCAGTGAGTCCAGATCGGTGGGGGACAGCTTCCACTGCCGTACCGGGTCCACATGACGGATGGCGAAGCGGGTGCGCTGTTCGGCGCGGGAGACGGAGAACCAGAACTTCACCAGGATGATCCCGTCCTCGACGAGCATCGCCTCGAAGGCGGGACACTGCTTGAGGAACAGGTCGTACTGGTCCTTGGTGCAGTAGCCCATCACACGCTCGACACCGGCGCGGTTGTACCAGGAGCGGTCGAAGAAGACCAGCTCGCCCGGCCCGGGCAACTGGGTGGCGTAGCGCTGGAAATACCACTGCCCCGCTTCCCGTTCGGTGGGCTTGTCCAGGGCGACGATCCGGGCGCTGCGGGGGTTGAGCCGCTCGGTGAACCGCTGGATCGTTCCGCCCTTGCCCGCCGCGTCGCGCCCCTCGCAGACGACGATCACCCGCGCGCCGGTGTCCCTGGCCCAGCGCTGGAGCTTGAGCAGCTCGATCTGCAGAATCCGCTTCTGCCGTTCGTACTCCTTGCGTCCGACCTTTTGGTCGTACGGGTGGTTCTGCCGCCAGGTCGCGATCGGCCGGCCGGAGTCGTCCAGCAGGATCGGGCGCTCGGGGCTGCTCTCGTCGACCGTGAGCCCGTCCAGCAAGGTGCGCTGAGCGTCGTCCATCGTCCACCTCTCGGCCCGGTCCGCCGTGCTCCGGGCACGCCCGGATCGGTGCGCCCGTTGCGTGGGGTTCCCCGGAAAGCGCAGGCCAGTCCTCCGGTCCGGGGTGCCGCCGCAGGGGGTAGCGCCGGGCTTTGCGGGCACCCGTCCGGCGGCGGGCGGAGTCACCGCGTCGCCGTCGAAGGGAGCGCAGTGATGGATCCACTGGATACGCGGAGTCAGGGCATGGGCGTGTGCAAGGCCTGCGGGAGCCGGCCCGCCGTCCCGGCCCGGAACGGGACGGCGCTGTGCGAGCACTGCGCCACGGTCCTGGACCTGCCGGACCACGCGGGCCTGGTCGTGGACGAGGGAGCGGGCGTCCGGCGCGCGTTCGAGAACCGGGGCGGGCAGCCGGACCACTGACACAGGTGGGCCGCATACTCCGTGGCCGGTGAGGTGCACATCTCGTGGCAGGGAGCCGCATCCTCCGTGGCAGGCGAGGTGCCACCCCGTGACAGGTGAGCCGCGCCCCGTGTAGCTGAGCGCACACCTCGCTGCCGTACAGCGTGCCCCGCACCCATGCGGGCGGCGCCGTCCCTCAGGAAGGCGCGGCCGACGTTTCGAGGTCCAGGGCCGCCGCGCGCAGGGCGGCCGCCACGCGGGTGACGGGCTCGGCCGGCGGACCGGGGAGCCGGGCCAGGAAAAGGCGGCGCGTCTCCTGCGGACCCCCGTGGACGGGCAGGACACGGACGCCCGGCGGCGCGGCGGACGCCATCGTGGCCGGCAGGGTGGTCAGGCCGCAGCCGGCGGCCACCAGGTGGAGCTTGGCGAGCCAGTCCCGGGCGGTATGGGTGATCTCGGGCCGCTCGTCCAGCCCCGGCCAGACGCCGAGCAGCCGGTCGTCGCCCGAGGAGGCACTCGCGATCCAGCGCTGACCGCGCAGGTCGGCCACGTCGACGGAGTCGGCCCGGGCGAGCGGATGGCCGGCGGGCACCGCCAGGCGCAGGGGGCGTTCCGTGAGCGTGCGCAGCGCGAGCGGCGGGGTCTCGGTGTCCGGCGGCCGGAACGGCGGGGCCGAGGCGAGCAGCGCCAGATCCAGGCTGCCGGCCCGGAGGGCACGGGCGAGCGCGGGTGTGGTGCCCTCCCGGCCGACCACCCGCAGACCCGGGTCCGAGCGCCGCAACGCGGCCAGGGCACGGGGCAGCAGGACGGCCCCGACGCTGGGCAGCCACCCGAGACGGACCGTGCCGGCCTGTTCCGGCAGTCCGGACAGCTCCCTGGCGGTCGCCTCGATCTCGTCCAGTACGACCGTCGCGCGCCGCAGGACGATCCGCCCGGCCGGGGTGAGGCGCACGCCGTCCCGGCGCCGCTCCAGCAGTTCGGCGTCGGCCGCCCGCTCGATCGACGCGATCTGCCGGGACACCGCCGACTGGGTGTAGCCCAGCGACACGGCGGCCGAGGTGAAGGTCCCCTGCTCGGCCACGGCACGGAAGACGCGCAGCGCGGTGAGTGACACATCCGTGAAGTCCATGATGTTTGCGCATACTAGCTGTGCCTGACTTTCGTTGGACTCATGGATCGCGGATTCCTAGCGTGGAGACATGAACGCTTCTCGCGTCGCCCTCGTCACGGGCGCCAACCAAGGACTCGGCCGCGCCCTCGTCGAAGGGCTGGCGGCCCGTATGAACCCCGACGACCTGGTCCTGCTCACCGGCCGCGACGGCGGGCGGGTCGCGGACGCCGCGCGGGAGGTGGCGGAGCTGCCGGGCACACGTGCCCAGGTGGCGGGCCGACTCCTGGACGTCACCCACACCGCCGCCATCGCCGCCCTGGCCCAGGACCTCGCGACCCGCCACGGCGGAGTCGACATCGTGTTCTCCAACGCCGTCGCCCGGGTGCTGCCCGACGAGTCACAGGCCGCGCGCGCCGACGAGTTCATCGACGTCTCCAACACCGCCACCCACGCCGTGCTCCGCTCCTTCGCCCCGGTCCTGCGCCCGGGCGGCAGCCTCCTCGTGGTGGCCAGCACCCTCGGCACCCTCGGCCACCTCGACCCCCGGCTGCACCCTCTGTTCGACGGCGCGGACCTCGACCGGGTCGAGCGCGCCGTCGAGTCCTGGCGGAGCGCCGTGCACAGCGGGACCGCCCAGGAGGCCGGCTGGCCGGTCTGGCTGAACGTGCCCTCGAAGGTGGCCCAGGTCGCCGCCGTACGAGCGCTCGCGGACGAACGCCGGGAAAGCGACCTCGCCTCCGGGACCCTCGTCGCGGCCGTGTGCCCCGGCCTGGTGGACACCGCCACCTCGCGCCCCTGGTTCAGCGACTTCAGCCACGCCCAGTCGCCCGGCCACGCCGCCGAAGCCCTGCTCGACCTCGCCCTCACCGACCAGGCCGACCCCGCCCTCTACGGCGAGCTGGTCCGCTTCGGCAAGGCCCTGCCCTGGTACGACGGAACCCCTCCGGTCGAGCAGGACAGGATCGTCACTCCCTGAACGACGACCCGGTCACCCCTGAGCGGCACCCGGGGCCGGCGCCCGGCCGGCGCTCCCGGCCCGGCGCGGCGAGCCGGAGGCGACGGCCGTCCAGCCGTTCTCCAGCAGGTCGAAGGCGCGGCCGATGGCGGCGCGGGGGTCGTCGTGGCCGTGGGCCGTGCGCGGGGCTTCGAGGGCGAAGTGGGCCAGCGCCGCGCAGGCGGGGTCGCCGTCGGGCAGGCCGCTCTCCTCGGCGATGACGCGGGCCAGGGCGTCGGTGTGCCGCAGCCACATGGCCTGGACGTAGTCCCGCAGGGCCGGCGTCTTCTCGATGAGGTCCGTGAAGGCGCTGAACCGGCCGTCGGCGTCGGGGATGGCCACGCGCAGACGCAACGCGTGCTCGCGCAGAGCGGCCGGGATCGACTGACCGGCGGGCCGGTCCCGTACGGCGGAGAGCAGCCGGGCCTCCTGATCGGACTCCTCGTCGAAGACCAGCGCCTCCTTGACCGGGAAGTGCTTGAAAAGGGTCGTGGTGGACACGTCGGCGGCGTCGGCGATCTCGCGGATGCCGACGTCGTCGTATCCGCGCGCCAGGAAGAGCCGCAGCGCGGCGTCGGCGATCGCCTGACGCGTGGCGGCCTTCTTGCGCTCGCGGCGCCCGACCGGAGCCGCGGCGGTGGGGGAGGTCTCTGTCTCGGGCATACCCCGGACTCTACCCCTTGGGTTGACCGACTTCAAAAGTGCAACTGTTGCACTTAGTGAGTCGTTGTGCTCTTCTGGAACGGCGGCGAGCCGACCGGCCCCGCCACACGGACGGAGCACCGCCATGACCACCACCACGACACCCCGCGTCGCCCTCATCGGAGCCGGCCCGGGCGGCCTGACCTGCGCCCGGATCCTGCAACGGCACGGCATCACCGCGACCGTCTACGACCGCGAGAGCGGACCCGACGCCCGCGACCAGGGCGGCACCCTTGACCTGCACGAGGACAACGGCCAGACAGCCCTGCGCGAAGCCGGCCTGCTGGAGGAGTTCTTCCGCATCTCCCGCCCCGAGGGACAGGAGATGCGCCAGATGGACCCGGCCGGAACACTCCTCTTCCATCACACCCCGGAAGCGGGCGAACGCTTCAAGCCCGAGATCGACCGGGGCCAGTTGCGCGATCTGCTCCTCGGCTCGCTGACGCCCGGCACCGTGCGCTGGGGCCACACCCTCCGCTCCGTCGACGGACCCGCCGACGGACCGAGGCGGCTGCACTTCACCGACGGCACCACGGTCGAGGCCGACCTCGTCATCGGCGCCGACGGCGCCTGGTCCAAGGTGCGCCGGGCCATCTCCCCGGCCGTCCCCCAGTACAGCGGCATCAGTTTCCTCGAAGCCTGGTTCCACGACGTCGACAGCCGGCACGCCGACATCGCCGAACTCGTCGGCCAGGGCGGCGCCGCCGCCGCGGACGGCGACCGGGGCCTGTTCGCCCAGCGCAACAGCGGCGACCACATCCGCGTCTACGTCATCCAGCGCGTGCCCGTCGACTGGATCGGCGCCGCCGGACTGACCATCGAGGACACCGACGGCATCCGCGCGCTCCTCCTGGACCGCTTCCGCGACTGGTCGCCCAGGATGCGCCGGCTCCTCGGCGACAACGACGGCCGCTATGTCGACCGCCCGATCTTCGCCCTGCCCGTCCCCCACACCTGGGAACACAACCCGACGGTCACCCTGCTCGGTGACGCCGCCCACCTCATGCCCCCGCTCGGCGTCGGCGTCAACCTCGCCATGCTGGACGCCTGCGAACTCGCCCTCGCCATCGCGGAGAACGCCACCGTCGACGCGGCGATCCGCGCCTACGAGAGCACCATGCTTCCCCGCTCCCACGAGACGCAGAAGCTCCTCGACAACGGCGCGGCGGAACTCCTCTCCGCCGAACTGCCCGACTTCGCCACCGACGAAGCCCGCTGAGCGCGGGTCAGCCCTCCCCGCCGGCCGCCGCCATCTCGGAACGCAGTGGCATAGACCTCCCGGCGCGGGGCACTTGAGGATCTGCGTGACCCGACTCCGGACCGGGAGTGGCGTCATGCGCCATTCAAGCGGCCTGTTTCTCGCGGCGACGGCCAGCCGTCCGCGCGAGCGTGTTCAGGGGGAGAGGGAGCATCATGATCCTGCCGGCGGAGAGGGAACTGCGAGCGGTACTGGCCCGGTTCGCGGAGGTGCGCATCGAACACGATGTACGCCCCACCGGGCGTACCAGCCGCGCACTGGACGACGTCACCTACACGCTCTGCGTCATGACCGGGGCGCGGACGGCCGAACAGGCCCTGCGCGCGGCGGACGCCCTGCTGGAGCGGTACGGCACGGACCGCGAGGGCGCGGTCGCCACCCAGGCGGACGAGACGCTGGCGGCGTAGTGGCGTAGCGGCGGACACGCGCGACTCCCGCGCATACTCGCGCCCCGCGCGGCCACCTGGGCGCCGCGCGGCCACCCGGGCGCCGCGCG
>NZ_JBEYFY010000096.1:0-14853 GCF_040703595.1 Streptomyces sp. NPDC007084
AGCCGCGAGCCGCGAGCCGCGAGCCGCGAGCCGCGAGCCGCGAGCCGCGAGCCGCGAGCCGCGAGCCCGCTGACCGGCGGCTGGAGGCGTGGGTTTGTTAGAGGCGGCGGCCTTGTTCGGTAGTCGGCCGCTTCGGGTGCCCGTGGGGCGGGACGCCCATCGCTGGAGCACCTTCCACGGCGAGCGGACTCTCGTCGTCGCCGCCCGAACAGTCACCTCGACCGTGCGCGTCCTCGAAACGCTGCCGGGGCTGGTCCGCGACGACCCGCGTGTGACCGTGGTGTTCGCCTACGACCCCACCTCCGCGTTCAACGCCGGTGTCCTCGAACTCCTTCACGGCGCCGGCTGCCGGGTCGCCCCCTGGGAGCAGGTCGGCAGCATCGATCCGGACCTCATCCTCTCCGCCAGCGAGAACATCGAGGTCCCGGAGGGCGACTGCCCGGTACTGGTGCTGCCGCACGGCGTCGGATTCCAGAAGCTCGTGCCCGATTCACGCAGTGAGCACGAAAGACTCTCCGGGGTCGTACCGGACTCCCTGCTGGAGAGCGGCCGGGCCTGGCTCGCGGTCTCGCATCCGGCACAGGAGGAGCAGTTGCTCGCCACCCACCCGAAGGCCGCCGGTCGCACGCTGCTGGTCGGCGACCCGTGCTTCGACGAGCTGGCCGGCAGCCGACCCCGCAGGAGGGCGTACAGGGAGGCGCTGGGCGTCGCGGACGATCAGCGTCTGGTCATGGTCAGTTCCACCTGGGGCCCCACCTCACTCCTGGGGCGTCATCCGGACCTGCTCCCGCGTCTCCTCGCCCAACTGCCCTGCGACGAGGCCCGAGTCGGCGCGATCGTCCACCCCAACGTGTGGTCCGCCCACGGGACTTGGCACCTTCGCACCTTGCAGGCCGCCGCCCTGGACGCGGGGCTGCTGCTGATGCCGGCCGTCCACGCCTGGCGGCCCGCGCTCGTCGCCGCGGACGTCGTCGTGGGCGATCACGGCTCGGTGACGCTCTACGGGGCGGCACTCGGCACACCGCTGATGCTCGCCGCGTTCGGCGGGGACGCGGTGCCCGGGACGGCCGCCCACAGCATGGCCGCCATCGCCCCCCGGCTCGATCCCGGCGGAGATCTGCGCCGGCAGGTGGAGGACGCCGTACGCGAGCACAGGCCCCAGCGGTACGCGGCGGTCGCGGCGCAGGCCTTCGCCGAGCCGGGACACGCCCTCGCCCGGCTGCGTACCGCCTTCTACGAACTGCTGAAGCTCCCGGAAGCGGCCTCCCCACCGCCGGCCTCCCTGGTACTGCCGGTGCCCGATCCGCCCGCCACGCCGGTCACCTCCTGGCAGGTGACCACCGCCATCACCGGGGACAGCGCGGCACCGACGGTCACCGTGCAGCGTGTTCCGGCGACCGTCACCGCGTACGGCGCGGCCCGGCCGGATACCAGCGCCCGCTTCACCCATCTGGCCTGCGCGGACGACGAGCGCGACCCCCGGCTGACGGAGAGCGCGTCGGTGATCGTCCGACGGGACGCCGCGCCGACGTCCGTCGGTGCGCTGCGCTGGATCGGGGACACCCTCGCCCAGCTCCCCGGAAGCCTGCTCGCCGCCTCGGCGGTGCGCGGAAACGTCTGCCTGGTCGGCCTCCGGGACGGCAGGGTCGTGGAGGCGGCGGTCACGGGCCCGCCGGTGGACCCGAGTCTGCCTGCGGCGGTCGTGTACGCCCTTCTGCGCGCGGGAGTTGCGCTGGACGATACCCAAGTGGCCTTGCACGTAGGTGACATACGGCACGAGGACGTCGTACTGCGACTTCGCCCCGCCCTGCCGAACGGATGACCCGGCCTCCCGCCCGCGCGAACAGGTCGAGACGTCAACCGTCGAGACCTTCCAACCGTCGCCGCAGTTCTCCCGCCCGGGAGTTGTTGCCGAGCGTCTCGTAGATGTCGGCGGCCCGGCTCAGGCACTGCCTCACCAGTTCCGTGCGGCCGCCCGCCCGCTGCGCGACGTCGGCGAGCTGTTCCCGGGCCTTCGCCTCGTACTCCATCCCCTTCGCCACACTCCCCAGCGCCCGTACCGCTTCGAGGAGTTCACCGATCGCCGCCTCGGTCTCGCCGAGATGACCGTGGGCGACGCCGATGGCGGCCCGGACCCGGGCGGACATCCTCGTGTCGGGCTCCGCGCGGCTCTCCAGCTCGTGCTGTGCCCGGCGCAGCAGGGCCAGCGCCTCCGCGTGATCGCCTCGGGCGTCGAGAGCGCAGCCGAGGAAGAAGACGGCGAGCGCCGCACCACGGGATTCCCCGGCCCGCTCGTTGAGTTCGAGGCACCGCTGGTAGGCCTCTACGGCGCGGGCCGGGTCTGCGATGTCCAGGTACCGGCCGTGAAACTCCTGGACCGAGGCTCGCAGGGCGAGGCGGTCGGTCGCGTCGGCGAGCGCGACGGCCTGCTCCAGTTGTTCTCTCGCGAGGTCGTTCTCTCCGAGGTCCAGCAGCGGGCGGGACAGCAGGCTGCGCAGCCTCGCCTCCCCCGCTCGGGCGGCCTCCGCGTCCTCCCCCGGTGCGCCCTGGCCACCTTCCGTACTGGCGGAGGCTCTCACCGCCGCGGCCGCCTCGATGCCCAGTTCCAGCGTCTCCCGCCATGTCCTGAGGTAGCGGCGGTACAGGAACAACACCGAGAAGGCCTCGGCCAGTTGCCAGCCCAGGCTGTGCAGCTCGTACCGGACGACCGCTCGCAGGATCGCCAGGATGGCGGGGTGCTCGGTGTCCAGCCACTCCAGGGGCGGCGGGCCGCCGGCGGCGGTGAACGGGTCGGCGGCGTCCCGGAGTACGTCCGTCAGGTCGGCGATCCGCAGCCGCTCCTTCCTGAGCGCCCGGTCGGCGAACGCGGTCAGGACGAGATAGTGCGTGCCCACCCGCTCCGTCAGCGCCGCCTCCTCGGCTGCCGGCTCCTCCTCTGCCGCGCGCTCCCGGGCGTGCAGACGTACGAGGTCGTGCATGCGGTACCGGCCGTCGCTCATGCCCTCCACCAGGCTCGCCTTCACCAGCACGCGCAGCACACGCTTGGCGCTCCGCGTGTCGGTGCCGGCGGCCACCGCGGCGACGCCGGCGTCGAAGACGCCGAACGGCAGCCATCCGAGCAGCCGGTAGAGCCGAGCGGCGTCGGGCGGCAGCAGCCGGTAGGACGGACCCAGAACCGCGGACACCGAAGACTCCTCTCCATCCAGTGCGAGGCCGGCCAGCCGGTCGGTCTCGTCGTCCAGTTCGGCGGCCAGTTCCGCCATGCTCAGGCTGTCGTCGGTGACCAGCCGCGCCGCCGCCACCTGGAGGGCCACCGGCAGGCCGCCGCACAGCTCCACCAAGCGCTCCGCCGCCTCCTGTTCGGCCTCGACGGCCTGTGTGCCGCATCGGTCCCGCAGCAGTTCCAGCCCCCCGTGCGGGTCCAGCGGCTTGACGGAGATCAGCCGGGCGCCCTCGTGCAGGGCCAGCTCGCCGAGTCTGAACTGGCTCGTGGCCAGGACGGCGCTGCCCGGCCCCTTGGGGATCAGCGCGCGAACCTGGGCGGGATGGTTCACGTCGTCGAGGACGAGCAGGAGCCGCAGGCTGGCCGTACGGGACCGGAACTGGTTGGTTCGCTCCGCGAGGGAACTCGGCATGCCGATGTCGCCTCCAGGCAGCGACCGCAGGCACATGGCCAGGGCCTCCGAGACATCGGCGCCGGGTCCGGTCATCGGCGTGACCTGGTCCCGTAAGGCTGCGAAGTCCACGTACAACTGGCCGTCCGGGAAGTGGTCCTGGGCCGTTTCCGCCCACCGCCAGGCCATGGCCGTCTTCCCGACTCCGGGAAGTCCGTCCAGGACGTCGACGGCGACGGGGCCCGGCCGATCCGGCCGGGGGGCGAGTGCCGCGTCCAGGGCGGCGAGTTCGGCCCTTCGGTTGCTGTACTTCACGGTGACAATCGGTACCTGGTCGGGTCTGGGCGTACGTTCCGAAGCGGGTGTGGGTGCGGACTGGACGTTGAAGGTGATGCCGCCGTGGATGTGTGAACCCTGGAAGGCGGGGCCGTAGTTCACCCCTCCGCTGACGAGGTTGACGAACGTACGCGACGCGTCCGGTGCCAGCGTGGACAGCATCCGTGCCAGTTCCTCGGCCGCGCCGGGGTCGCTCTGGAAGATGGCCTCCAGCCGCTGCCTCAGGCGCTCCTGAACCTGGGCTTGGCGCCGGGTGTCCCCCGCTGCCTCAGCGCTGTCCAACTCGGCGCGTTCCGCCTGTAGTTCCCGTTCGGCGGCCTCAGCGGTACCGCGGCGGCCGAAGAACCCGGCCAGGCCGGTCTTCGCGCGCTCCCAGGAGTCCGACACGATCAGCCCGACCAGCGTCGTCGCCCCCGACACGGCAAGTTGCGCCAACTCGGCTTCCACGCATCCCCCTTCGGCCGTCCGGCCACCCAAAGCGTCCGAACCCAACCGTAGAGAGATCTCGGGCACTTGGACAGTCGGACTCGCGGCGCACACGGCGTGCGCTCAGAAGACGTCTCGCTGCTCACGACCATCGCCCGCGTCGATGTGAGCCGCCTCCCGGCCCGGGATGACGAACAGCCGGTCCGCGGCCGGCTCGTACGCGATCGCGTCGCCGGGTTCCTGGAAATGGACCGCCATCCGGGCGCCGGCCCGGTAGGCGTCCAGTCCGGCCCGGCAGTACGCGACCATCGGTTCGGGCAGCAAGTCGAACGTGAACCAGTCCATCGCGTCGCACACCTCGGGTTCCCTCACCTCGGCGACGCCGTGCCAGCGCCGTACCTCGAAGAACAGCCCGATCCGGCTTTCACCGCCGGGAGCGCGGTGGTGAACCGTGACAGCCGCCCGCGCATCGGCCGGGTCGACGCGCAGTCCGGTCTCTTCCAGGGTCTCGCGCACCAGAGCGGTGACGACGTGTTCCCAGGGTCCGTCCAGGTGCCCCGAGGGCAGGTGCCAGCAGCCGGCCGCGTACACCTCCCCGGCCCGGCGCGACAACAGCACCTCCGGCCCCGCCGCCCCCTCGCGCAACGCGATCAGATGAACGTCCACCGGCTCCATATGCCGCCTGCCGCCGCTCACTTCAGTACCTCCCGGAGTTGCGCGTGTCGTCACCTCGGAAGTCGAGGAGAGGAATCGAGGCCCGGCTCATCCGTACCCTCCGGGACGAGGCCGATGGCGCCTTCCGGGAGGCGGAAACGGCTGCTGCCCTTCCGCCAGCGGTACGGGGAGGGCCGCATGGCCGCGCCCCGCAGGAGGGGACAGGAAGTGGCCGCTCCCGCCTGCGGAGCGCGGAACGGTTTCCGCCGAGAGCGGCCGGCGCCGGGGGCCGCCGTCTAAGACGGTCTGCGCCGCCGGGTCGTTGCCTTCGGTTCGGCGGCCTCGAGGTCGGCCAGCAGCTCGGCCTGGCCCGCCAGTACGCCGGACAGGATGGTGCGCGCGACCCGCAGTAGCTCCGCCACCTGCGCATTGGCCAGCGAGTAGTAGACGGCCGAGCCCTCCCGGCGGGGGATGACGAGGTTGGCCCGGCGCAGCACCGCCAGCTGCTGGGAGAGGTGGGCCGCCTCCACGCCCACCTCACCGAGCATTTCGGAGACCGCGTGTTCGCGCCGGCTGAGGAGTTCCAGCACGCGGATCCGTACCGGATGGCCGAGGGTTTTGAAGAACTCCGCCTTCAACTGGTACAGCGGTGTGCTCATCGCGCCCGCCCCGCGCCCGTAGCGGTCGCCGGAGTGCCGGACGGCCGCCGTCGTGCGCCCGCCGTGCATCGCATCCACCCACAACTGTTCGCCATGGGGACATCCTCGCGCCCTCATACGGACATGGTGACCTCGTGAATTGCGGAGGTCGGCAATTCGGCAAGCCGTGGCAGGGGGTTCGGTGCGCCTTCCACGGCTGACGGCTCCGCCGAAGCCCTCTGAAGTGCCCGCCCGCCGCCCGAAGGGCCTGCCGGACGGGTTGTCCTTGGCCTTCGAGGTCTGGTTGGGGTGGGTGGGGGGGTGCAGCGCCGCTCCATGGGGGTCGTCGGGCTGCTGGCCCCGTCTTTCACAGGGGGAGGGTGATCCAGATGCTCTTGCCCTTGCCGTCCGCGTCGCCTCGGACGACGGCGGTGCCGCCCAGGCCCAGGGTCAGCTCCATGACGGTGCCCAGTCCGCCGCTGCCTCCGCCGCTGCCGCCGCCGCTGCCTCCGCCGGTGCCCGCGGCGAACAGAGCGGGCCGGCACGGATGACGGTCGTGGACGGCGAACGCGAACGTGTCCGTCCCGGCCGCGTAGATCACGGTGACGTTCGGCGACAGAGCGGCGGCGTGCCGGACGCTGTTGGCCACCAGCTCGGACAGGATCAGCAGCGCCGGATCCACGGTGGGATGGCGGCGGCTGATGCCCCATTCGGTGAGGACCTGTTCGGTGGTCTCGCGGGCGATCCGTACCGCCGAGCCCATCGCGGGCAGTGTCAGCACATGCCGCAGCGGCAGGGAATCGAGCCGAGTGCTCACCGGGTGGCCTCGGAACGGGCCAGGCGGGACCCGGTCACCGTCCGCGGGCGGATCCGCGCCGGGGTGGTGTCGTGCGAACCGTACGCCCGGCCGGGCAGCGTACGGCGGTAGCGGGCGGGCCGGTCCGCGCCGGTGATCGTCTCAGCGGGGCCCGTGGCGGTCACGGTCCCGCCAGTCCCGCCGGTGCCGCCAGCGCCGCCAGTTCCGCCGGTGCCGCCGGCCACTTTGATCCCGTCCGGCAGGTCCATGAGCGGGGCCCGTACGGACGGGGCGCGCGAGGCTTCGGCGCCGGCGGCCTCGGCCCGGTGGCGTGCGGCGGGGGTGGTCATCGGGAAGCCTCTTCGGTGACGGGGACGGGGACGGCGGGCAGGACACCGGCGTGGTGCAGGTAGGAGCGGGCCCCGGCGATGGCCTCCGGGGTGGAGGCGTACTCGCGGCCCTCCGACTGGAGGAGTTCCAGGGCGCCGACCGACCGCAGGGCCTGGCGCTGACCGGGACGTATCCCGGAGGTCATGACCGCGATGCCGCGCCGGTTCAGCTTCTCCACCACGTCCTTGAGGACCAGGGCGCCGGTCGCGTCCATCGTGGTGATCCGCGACATCCGCAGGATGACCACCCGCACGTCCGCGACCTCGGAGAGTTCGAGGAGGAAGCGGTGGGCTCCGGCGAAGAACAGCGGCCCGTCGATCCGGTAGGCGACGATGTGCTCCGCGAGCAGCGCGTGTTCCTCGTCGCTGTGCTCGCCGGGCAGGTCGGCCTTGAAGTCGACCTGGTCCACGCGGGCCTGGTTCGCGACGGCCCGCAGGGCCAGGGCACCCGCGACGGCCAAGCCGATAATCACCGCGTAGACGAGGTCAAGGGCCAGCGTGGCGACGGCCGTCAGGACCAGCACGATCGCGTCCGAGCGGGTCGCGCGGACCATCGCGCGCAGCGCGCCGACCTCCACCATCCGGATCGCGGTGGCCAGCAGCACCCCGGCCAGCGCGGCCAGGGGGATCTTGGAGACCAGCGGGGCGGCGGCGAACACGATCACCGCGAGGACGGCGGCGTGCGTCAAGGCGGCGAGCCGGGAGCCCGCGCCGGTACGGACGTTGACCGCGGTACGGGCGATCGCGGCCGTCGCCGGGACGCCGCCGAACAGCGGCGCGGCCAGGTTGGCGATGCCCTGCCCGAAGAGTTCCCTGTCCGGGTCGTGCCGCTGGCCGACCGTCATCCCGTCCGCGACCGTCGCCGACAGGAGCGACTCCAGCGCGGCCAGCGCGGCGACGGCGACGGCCGGGGCGAGCAGCGAACCCAGCGCGGACAGATCGAGGAAGGCCAGGGAGGGGGCGGGCAGCCCGGCGGGCAGGTCGCCGATCGGGGCGGCCGCGTCCAGGTGGAAGAGCTGGGTGGCCAGGGTGGCGGCGATGACCGCGACGATGGAGAACGGGATCGTGGGGTACCGGCGAGCACCCAGCAGCATCACGGCCGCCACGGCGACGGCCAGGATCACGGCGGTCCAGTTGGGGGTGCGTACGAACTCCTCGACCGCGCGCCAGGTGACGACCAGGACCTTGTCGCCCTCCGGCTTGGCCACCCCCAGCGCGTTGGGCACCTGCTGGAGGCCGATCACGCAGGCGATGCCGAGGGTGAAGCCCTCCACCACCGGGGCGGGGATGTAGCGCATGTAGCGGCCGGCCTTCAGCAGCGCGAGCGCGATCAGCAGGACACCGGCCATCAGCCCGACGGTCAGCACCCCGCCGGGCCCGTACCGGGCGACGATCGGCACCAGCACGACCGTCATCGCGCCGGTGGGGCCGGAGACCTGGAGGTTGGAGCCGCCGAAGAGTGCGGCAAGGGCGCCCGCCACCACGGCGGTCGCCAGCCCGGCTTCGGCGCCGAGGCCGGAGGAGACGCCGAAGCCCAGCGCGAGCGGCAGGGCCACGATGGCGACGGTGAGGCCGGCGAGCAGGTCGCGGCGCGGGTTACGGGCCATGACCGCGAAGTCGGCGCGGGCGGGCAACAGGGAGCGCACCCGGCCCACGGCCCGGGCGAGGAACGTACTCACGAAGCCGTGACCTCGGCTTCCCGCAGCTCTTCCAGGAGTTCGTTCTGCCCGGACAGCATCTCGGTCAGGATGCGTCGCGCGGCCCGCATCAGCTCCGCCACGTCCCCGCCCGCCAGTTCGTAGACCACGGTCGAGCCGTCACGGGCCGAGGTGACGATGCCCGACCTGCGCAGGACCGCGAGCTGCTGCGAGAGCGTCGAGGGCTCCACTTCGATCGCGGCCAGCAGATCACGTACGGGCATGGGACCGCCTTGCAGCAGCTCCAGCACGCGTATGCGCACCGGGTGCCCGAGCATGCGGAAGAACTCGGCTTTGGCTTGATACAGCGGAACCGGCATGGCCTGGGACTCCCTTCACCACCCCGGACCCTCGAGGTGTCGCCTGGTGCCGTGCCCACGGCCGCCCGCGGACCCGGCCCACACAGCATGTAGTGAATTGCAGAATTTCGCAATTCATAGATTCACAGAGAGTCCGGCGGCGCCCGTTCCGCCGCTCACCCCGCCCGCCACTCCCGAGGGGCACCCACGCGCTCCCGAGGGCGCCCATGGGTACCCCTCCCGAGCCGGTGCACACGCACGTCGGCGCGTTATGTGAAGCACCCCTCGGCGATCACAAACTCAGTAGGATGTAGCGCTTCAAGCCTTCTCTTCGAAGGCATGGGTCGTATGGCAGAGAGTTGTTGAAGGGCACGTGGCAGATATGCGCGACACCGTCGAGCAGCCCGGTCGGCTGTCCATCCATCGGACCGCCGCCGCCGGGCTGCGTGTGCTGGTGCTGAGTGGGGAGATCGACGCCGCCAACGTGGACGCCCTGGCGCGGGCCCTTCGGGTCGACGGCGGCGGGCCGGTGAAGTCGGTGGTCGACTTCGGCGCGGTCACCTTCATCGACTCCAGCGCCATCAGCGTCCTCGCGACCGCACACCGCGACGCCCGCGCGGCCGGCGGCTGGGTCCGGCTGGCGGCCCTGAGCACCCCCGTGCGGCGGGTGGTCGAACTCGTCGGCCTGGACACGGTCATCGACTGCTACCCCACCCTCGCCGCCGCCTCGGTGTGAGAACGGCCGCCGCGACGACCGTGCCGCCCCCGGGGCTCTGCCGTGTCTGCGCCCCGGGGGCCCTGAGGACGCTGGAGGCGTGGCGGCGGGTCAGAGGTACTTGTTGTAGAACGGCACCAGCGCCGCCAACGCCGCCTCGGTGGCCTCCGGCTTCCAGTACAGGTCGTAGTGGGACTGACCGGGGACGACGAGGATGTCCTTCTGCTGCGAGCGCGCCCGGTTGAACAGGTCGAACCCGTCCCGGTAGGCGCCGAACTCGCCGGGAATTCCGCCCACGATGATCTGCAACGGCTGGGTGAGCAGGTGTTCGGCCAGGTGGAACGCGTCCCAGCCCACGGCGGGTCCCATGTGGGAGAACAGGGACTTGGTGGCGCCGTTGGGCTGCTGTCCGCGAGGCGTGCGGTAGTACTTCGTGGCCTCCAGTACGTCGAGGGCGGTGACGCCGAGTTCGTCGGCCTGCTCCGGCGAGTCCGGCAGGGAACTGTCGACGCGCGGCTCCGCGCCCCGCGCCTCGGCGGTCCGCTGCTTCGCGATGGCGTCCAGGGTGGTGATCGCCGCGTCGGGGCTGAGATCGCCCTCGCGCATCATGCGGCCGAAGTTGACGCCGGTGACGGTGCCGACGGCCTTGAAGCGGCGTTCCGTCAGCGCCGCGTTCACCGCGTAGCCGCCTCCGCCGCAGATGCCGAGCACGCCGATGCGGTCCTCGTCGACGTAGTCCAGGGTGACCAGGTAGTCCACCGCGCAGCGGAAGTCCTCCACCCGCGGGCCGGGGTCCTCGATCCAGCGGGGTTCGCCGCCGCTGTCGCCCTGGTAGGTGGCGTCGAAGGCGAGGACGACATAACCCTCGTCGGCGAGCTTGGTGCCGTAAACGTTGCCGGAGGTCTGCTCCTTGCAGCTCCCGATCGGGTGCGCGCTGACGATCGCCGGGTACGTGCGGGCGGGGTCGAAGCCGGCCGGGAAGTAGATGTCGGCGGCGACGTCCAGGGACTTGTTCTTGAAGGTCACGGATTCCATGGGGAACACCTCGTTCGATGTCAGGGTGTGAGGACGACGCGCCCGCGCTTTCCCGGCGCGTCGGCCAAGGCGTAGGCGGTGGCCGCCTGGTCGAGGGGGAACCGGTCCGCCGGCCTGAGGCGCAGCGCGCCACGGTCGACCAGGCAAGCCAGCTCGGCGAGTTCGCCGGCGTCGGGGTGGGCATTGAGGAACTCGTTGTCGATCCCGGGCAGCGTCTGCCCGACCGTGCTGACGAACCGCCCGCCGGGGCGCAGCACGGCACGCCACGCCTGGTCGACCCACGCCGTGGCGAGAACCGCGTCCACGCCGGATGGGCAGGCCGCCCGCACCTGGTCGACAGCGGTGTCTCCCCGGCCGATGAAGTGCGCGCCCCGGCCGCCCACGAACTCGGCGTCCGTGGGTGCGGCGACGCCCCACACCGTCATGCCCCGGGCGGTGGCGAGATCGATGGCGAAACCCCCGATCGCGCCGGCAGCACCGATGACCAGGAGGGATTCCCCGGGCTCGGCGCCCGTCCGGGCGAGAGCCTGCCAGGCCGTCGCGCCGTTGAGCGGCAGGGTGGCGGCCTCTCCGGCGTCGACGGAGACGGGTGCCGCTGCCGTCTCCGACGCGTCGAGGACCACGTACTCGGCCTGCGTTCCGCGCCCGCTGGAAAACCAGTAGGTCCACCCGATCACCGCGTCACCCGGCCGGAAGGTGTGCGTCCCGGGGCCGGCCACCGCCACAACACCGGCCGCTTCCCAGCCCAGTGTCCGCTTCCAGGGCCCGGATCGGGCGGCTTCCACGTCGACGCGGTTGATCCCGGCCGCGGCCACCCGCACCAGGAGCTGGCCCCCGGCCGGCTCCGGCACCGGGGCGTCGACCACGGCAACCGTCGCACCCGCAGAAGGAGCCGTACCTGTGGAGGCCGCCGTCGCCGTACCCACGGAGGGAACCGGACCCGCGGAGGGAACCGGACCCGCGGAGGCCGCCGTACCCGCGGACCCCGCGCGGCCTCCCGTATGCTCGGGCGCCGCCGAGTCCGCCGTACCCACAGCCGCCCACCCGGCACTCACAGCCGCCGACACAGCTCGCATCAGCTCCTCCTAGCACGGCGTGGCGTGACACCTTCCCGTACCCGTAACCGCAGGTCAACGAGGTCGGGCCGGTCCTCGCGTCCACGTTCGCACCATGCCTACGGCCGTGCCAGGGCAGGATCATGGCCCCCCAGCGACATGCGGGCCGAGACGACGAGGGGCGACAATTGGTGCATCATGCGCGCCCAGCACCCCGGCAAGAGCAGCGAACTCGGCGACTTCCTCAAGGCCCGCCGCGCGGCGATCACCCCGGATCAGGTCGGCCTCGTCCCCACGTCCCGCCCACGTCGCGTCGAGGGGCTGCGCCGTGAAGAGGTGGCCGAACTGGCCTCGATCAGCACCGAGTACTACACCCGCCTCGAACAGGGGAAGCTCCCCGGCGCCTCGCCGTCCGCCCTCGGTGCCATCGCCCGCGCCCTGCGCCTGGACGCCGACGAGACCGACTACCTCTACAAACTGGCCGACAAGGCCGCGGCCAAGCCCCACCGCCACGAGCTACCGGCCCGGCGCGTGCGCCCCCAGACCCAGTTGCTGCTGGACAGCCTCAACGACACCCCCGCCATGCTCCTGGGGCCCCATATGAGCGTACTGGCCTGGAACACCATGGCCAGTGCCCTCTACACCGACTTCGCCGCGCTCCCGCCGCACGAGCGCAACCTGCTGCGCATGGCGTTCCTCGGTCCGTCGATCCGTGACCTCTACACCGACTGGGAAAGCAGCGCGCGGGCCTGTGTGTCCTTCGTGCGCATGGACGCCGCCATCACGCCCACCGCACCGGACCTCCGGGCTCTGGTGGCCGAACTGTCCGCCCAGGAAGCGGACTTCCGCCGCTGGTGGGCCTCCCACGACGTGGCCCACAAGACGTTCGGGACGAAGCGCTACCGGCATCCGGCGGCGGGCGACCTCACCCTGGACTGGCAGATCCTCACCCTTCCGCATGATCCCGACCAGTGCCTCATGATCCTCACCGCTCCGCCCGGCACGCCTTCACACGAGGGGCTGCGCTTCCTGGCTTCCCAGGCGGTTCCGGCCAGGGGCCGGAACCGGCCTCAGGCCTCGGGCTGACGACAGGGAAGTCGTGAGCAGGGGTGCGTAGGGGGGCGGGTACGCGTATGAGGCATCCCCGCTCAGCCGGCCGGATACGGGTCGTCGGCGAGCCGGCGGGCGAGGTGCACGGTGTTGACCGCGAGGGTGTGCGTCGTCGACGCCACGGAGTCGGGTGTCGCTTTCAGGTCCTGGTAGTCGGTTCCCTGCTGGGCCTCGCCGACCCAGTAGGTCACCGCGCCCGGCGCCAGCGAGAACCCGACGTCGTTGAGGGCCTGGAAGACGTCGGCGCTGACCTTGTGCGCGCCGTCCTCGTTGCCGACGACGGCCACGGCCGCGACCTTGCCGTACGTGAGGAGCCTGCCCTGCCCGTCCTTCTCGGGCAGCTCCGCGTCCAGGCGTTCGAGGACGCGCTGGCACAGGCTGGAGGGGTGCCCGAGCCAGATCGGCGTGGCGATGAGCAGGATGTCCGCCGCCATCACCTTCTCGCGCAGCTCGGGCCACTGGTCACCGCCGCCCATGTCCAGCTCCACACCGGGCCGGATGTCGTGGTCCGCCACCCGTACCAGCTCGCCCTCAACCCCGAGATCACCGAACTTCGCCATCACCTGCTCGGCGAGCAGGTGGCTGCTGGACGAGGTGGGCGAGGCGTTGAGCGAGCAGACGAGGGCCAGTGCGCGCACGAGGCGGCTCCTTACGTCGAGGGGCGTCCGGGTGGGTCGGGGTGCGTCGGGGGACGTCGGGTGTCGTCGTCACGTTGTCGCGTCGCTGCGTCGTTGCGTCGTTGCGTCGTTGCGTCGAGGAAACGGGTCCTGACGTCGAGCGGCGGAGGGGGGCGGGAGTCAGCGCCCGACCGCCTTGCGCAACTGCTCCTTGTTCATCGAGGAACGGCCCTCGACGTTCTTCTTCTTGGCCTCCGCGTAGAGCTGGTCCCGGGTCGGGCCCTGCGCGCCGCTGTGCGAGCGCTCACCGCCACGCTGGGACGCGGACTTCTTGTCGCGGGTGGAGGTCTTGCTCGCCGTCTTCGACTCGCCTGACCTCGCGCGCTCCTTGTTGACCGTGCGCGCGGCGATCTCCTTCGCCCGCCCGGTGGAGGCGCCGCGCTTCTCGGCGCTCTCCTTGATGTGCTCGTACTGACGCTCGCGCTTGGGACTCGAACCTGCCGGCATGACATTTCTCCCATGTCCGCGTGTAGGAAGCCGAACGGACCGGGACGGTCCGCTCTCCTGAATCGCGTTCCCCTCGTCGCGGAACCCACACAGGAGCAGTCCCACGGCGAGGGAACGCACCTTCCACTGCATCCGAAGTCGGCCCGTACCGCGACACCACGACGCCAATCGGGCGTCGCCCGCCGCCGAGTTCCCCGCCACACCGTGCGGCCCGCCGACGCTCAACAGCGTGAGCCTGGGTACCCGGCGGCCATGGCGAAATTCAGGCTTCCAGGACGAACCGACGCGGACGACGGACAGGACATGCCCACGCCGGACGAGGCGGGACCCGGCCCCGAGGTGGAGGAGAGGGCACCGGACACGCCCACGGACCTGCCCCGCAGGGCCTGGGGCAAGGTCCTGTCGGGCAGCGTGCGGGAGTTCAAGAAGGACGAGCTGACCGACCGGGCGGCGGCGCTGACCTACTACGGGATCCTGGCGCTGTTCCCGGCGCTGCTGGTCCTGGTCTCCCTGCTCGGCATCACCGGGAAGTCGACCACCGACAAGGTGCTGGACAACCTCAAGCAGCTCACTCCCGGCTCGACGCGCAACATCCTCACCCGGGCCGTGGAGCAGCTCCAGGGCAACGCGGGCATCGGCTCGATCGTCGCGATCGTCGGCCTGGTGCTGGCCGTGTGGTCGGCCTCCGGGTACGTGGCGGCCTTCATCCGCGCCGCGAACGCCATCTACGACATGCCCGAGGGCCGTCCGATCTGGAAGGTCCTGCCCGTGCGGGTGGGCGTCACGGTCGTGCTGATGGTGATGGCGGTGGCCAGCTCGCTGATCGTGGTCTTCACCGGCGGCATCGCCCGTCAGGCCGGCGCGGCGCTGGGGGTCGGGGACAGCGCGCTGACGGTGTGGTCGATCGCCAAGTGGCCCGTCCTGGTGGTCCTGGTCACCATCATGATCGCGATCCTGTACTGGGC
>NZ_JBEYFY010000097.1:0-14045 GCF_040703595.1 Streptomyces sp. NPDC007084
GCCGCGGGCGCGGCCGGAGCGGGCGCGGCCGGAGCGGCGGGGGCCGGCTGAGGGGGAGCCTGGCGCGCCGCGGGCGGCGCGGGGGCGGCCGGAGCGGCCGACGCGGCCGTGGTGGTCCCTGCGGCCCCCGCGGCCGCAGTACCCGCCGGAGCCGAGGCGGCGGGCGCCCCGGGCTTGTAATCGGCGAAGAAGTCCCACCAGGCTCGGTCTACGGAGTTCGGATCCTGGAGGTACTGCTGATAGATCTCGTCGACGAGCCACTCGTTGGGTCCGAAGGCCGCGGCGGGGTTCTTCCCGGCTTGGTCCTCGGTCGATGTGCTCGAGTTACTGGGGGACTGTGGCGACACGGCGGCAACCGCCCTCTTCCGCTTCACAAGGTGATGGACAGCGGGAATAAAGGCTACGCCTCCCTGGCCGGGAAGGTCAGGCCGGGCCCGTCCAACGTCGTGCAAGTCACATCGGAATCCGTGTTTCGCCCGGGGAAATGGCGGGAAACAAGCGGGGTTCCGCTTCTGCCAGGGTACGTCGATCCCGGGTCGCGGCACGACTCACCCGGCCCTGTGCCTGATCACACGTGTACGCCTGCGGCGACCGTGATGGATCTTGCGGCTCCGCTTCGAACTTTACGTCAACTTGGCAGAGAAGGAAGGCCCGGAAGGATGACCTGGATCCGGCAGCCCCGCTCGGATTCGGCCACACCGATCCGGCCGCCGTGCAGATCGACCGCCCAGCGGGCGATGGCCAGCCCGAGGCCCGTGCCGCCGTCGCTGCCGGGGCCGTGCGGCGAGGGCACCCCGCCGCGGTTGAACCGTTCGAAGACGCGGTGCCACTCCGACTTCGGGATGCCGGGACCCTCGTCCAGCACCTCCAGGGCCAGCGACTCCGGGTGATCGCCCCGTCGCGCCCTGACGGTGACCCGGCCGTGCGCCGGACTGTGCTTGACCGCGTTGTCGATGAGATTCGCCACGACCTGGTGGATCCGCTCCGGGTCCGCGTGCGCGGTCAGCTCCGGAGGCGACACGTCCAGGTGCAGATGGACGTCGGTACGGGTGTGGCTGCCCGAGCCGGAGGCGATGCCCGCCCGCGCCGAGGCGACCATGTTGGCCTCCTTCAGCACGCCCGACAGATACGGCCACACCTCGAAGCGCCGGCGCCGCAGCGGGACGACGCCGTTGTCCAGCCGGGACAGGTCGAGCAGGGTCTCCACCAGCCGGCCGAGCCGCTCCGTCTGCTTCAGCGCCGTGCGCATCGTCTCCGGGTCGGCGGCGGACACCCCGTCCACGACGTTCTCCAGCACCGCCCGCAGGCCCGCGATCGGCGTGCGCAGCTCGTGCGAGACATTCGCCACGAGTTCCTTGCGCTGGCGGTCCTGGGCCTCCAGCTCGTCCGCCATCAGATTGATCGTCTGGGCCAGGTCGCCCAGCTCGTCGCGCCGGTCGTCGCGTACCCGGCGGGTGTAGTCGCCGTGCGAGATGGACCGGGCCACCGCGTTCATCTCGTCCAGCGGCGCGGTCAGCGAGTGCGCCACGAACTGGGTGATCAGCAGCGTGGCGATCATCGAGAACACCGTGATGAAGCGCAGCTCCGTCTTGGTGTGCACCGCGATCATCGACAGACCCGTGGTGATGAGCACGGAGATGACGACCAGCGCGCCCAGCTTGGTCTTGATCGAGAACGGCCGCACACCGGCCCAGGGACCCGCGCCACCGCGCTCCCCGAAACCGCGCGCACCGAGGCCGCGCTGCCCGGCCGCGCGCGCGCCGGACCCGCGCTGTCCCGAGCCGCGCGCACCGAGCCCGCGCCCCCGCTCGCCGAGCCCGCTCATCACATCAGCCCCTCACGAAGGTCCCGGACGCGTTGGCCCCGGGGTTCCGACGACGGCCCGGCTCAGGGAGTCGGGGTCTCCAGCGCGTAGCCCACGCCGTGCACCGTACGGATCCGCTCGGCGCCGATCTTGCGGCGCAGCGCCTTGATGTGGCTGTCCACGGTCCGGGTGCCGGACGCGTCGGCCCAGTCCCACACCTCGGCGAGGAGCTGCTCGCGCGAGAGCACCGCGCGCGGGGTGTTCGCCAGGCAGACCAGCAGGTCGAACTCGGTGGGCGTGAGGTGCACGTCCTCGCTGCGCACCCGCACCCGCCGCTGCGCGTGGTCGATCTCCAGCTCGCCGAGGCGCAGGATGCCGCTGCGCGGGGTGGAGGCGGCGACCACCGCGCGCTCGACCCGCCGCAGCAGGACGTGCACGCGCGCGGCCAGCTCGCGCATCGAGAACGGCTTGGTCATGTAGTCGTCGGCGCCGACGCCGAGCCCGACCAGCATGTCGGTCTCGTCGTCGCGCGCGGTGAGCATCAGCACCGGCACCGGGCGGGCGGCCTGCACGCGGCGGCAGACCTCCAGGCCGTCGAAGCCGGGCAGCATGATGTCGAGGATCAGCAGGTCGGGCTGCCAGGCCTCGGCGGTGTCCACCGCGGCGGGGCCGTCGCCCGCGGTTTGCACGAGGAATCCCTCGGCGCGCAGCCGGGCCGCGATGGCCTCGACGATCGTCGGGTCGTCCTCGACCACCAGCACCCTGCGCTGAGCGCCCGGTGTCGCCGTCGTGCCGTTCTGGGAGGTGTGTGTCTGCTCCATCGCCCGCCCCTGAGTGTGCTTTCCGGAATCCGTGGGGTGATCCCATGACTGCGCTTGACGCTTGAATGATCCGCGTCAGGAAAGCAGAGTACGGGCAGGCAAGGGGCCTCGGCTATCCAGGCCTTACCGCGAGATGCACCACGTCGGGAACGCCCCGGGCAACGGGGATCTCTTCGGTACGGACCTGTTGGAACCCGGCATTCCGCAAGGTTCCTTCAAATTCCGGAGAGGGCTGGGCCGACCACACGGCGAGGACGCCGCCCGGCCTCAACGCCCTTGCGCAGCTTGCCAGTCCGGCCTTTCCGTACAGTCCCGCGTTGCCGTCCGTGACCGTCCAGTCGGGGCCGTTGTCGATGTCCAGGCACAGCGCGTCGAACGTGTCGGAGATCTCATTGACGTAGTCGAGGAGATCGGCCTCGACGATGTCGGTGCGGGGGTCGGCGAGCGCGGTCGCCGACAGCTCGGCGAGCGGTCCGGCGCGGTGCCAGCCGATGATGGCCGGCTCCCGCTCGACCACCGTGATCCGGCCCCAGCGGGGGTCGGCGGCGGCGTGTGCGAGGGAGAACCCGACGCCGAGCCCGCCGATCAGCACGGCCGGCTCGGGCCGCCCGTCCAGCGCGTCACGGGCGGCGTCCACCAGCAGGCGCTCGGAACGCCCGTCGGAGGTGTCCATCAGGAAGCACCCGTTGGCGATGATCTGCAGCAGCGCGCCGTGACGCCGCAGCACGACCTCGCCGTACGGGCCCTGGCTCCGGTCGATGACCACAGGGGTGTCGTACGAGGCAGTCATGGCGCCCATCCTGGCATTCGCGCCGGAGCGCGCGGCAGCGGATTACCCGGGCCGGAACTCCGGAGCGGAACCATGAGGAGTTGTTGTGAATCGCCGGGTGCGGGGCACCTGTCGTGGACAGCGCCGGGTGCGGGCGCGGAGGCTGGGGGCGGAACGGAAGGAGCGCGCCACCGTGGACGAACGCAGCATGGGGGGCCGCCCGCGAGCGGGGACGCCCTCGGAGCCGGGGGCAGAGGGGGAGACGGGGGCGGAGGCTTCGGCCGAGAGGCGCTTGCGGGCGGACGCGGATGCCGGTTCCCCATCGGAGGGCGGGGTGCTGGACGGTCTGGACGCCGGGCAGTCCCGGGGGAGCGGGGTGCGGGACGGGGTGGGCGCCGGTTCGTCCCGGGGGAGCGGGGTGCGGGACGGTGTGGGCGCCGGGCGGGCGCGGCTTGCCGCCGTACGGCGGGGCCGGACGCCGGGGCGGGAGCCGGACGCCGCTGCCTCGGACCGGCTCGACGGCATACCCCGCCAGCGCACCGCACCCGGCCGGGCCGCCGCCCCGACGGACCTGAGCACAGGCCCTGTTCCGGCCCCGGCGCCGAGCGACCCGACACCACCCGGGTCGACTGCGCGCCCGACGGGCGGGGTTCCGAGGTCTGCGCCGACCGCTCCGACCAATCGCTGCGCGGCGGAGGGCCGGCATTCCGCGCCGCCCGCCGCGTCGACTGACCGCCCCGCGAACGGGGTTCCGGCTGCCGAGCCGAAGGCGTCGACTGCGCGTCTCCCGGAGGAGGCGAGCCGGGGTTCCGCGCCGACGGCATCCGTACGACGGGCGGACTCGGCGGACCGGGCGGACCGGGCGGACCGGGCGACCCCGGGGGACAGGGCGGACCGGGCCGGGCGGTTCGAACGGGCTGCGGGGCGGGGTTCCGTGCCGGTGCCCCTATACGCGGTCGCGTCCGCCGCCCCCGCGCCGGTTGCGGCCCCTGGCCCGGGCGGGCGGAGTGGCGGGAGCGAATGGAATGCGGGGAGCGGCCAAGCCGGCGGGGGTGACCGGGCGCCCGGGCGCCCGCCTCTCCCGCGGCGGTTCGGTGCACGTCTCGCGCGTCGGCTGCGCGCCCCCGCCGCCCGGGTCGCCGGGACTGTCCGACGGCTGCTGCCCACCCCGCTGGGCACGCCCTTCACCTTCGGGTACGCGGCGGTCCTCGCCGTCACCTCGTACGTCGCCACGCACGCGGACCCCGGGGTCGTGCGCGCCCTGCACCAGGCGTCCAGTACGGATGTCGCGCACCTCGTGCGGTACCCCGTGGCCGTGCTGTTCGCGAGCGGGCTGTGGATCGTCGGCGGGATCACCTCGCCGTACGCGGTCGGATTCCTGCTCGTGCTGACCGCGCTGGAGCGGCGGATCGGGGGAGCGCGGGCCGCCGGTGTCTTCCTGCTCGGGCACGTGGGCGCCACGCTGGCCACCGAACTGCCGGTCGGGCTGGCGGTGTGGGCCGGTCACCTGCCCGGCAGTTCGCTGCACCGGTTCGACTACGGCATCAGCTTCGGTGTGGCCGCGTGCGTCGGCGCGCTCGCGGGAGTGGTCTCGCCGTGGCTGCGGTGGCCCCTGCTGGCCCTGTTCGGCTCGGTGCTCGCCGCGGCCCTGCTCGTGACCGACGACCCCATGACGAACTGGGGCCACGTCCTGGCACTGGCCCTCGGCACGGCGACCTGGCCCCTGGTCCGCCGAGCGGCCCGAACCCGCGGCGCGACCGCCCAGGCCGAACGAGCCTGACGCCGGCCGGCACCGTACGACTGTCCCGGCATCGGGGGCCGCCTCCCATCGCCGGGCACCGAAATCCTGCCCGGCGCCACCGCAGGGAACCCGCCCGCAGCCGAGAGCCGAGAGCCGAGAGCCGAGAGCCGAGGGCCGAGGACCACCCCCGCCCCTAACTCGCCCCCACCCCCACATACCGCGCACTCAGCAGCGGCGCCTCCACCCGCCACCCCAGCGTTTCGTACAGGGCCCGCCCGTCCGGGGTTCCCGCCAGGACGCCTGTTTCCGCGCCCTGGTGGATGGCCGCCTCGGCGAGGGTGCGCATGACGGCGCGGCCCAGACCGCGGCGGCGGTGGGCGGCCGAGGTCGCTATCTGGTCGACGACCGCCGTCACACCCGTCGGGGCGATCTGGCCGCGGGCCGCCCAGGAGCCGTCGGAGGCCGTGATCATGGCCCGGACGACGCCGCCCCGGGACCAGGTGCGCAGCCGGTAGCCGTCCGGCAGGGCTGCGGCGGGGCCGGGCCCCTCGGCGAGGGTCAGCGGTACCGACATCAGGTAGGCCGGATCGGGGTCGGTCCACCACCCCTCGCCGAGCCAGGACCGGACGTCCGACGGCTCGGTGAACACCTTGAGCCAGATGTTGGGCGCGGTCACCGCGTCCGCGACCTTGCGGACCACCGCCTCCTCGACCCCGCCGTTCGTCTCCCCGAAGACGTGCCGCGTGACCTGCTGCTCCAGCCCGACGTCGACGGTGTATCCCCAGTCCCGGACCACCGGCGGCGCCGCCCCGCGTGAGGCGACCCATCCGTCCACCCAGGCCCGCACGATCCTGTCCACCCTGCCCCCAGCACTCGATCACCATTTTTTGGTAATAGTCTCTGTCGTTTGCTGACCATTACCGAGATGATGATGCCAGGGCGTCTCGCCGTGCGCCACAGGGCCCCGCCATCAGGTCGGCTCCCAGTCGCCCCCATGTGATCGCTCACAGCGAACACCCCCCGGGGAACATTGGCAGGCTCTGATGCATTGAGTCGGCATAGCTCAACTTGCATGCCGAAGGGAAGATCATGGCTTCGACGTCCGCATCACTCACTCTGCCCGTGCTGCCGCTCGACGACGAGGTCGTGCTGCCCGGCATGGTGGTCCCGCTCGATCTGAACGACGCCGATGTGCGGGCCGCCGTGGAGGCCGCCCAGGCCGCTGCCCGGTCAACGCCCGGCAAGCCCCAGGTACTCCTGGTCCCGCGCATCGACGGGACGTACGCGAGCACGGGTGTGCTCGGCACCGTCGAGCAGGTCGGCCGGCTGGCCGACGGCGACCCGGGCGCGCTGATCCGCGGGCGCGGACGCGTGCGGGTCGGCGCGGGCACCACCGGACCCGGCGCCGCCCTCTGGGTCGAGGGCACCCGGGTCGAGGAGACCGTGCCCGACCCGCTGCCCGGCCGGGTCGCCGACCTGGTCAAGGAGTACAAGGCGCTGGCCACGAGCTGGCTGCGCAAGCGTGCCGCCTGGCAGGTCGTGGACCGCGTCCAGCAGATCGACGACGTGTCCGCCCTCGCCGACAATTCCGGTTACTCGCCCTTCCTCTCCCTCGACCAGAAGGTCGAGCTGCTGGAGACCGCCGACCCGGTGGCCCGCCTGAAGCTCGCCACCGAGCACCTGCGCGAGCACCTCGCCGAGCAGGACGTCGCCGAGTCCATCGCCAAGGACGTCCAGGAGGGCGTCGACAAGCAGCAGCGCGAGTTCCTGCTGCGCCGCCAGCTCGAAGCCGTACGCAAGGAGCTGCGCGACCTCAAGGGCGAGGACGGCGAGGACGAGTCCGACGACTACCGGGCCCGTGTCGAGGCCGCCGACCTGCCGGAGAACGTGCGGGAGGCCGCCCTCAAGGAGGTCGAGAAGCTGGAGCGGTCCAGCGACCAGTCCCCCGAGGGAAGCTGGATCAGGACCTGGCTCGACACCGTCCTCGAACTGCCGTGGAACGAGCGCACCGAGGACCAGTACGACATCCGCGGCGCCCAGGCCCTGCTCGACGCCGAGCACGCCGGGCTCGCGGACGTGAAGGAGCGCATCACCGAGTACCTCGCGGTGCGCAAGCGGCGTTCCGACCGCGGCCTCGGAGTCGTCGGCGGCCGGCGCGGCGGAGCCGTGCTCGCCCTCGTCGGCCCGCCCGGCGTCGGCAAGACCTCGCTCGGCGAGTCCGTCGCGCACGCCATGGGCCGCAAGTTCGTCCGCGTCGCCCTCGGCGGCGTCCGGGACGAGGCCGAGATCCGCGGCCACCGCCGTACGTACGTCGGCGCGCTGCCCGGCCGGATCGTCCGCGCCATCAAGGAGGCCGGGTCGATGAACCCGGTGGTCCTGCTGGACGAGATCGACAAGGTCGGCTCCGACTTCCGGGGCGACCCGGCGGCGGCGCTGCTCGAAGTCCTCGACCCCGCGCAGAACCACACCTTCCGCGACCACTACCTGGAGGTCGAACTCGACCTGTCGGACGTCGTGTTCCTCGCGACGGCCAACGTGCTCGAAGCCATCCCGGAGGCCCTGCTCGACCGTATGGAGCTGGTCCGGCTCGACGGCTACACCGAGGACGAGAAGGTCGTCATCGCCCGGGACCACCTGCTGCCGCGCCAGCTGGAGCGGGCCGGCCTGGAGAAGGACGAGGTCGTCCTCGACGTGGGCGCGCTGCGCAAGCTGGCCGGGGAGTACACCCGGGAGGCGGGCGTACGGAACCTGGAGCGGGGCATCGCCCGGCTGCTGCGCAAGGTCGCGGCCCAGCACGAACTGGGCGAGCGGGAGCTGCCGTTCACGGTGACCGACGCCGACCTGCGCGGGCTCATCGGGCGCCCGCACCACGTGCCCGAGGCCGCCCAGGACCCGGCCGAGCGCCGCACCGCGGTGCCCGGTGTCGCCACCGGTCTCGCCGTGACCGGAGCGGGCGGTGACGTGCTGTTCGTGGAGGCGTCGCTGGCCGACCCGGAGACGGGCGCCGCCGGTCTGACCCTCACCGGTCAGCTCGGCGACGTGATGAAGGAGTCGGCGCAGATCGCGCTCTCCTTCCTGCGCTCGCACGGCGCGGAGCTGGAACTGCCCGTCGGCGACCTGAAGGACCGGGGTGTGCACATCCACTTCCCGGCGGGCGCGGTCCCCAAGGACGGGCCGAGCGCGGGTGTCACCATGACGACCGCCCTCGCCTCGCTGCTGTCGGGCCGGCTGGTGCGCACCGACGTGGCCATGACCGGTGAGGTCTCGCTGACAGGCCGCGTCCTGCCCATCGGCGGGGTGAAGCAGAAGCTGCTCGCCGCGCACCGGGCGGGTGTCACGACCGTGATCATCCCGAAGCGCAACGAAGCCGACCTGGACGACGTCCCGGCCGAGGTCCTGGAGAAGCTCGACGTCCACGCCGTCACGGACGTCCGCCAGGTCCTGGAGCTGGCACTCGCGCCGGCGACGAACGGCGCGGTGCCGGAGGTTCCGGCGGCGGCGTGACGGACGCCGCCGGAAGGGGAAGGCCCGGGTCCCGTGAGGGAGGCCCGGGCCTTCGCCTTGTCCGTACCTGGTGGGCTGCCCGTACTCGCCGAGCGGCCCTTACTCGTTGAGCGGCCCGTACTCGCCGGGTGGTCGTACTCCCCGGGGCGGCCGTATCCCGCCGGTGGCCGGACCCCGCCGGGTGGCCGTACTCCGGAGGGCGGGCGCACCCCGGGGACGTACCCCGCAGGGCGGGTCAGCCGTTGGCGAGGGCCACCACGCGGTCCAGCGCGCCGTTGAACTTGTCGTGGTCACCGACCGTCGGCCCGGACGACGTGTACTGCCACATCGTGTAGTAGCCCCAGCCGGCCGGCAGGGTCCCCGGCCCGGTGTCGTAGCGGGCGATCCACAGCGGGTTGGCGGCGGCGAAACCGGCGTAGTTGCCGGTGCACTGGCTCCACCAGCTCGTCGCCGTGTAGATCACCGCGTCGCGTCCGGTACGCGCCTTGTACTGGGTGAGGAAGCTGCTGATCCAGCTCACCATCGCGCTCGGCGTCTTGCCGTAGCAGGCCGCCCCGTACGGGTTCCACTCGATGTCGAGCGTGCCCGGCAGCGTCTTGCCGTCCTTCGACCAGCCGCCGCCGTGGTCCACGAAGTAGTTGGCCTGGACGGCGCCGGTCGTGGTGTCCGGGGTGGCGAAGTGGTACGCGCCGCGGATCATGCCCACGTTGTAGGAGCCGTTGTACTGCTGGGCGAAGGAGGGGTTCGTGTAGTACGTCCCCTCGCTCGCCTTCGTGTACGCCCACCGGACCCCGCTGCTCCACAGCGTGGCCCAGGCGACGTTGCCCTGGTAGCCGGAGACGTCCACGCCCTCCGTCTGGGTGGCCTGGGTGCCGGTGGGCACACCGCCCTGGCCGTCGTGCGCGACGACGCCCATGCCCATCCGGGCGGAGCCTCGGGCGGGTATGTCGGCGGCCGCCGAGGGCAGCGTGCCGAGCAGGGAGAACGCGGTGAGCAGGGTGGTGACCGCGAGCAGACGCAGGCGGCGGGCCGTTCCGGATCTGTGCACGGGCATGTGCGTGCCTCCGAAGGGCGAGGGAGTTCCGCTGGAACTCGGTGGGGGGATCGAGCGCGGGCACGCGGGCCCGGGAACAGGACAGGTCGTCGTTGACCGCCGTGACCCGAAATGGTGTGCGCATGCCAGCGAGATAAGTGCCTGATAAAGAAGCTACGCACGTAGACCACGGCGTGGGAAGAGGGGCCGGGCGCTGCCGTTGGTCTACGCCTGCGAAATACTGGCGGAGCTGCGGTAACGGCGAGTTCCGGCGGAAACTTTCAGGATCGGGAAACCGAGTCAGGGGTGCTGACGTGCACGATCACGGAAACGGCGGTGGACGTCCGGTCGCGTCCGACGAGTCGGGACACGGGGCGCCCCGGCCGGTTGACCACGGTGACGGGCTGCACGAGTTCCTCTCCCTGGAGCGGGAGTTGACGGTCTTCCTGCGCCGGGCCCGGGCCAGCCAGGGCGAGATGGCCCGCGAGGTCCACCCCGACCTGGAGTCCGCCGCGTACGGACTGCTCGTCCGGCTCGACGAGTGCGGGCGCCAGCGGGCCACCGCGCTCGCCGCCTACATCGGCGTCGGCAAGGCCACCATGTCCCGGCAGCTGCGCGCCCTGGAGGAACTGGGCCTGGTCGCCCGCGAACCCGACCCCGCCGACGGACGCGCCTGGCTCGTCCACCTCACCGACGAGGGCCGCAGCCGCGTCACCAGCGTCCGCGAGGCCCGCCGCGCCCGTTACGTCCGCCAGCTCGCCCACTGGAACCCCGACGAGGTCGCCGAACTGGCCCGCCTGCTGCACGAGTTGAACACCGGCATGGAGAAGTAGGGTCCCGGCGCCCGCCGGGCCGACGTCGGCAGGCGCGGGCCGCCGGAGGCACGGGCGGCCGGCAGGCGCGGGCTGCCAAAGGCGCGATGCCGCCAACTCCGGTGAACGGCGACGGCCGCGCCCCGCGGAGACCGCCCCCGCTCCGCGCGCCTCACAGTTCCGCGAACACCACCGTCGCGTCGTCGTGGGTCTTGCTCCGCCCCAGGCGGAGCCGCCGTTCCGCCGCGTCCGCCCGCTCCAGAGCCCGTACGCGTGCCACGAGCGCGGCCGGGCCCTCTTTGCGCACCAGCGTGAACAGGTCGCCCCAGTCGCCCTCTTCGAACTTCTCCACCCAGCGGGCGGCGCCGTCCGTGAGGGCGGTCAGGGTGCGGACCGAGGCCCGGGGGAGCGTCCCCGTCACCGCGCGGGCGGCCACCGCCGGATCGGCCGCCGCCGTGAAGAAGCCGCCCTCCTTGTTGCGGACGGTGCTGTCGGCCACCGCGTCCGAGACCAGAAGGGCGCGCGGCACGAGGGCGAGGCGGTCGTCGACCAGGGCGGTCACCTCGCCGGAGGGCGACTCCACCAGCAGGACCGAGTCGGACAGCACCAGGTACTCGACCGCGGCGGCGGACCACCGCGCGAGCACGACGGTTGCCTGAGGCGTCCTTGGGTGAGAAAGGTCACAGGTCCCGGCGTGCGCCTCGGCCACCCGGCGGATCGCCGCGGCCAGCACCTCTCGCAGCGTCACATCGCCCTGTGAAAGGGACAGTTCGGTCAGCGCCCCGCCGAGCCGCGCGGTGAACCACTCGACCGAGTGCCGGCACCCGTAGTCGCCGCCGGGCGGGGTCACACCGTCCAGGACGACCAGCGAACCGCCCTGTCCTGAGGCGGGAAGCCCGACCGACGCGAAGTCCTCATTGGGGCGGCCCGGGTCCCCAGGCTCCGAGACGAGTTCAGTGCGCATCCCGCCAGTCTGCACGAGCCCTTCACGCCACTCGCGAAAGGTCGGCAACACCCGCCGGACCCCTACGGACCGCCAGCTCAGCGGTCACGTTTGGCATGGAATGATCGACTCCGGGAAGGCGTGGCGGCGAATCCTGCCAAAGGCCGGTCCCGACGTCCAACCGGCCCGCCGCACAGGCCCGGAGCAGTCGCCGGAGGAACTTGCCCGCCAACTCCCCTCCGGGGTTCACTCCTTCGGGTGGCGGGCCGGATGAAGCGGGACCACCGCCCACCGGCACTGGGAGGGTCGGGAGCCGTACCGGGCGGACGCCTCGATCGACGGGACGTCACCCCGGACCCCGGATGGGTACACGAGTCAGGAATGCGAGCACCGGTGCAGAAGACGCGGCCGAGGCGCACAGGCAAGAAGACGGTCACCGGCTCCACGGAGGGTGCGGGCGTCGGTGACGTCACCGGCTCCACGGGCCGGGGCAGGACCGCCCACGTACGCAACCGGCTCATCGTCGCCGTGGCGGTCGTCGCGGCGGCCATCGCCGGAGCCGGCGCGCCCACGGTGCTGGCCGCCTCCCGGCAACTGAACGACTCCCAGAACCTGGTGACGCTCTCCACGCGCACCCAGCAGGCGCTCACCCTCGCGCACTCGCTCGCCGACGAACGCGACGACGTCACCTCCTACGTCGCCGCCGGCCGCCCCAAGTCCAAGGCGCCCTCCGAACAGCGCGGCGCCCGCGTCGACCGGCAGGTGGACGAACTGCGCGCCGACGAGGACGCCCCGGCGGCCCTCCTCAAGGACCTCGACGGCATCTCCGCGCTGCGCCGCGCCGCCCTCACCGGCAAGAGCGGCGCCCTCGAAGTGCACCAGGCGTACTCCGAGGCCATCGCCGAACTCCACGCCCTCGCCGAGGACCTGGCCGACCGCATGCCCGTCCGGGCCGGCTCCGGCGCGCACGCGCTCGCCGAACTGGACACCGCCGTCCAGCAGTCCGCCGCCGCCCGCGGCCTGCTCCTGGCCGCGCTCGCCATCCCGCGCACCACCCAGACGGTCATCGACCCCATCACGGGCCTCGCGACCACCACGAACTCCTCCTCGCCCGCCGGCGTCAAGCAGCGCGACGCGCTGAGCGCCGCCGCCCAGCAGGCCCGGGTCCGCTCCGACGCGGCACTCGCCGGCTTCCGCGAGACGGCGCCGAAGAAGGCCGTCGCCTCCTACGACTCCACGGTCACCGGCCCCGACGTCGGCTCCGCCGACAAGTACCTGGCCGCGCTCACCGACGAGCCGAAGCTCACCGACTCCGACCTCGACACCTCCGCCGGGAAACTGGACAGCGCGCTGTCCGCCCGCATCGACCTGATGCGCGGCGCCGAGTCCTCCCTGAACGACCACCGCACCAAGGACCTCGAACAGCTCCGGGACGACGACGTCACCGCCCTGGAGCTCCGCGTCGTCCTCCTCGGCGCGCTGCTGCTCGTCGCGGTCGGCGTCTCGATCGCGATGGCCCGCACCCTCACCCGGCCGCTCTCCGTGCTGCGGCGTGGCTCCGCCCGGCTCGCCGCCGACCCCGGCTCCCGGGAACCGGTGAAGTTCACCGGCCGCAACGACGAGTTCGCCCAGGTCGTCCGGTCCGTCAACGCCCTGCACGCGCACGCGGCGGCCCTGCACGAGCGGCACGCCACCCTCGAAGGCGACCGCAAGCACCTCATCGGCCAGCGTCAGCTCATGGCCGACGAGCGCGACAAGCTGCGCGGTGAACTCGCCGCCGCCGCACGCCACTTGGAGCAGGTGCGCGGCACCATTCACGGCACCTTCGTCAACCTCGCGCTGCGCACCCTGGGACTGGTGGAGCGGCAACTCGGCGTCATCGAGGGCCTGGAGGAGCGCGAGCAGGACCCGGAACGCCTCGCCACGCTGTTCAAGCTCGACCACTTCGCCACCGTCATGCGGCGGCACAGCGAGAACCTCCTCGTCCTCGCGGGCGCCGAACACGTTCAGCACCACGCGCACCCCGTCCCGCTGGTCGACGTCGTACGGGCCGCGGTCAGCGAGATCGAGCGCTACGAGCGCGTCCGGATCGACGCGCTGCCGCCGCACGCGCACATCGCCGGGTTCGCCGCCGACGACCTCAGCCACCTGGTGGCCGAACTCCTGGAGAACGCCTCCTCGTTCTCGCCGCCCGACCTGCCCATCGAGGTCTCCGGCTGGCTCCTGGAGAGCGGCGAGGTGATGCTCTCCGTGCAGGACGAGGGCATCGGCATGACGGCCGAGCGGATGAGCCAGCTCAACACCCGGCTCGCCGAGTTCGACCCCGAGGACGCCTACGACCAGGAGAGCGGCGAGGGCCTCGGACTCGGCCTCTACGTGGTGGCCCGGCTCGCCCACCGGCACGGCGTGCGGGTGCGGCTGCGCGAGCAGAAGCAGGGCGGGGTGGCCGCCGTGGTCGTGCTGCCCAAGTCGCTGCTGGCCGCCGCGCCGTCGTCCACCGTCCCGGCCCCCGCCGCCCGGCTCGCCGGCGCCGCCCCCTCGGTGGCCCTGCCCGGCGCCGACGCGGAGGCCAACTCCAATGTCCTGCGCGGCCGTTCGGCCCCCACCCCGCCGCCGGC
>NZ_JBEYFY010000098.1:0-12531 GCF_040703595.1 Streptomyces sp. NPDC007084
TACTCACCGGCCCACCACCCCCACACCATAGGAAGGATGGTTTGTTCCGCCCTGCCCAACACCGTGTCACCACCTTGCCGAAACCTTGCACCCGTGTGGCCAAGGCCCGGGGGAGAGCCGATCGAAGGCCGCTCAACTGCGCCAATGTTCACGGAAGTTGTCACCCGTCGGCGCGACCGGGGCGTGAACCTCTGCTACTTCGGTGATAGCGCTTCGCCTCAGTCGCTCGCGTCGCAACGGCGCAGGCTGCACACTGACAGACGCGACGCCGACGCCGGGGGGCGTCAGCCTCGCGGACACTCTTGTCCTCCCGGCCGGCCCCGCCACAGGCGTCGGGAGCCGGATGGTTGAAGATTCCGGCCGGCACCCGCTCGAAGGCCCGGCCCGGCACACCGAGGATCGTGGGATGTGATGGCTGATAGCGCCGCTGTAGGTCTGTGCCGGCTCACCGTGCGGGCACCGGAGAAGACGGTCGACCTGGCCGTTCCTTCGGACATCCCGGTGATCGACCTGCTGCCCACACTGGTGGAACACGCGGGCGACGGGCTCGCCGAGAGCGGTCTCGAACACGGCGGCTGGGTCCTGCAACGTCTGAGCGGGGAAAGGCTGGAGGAGGAGAACAGCCTCGACTCCCTCGGTCTCAAGGACGGCGAGACGGTTCTGCTGCGACCGCACACGGAACTCCTTCCGGAGATCCGCCTCGACGACCTCGTGGACGGCATCGCCACGACGATGCGGGACCAGGCCTACGGCTGGACTCCCCTCGTGTCGCGGCGCACCCTGCTCGCTTTCGCGGTCGCCACCTCGCTCGGCGCGGTCGTCCTGCTGCTCCTCTCCGGAGCCTCCGCTCCCCTGCGCGCCGTCGCCGCCACCACGGTGGCCCTGCTCCTGCTCGCCGGCGCCGGCTCGGCCAGCAGGGCGGTCGGCGACGCGGGGGCCGGCGCCGCACTGGGCTTCCCCGCCGTAGTCGCCGTCGCCCTGGCGGGCTGGCTGTTGCCCGGCGGTGAGGTCAGCGCCTCGACCGAGGGGCACGAGGTGCTCGGCGCCCGGCTGCTCGCCTCGGGCGCGGCGGGAGCCGGCGGGGCCATGCTCGCCATCGCCGTGGTCGGAACCTTCGCCACCCTCTTCACCGGGGCGAGCCTCGTCTCCCTCGCCATGGCGGCCATGGGAGTCCTGATCGTCGGAACCGGTCTCTCCCTGTCGGAGGTGGCCGGCGTACTGGCCCTCACCGCGGTCGTCTTCGGCGCCTTCGTGCCGACCCTCGCCTTCCGGCTCGCCGGGCTGCGCCTGCCACCACTGCCCTCGAACGCCGAACAGCTCCAGGAGGGCATCGAGCCGCACTCGCCCTCGGCCGTGGCGGCCCGCTCCATCGTGGCGGACTCGTGGATGACCGGTCTGTACGGAGCCACGGGGGTCGTGTGCGGCTTCGCCGTGGTGGGCCTCGCGATGGAACCGGACCTGCCCGAACTGCTGGTGATCGCCGTCCTGTCGGTCCTGCTGCTCCTGCACAGCCGGGGTCTGGGCAACACCCTGCAACGGCTGATCCTCAGTCTGCCCGCCGGCCTCGGGGTCGCCTTGCTGACCAGTCTGCTGGCCTCGGATTCCTCCCCCACGGGACGACTGCTCCTGTCGGCCGGGCTGCTCGGCATGACGGCCACGATCTCGATCGCCGCCTGGACCGTGCCGGGGCGCCGCATGCTGCCGTACTGGGGACGGGCCGCGGAACTGCTGCACTCCACGACGGCGATCGCCATGCTGCCCCTCGCGCTGTGGGTGCTCGGCGTGTACTCGTACCTGCGCGGCCTCAAGGGCTGAGACCGGGAGATTCGCTCGATGGACAGCAAGCGGGACCAAGTACAGGCACACATGTTCATGATGGGCCGGCTGACCTCGGGGATGCTCCGGGCCGACCCCGACTCGGCGGAGAGCCCACAGGGGCGTACCAACCGGGGCATCGTCATCGGGATCGTGATCGCCGTGATCGTCGCGGCCGGGGCCTTCGTCATCGGGCTCATCTCCCCCGGGACCAAGGGCGGCTGGCGTGAGGACGGGACCCTCGTCGTCAACAAGGACACGGGGTCCCGCTACCTGTACCTGTCGGGCCGCCTGCGTCCGCTGCGCAACTACACCTCCGCGAAGCTGCTGCTCGGCAAGGACGCGAAGACTGTGTCCGTGGGCACCAAGTCGCTGGCGGGCACACCGCACGGCGCGCCCGTGGGTATTCCGGGCGCTCCCGACACGCTGGCGGGCAGCGGCGACCTCGTCTCCGCTCCCTGGGAACTGTGCTCGACGCCGGGTGACGACAGCGGGTGGGTCTCCACCCTGGCCGTGGGACACACCGCCTCCGGAACCCCCCTCACCAAGCGTCAGGGACTGCTGGTGAAGGGCCCGGACGCCGACAGGTACCTGCTGTGGAGCGGCAGCAAGCTCCAACTGGACACGGAACGCGGAGCGGCCGAGTCGCTGGGTTATGGATCGGTCGCCCCGCTGCCGGTCTCCGCGTCGTTTCTCAGCTCCCTGCCCGCCGGTCCCGTCCTGACCCCGCGCCCCGTCGACGGGCTCGGTGAGCCGGGCCCGTCCCTGGGCGGCCGGCCCACCCGGCTCGGGCAGATGTTCAAGGTGGCCGTGACCGGTGCCAGGACACAGATGTACGTTCTGACGGGGAAGGGCCTGGTCCCGGTCACGCGGACCGAGGTCGCGCTCGCCCTGGGCGACCCCAAGACGCGGGAACTGGCCTACCAGGGGGCGCGCCCGACGGTGACCGATGTGGGCGCGGAGGTCCTCGGGGACCATCTGGCCCCCGTCGACGCGCAGGCCGACACCGGTGTGGGGCTGCCGGCCACGCCACCGGAGCCCGTACACCCCGCCGCCGACCAGGGGCTGTGCGCGCGGTTCTCGGCCGCGACGTCCGGCCGGAAGGGACCGAGCACCAGCATCGCCCTGGCCGGCACCCAGGATCTGGGGATCACGGCCCAGCCGGCCACGGACTTCCTCAGCGCCCCGTGCCTGCCCGTCGACCGGATCACCGCGGCCCCCGGCAAGGCCGCTCTGGTCCGGGCGCTGAGCGCGGCGGGCGGAGACCTGGGCTCCACCCTGTACCTCGTCACCGACGAGGGCGCCAAGTACCGCGTCGCCGACGCGGAGGCCGCCTCGGCGCTCGGCCTCGACCCGTCGGCCGCGCAGGAGCTGCCCTCCATGCTGCTCGCGATGCTGCCCACCGGACCCGACCTCTCCCCCAAGGCCGCCGAGAACGGCAAGGCGGCCAACACGGCGGCGCGCTGCGGGAAGACCAACGACGCGGACAGCGCGAAGGACGCGGAACCCGAGGCCCCCTCGGCGTCGGCCTCGCCGCCGGAGAAGGACTGAACCGAGGCCGCCGGCAGCGACGATGACGGCGTGTGGCCGGTACCCCTGTCGGTCAGGGGTACCGGCCACACGCCGTCATCGGCCGGCCCGCTAGGCCCCGGTGAGGCCCTGCACCACGTCGGCCGCCCGTGCCGTCGAGGTCCCGGCGGCCTCGGGCAGGTCCTCGGGCAGCAGCCTGCGCAGATCGTCCAGCGAGGGGCTCGCCATGGCGCCCATCCTCCTGGCGTGGCGGGTGAGCATGCCTTCCAGCAGCTTGCGCGCGGTGCGGGCGTTGCCGAAGGAACGGTCCCGTGGGAGACCCGCGATATGGGCGCGCAGCGCCTCCACCGTGGCGGGGGCGCACTCGTAACCGGAGGTGGTGGCGTGCTGCTCCACGATCGAGACCAGCTCGTCCGTCGTGTAGTTCTCGAACTCCACCTTGCGGGCGAAGCGGGAGGCCAGGCCGGGGTTGGAGTCGAGGAACCGGTCCATCTCCTCGCTGTAGCCCGCGACGATGACGACCACGTCGTCGCGGTGGTCCTCCATGAGCTTCAGGAGCGTGTCGATGGCTTCGCGGCCGAAGTCCGAGCCGGCTCCCTCGGGGGCGAGCGTGTAGGCCTCGTCGATGAACAGCACACCGCCCATCGCGCTCTGGAACACCTCCTTGGTGTTCTGCGCCGTGTGCCCGATGAACCGCCCGACCAGATCCGCGCGGGCCACCTCCACGAGTTTGTCGGTGGGCAGGACGTCCAGGGCGTGCAGCAGCCGGGCGTACAGACGCGCCACGGTCGTCTTACCGGTACCGGGCGGCCCCGCGAACACGAGATGCTGGCCGATGCGCGGCGTGGGCAGGCCCGCCGCGGCGCGCTGGCGTGCGGCGGCCAGCAGGTTCACCAGGTCGGCGACCTCCTGCTTGACCGCGCCGAGCCCGGTCATCGCGTCCAGTTGTGCCAGCAGCTCCTCCCGGCCCTCGGACGCCTCGGCGGCCGAGGCGTTCTCGTCGACGACGTCCTGCGGCAGAAGAAGAGTGAGGTCCTGCTCGGTGGGGTCCGTCATGGCGGCCAGCCGGAAGGACTGCCGGTCCACCATTTCCTCGAACACCCCGCGGGCGGCACGGCCGTTGCCGAACGTCTCGTCCCGCGTCATGTTCTCGTACCGGGACGCCAGAGCCTCGGACGTACCGGGGCCGAGTTCGTACCGGTGGTCTCCGCAGATGTTCTCCGTAATCGTCACGAGTTCCGGCACGGAGTAGTTGTCGAATTCGATGGTGCGGGTGAACCGGGAAGCGAGTCCCGGGTTAGCGGAAATGAATCCCTGCATCTCTCCGGAATATCCCGCCGCTACCACGACGATATCGTCGCGATGATCCTCCATCAGTTTGACGAGCGTGTCGATGGCCTCAAGACCGAAGTCGTTTCCCGAGCCGCCTTTCCCGGACACCAGGGTGTAGGCCTCGTCGATGAAGAGCACACCTCCGAGCGCCTCGTTGAACGCCTCCGTCGTCTTGATGGCGGTCGCGCCGATGTACTGGGCGACGAGGTCCGCGCGGGACACCTCCACGATGTGACCGGAGCGGAGCACGCCCAGTTCGGCGAGGATGCCGCCGTAGAGCCGGGCCACGGTCGTCTTGCCGGTGCCGGGCGGGCCGGCGAAGACGAGGTGGCGGCTCATCGTGGGCACGGGCAGACCGAGCTTGATCCGGCGCTGGGCCTGCTGGTTGAGGTTGACCAGGGTGCGGACCTGGTGTTTGACGCCCTCCAGACCGACCAGGACCTCCAGTTCCTCCAGTGGGCTCGCCTTCTTGCTCTTGCCGCCCCGGCCACGGGCCGCGCCGCCGGTCAGGTCGGCGTCGTCACCCCAGGCGTCGGGCGCGCCGTTGTCGAGGCTGGTCAGGTCGGCGATCTCCAGCCGCTCCGAGGCTCGGGTCTGGCGCACGCCGGCGCCGCGGTTCTCCCGCAGGTCGCAGCCGGTGACCAGGACGGCCCCGTCGGTGTCGACGCGGATGCCGTCGCCCGTGCTGCCGACGATCCCGCAGGAGCGCAGGTCGGCGAGGCTGCCCTCCGCCAGGAAGACGCCGTGGGCGCCCGCCGCGTTGATCCGCACCCGGGTCAGCGCCACCTCGCCACCGCCCGCCACCATCACCGCCGAGCCGGCGCTCTGGTCGATCTCACAGTCGCGGACCGTGGCGTCGCCGCCCTCCGCCACGAGCAGGGCGATGTCTCCCACGGACCGCAGGACGGTGTCGCTGACATGGGTCTGCGCGCCGTCGGCGATACGGATGCCCACGCCTTCGGTCTGCTCGATGGTGCTCATCTCCAGCCGTCCCCGGGCGTCCTCGCTCGCGTCGAGTCCGACGCCGCGGGCGGCGCTGACGCGGGCGTGCCTGATCAGCGGGTTGGCCGTGGTGCGGATGGAGATGGCGACGCCGGTCGCGCCGTTGATCTCCAGGTGGTCGAACTCGGCGGCCGAGTCCTCCGCGAGCTGCACGGCCCCGGTAGCGGCCGCGCAGTCCCGTACGGTGATCCGGTTCAGGGTCGGTGTGCTGCTGCCGATCACCTTGACGGCCGCTTCCTGACTGCCGGTGAAGGAGCACTCCTCGAAGGTGCCACGGGAGCGCTCGGCGATCAGCAGGCCCTCTCCCTTGGTCCGGTCGGCGCTGCAGTAGCGCATGAGCGGGTCGGCGCCGTCGGACAGGGCGAAGCCCGGCCCGCTGGTGGCCCGCACGGTGACGTGTTCCAGGACCGGGCGGGCGGAGCTGGTGACCAGCACGCCGATGGCCGCGTCCCGCACCTGGACCCGGGTGACCTGCGGCGCGCTGTTGCCCTCCAGGGCGAGGGCGGGCTTGTCGGTGCCGGATATCTCGCAGTCGGTGAAGGTGCCCTGTGCCTCGCCGTTGGTCAGCAGACCGTTGCCCCGCGCGTCCCGGATACGGCAGTTGCGCACCGAGGAGCGCGCGTGCTCGCTCAGTACGACGCCCGAGGTGCCGAGGTTCTCCAGAAGGCAGTCCTCCACGACGCTCCCGGTGGGGGCGGTGTCGACGATGCCCGCGCCGCTCCGGTTGGTGATCCGGCAGTTGCGCAGGGCCAGCGACCCTGTCTGGCGGGCCAGTACGGCCGTCCAGCCGCTGCCGTTGACGGTGCAGCCGTCCATGGCCAGTTGGCCGCGCGCCGCGTCGATGGTGGCGACGTCCTCCGAGCCGCCGCGCAGCACGAGGTCGCTGAGCATGACGGCGTCGGCGACGAGGACCAGCGCGGAGCCCCTGCGCGGGCAGATCTCCACCGATCCGCTCTCCCCCTCGCCGACGAGGGTCACCCGGGTGCGGACCATGAGGTTCTCCGCGTAGCGGCCGCTCCGGATGCGGATGACCGCCCCGGAGCGTGCCGCGGCCAGCGCTTCAGTGATCGTCGTGTAGCCGTCGGATTCCTCCGGCCCGACCACGAGTACCTGCCGTGACACTTTCATTCCTCCCCTAGGCCCGGAGCCGGGATTTCTCTCCGAAGCGGGTCCCTGTGACGTGAACCGGATTCCGAATTCTTCGGCACACCCTGTCCAAAAGCCGTGTGGCGCCTACCATGTTGAACATGCCACGTGCTCGAATTCCGCGGTATTCCATATCCCTTACGGCTGCCCTCGTCGCCACGGTGACGACGACCCCTGTCTTCGCGGCGACAGATCCGGTCGGGCTGCCCCCGGTCCGCAGCATCCTGCAGAAGGACGAGGAGTGCGCGAAGCCGTCGAAGACCGTCGCCGAGGCCAAGCCGTGGACCCGATCGGCCATGGACCTCGGCCGCTCGTGGCGGCTGAGCCAGGGCGCCGGTGTGCTGGTGGCGGTCGTGGACACCGGAGTCGACCAGAGCGCCCCGGCTCTCGCGGGCCGGGTGGACGCGGTGGGGGACGCCGCCAAGGACTGTGTGGGGCACGGCAGTTTCGCCGCCGGCCTGATCGCCGCCGCCCCCCGGCCGGGCACCGGGGTGGTCGGCATCGCGCCGCAGGCCCGGGTGCTCGCCGTGCGCGGCACCGACGCCAAGGGGTACACCTCGGGCGGCTCCCTCGCCGGCGCCATCCGTACCGCCGCCGACCGGGGGGCCAAGGTCATCTACGTCGGCCGGGCGAGCGTCGACGAGCGCCGGGCACTGACCGAGGCCGTCGCGTACGCGATGGAGCGTGACGCCCTCGTCGTGGCGCCCGCCGCCCCGGACATCGCCCCCGAGGACAGCGAGAGCGGCCAGTCCGACCCCACGGCACGGCCGTACTTCCCCGCCTTCGTCCCGCAGGTCCTCTCCGTGGTCGACTACGGCCCCGGGGGCGGCCGGCCCGAGTCGGCGCCGGACGCGTTCGCGCCCGACCTCGCCGCACCCGGCGACAGTGTGGTCAGCGTCGGTCCGGGCGGCGAGGGGCACTTCATCGGCTCGGGCTCCTCGCTGGCCGCCGCCAGCGTGGCCGGCGCCGCGGCCCTGGTGCGGGCGCACGACCCCAAGCTGACGGCCGCGCAGACGGCGGACCGGCTGGAGCACAGTGCCTACCCCTCCGACGTACCACGCCTCGACCTGTACGCCGCGCTCAGCGCGGTCGGCGGCGGGAGCGGGCCGGCGGCGGCCGGCGAGACCGGCGAGGACGCCCGGGTCCGGCTGCCCGAGTCCGCGTCGCCGGCCCCGCGTAACCGGGCGCTGGTGATCGCCGCGGGCTCGATCGGTTTCCTGCTCCTGGTCGCCGCGGCGATGGTGGTCGTGCCGCGCGGGCGCCGGCGGTCCTGGCGCGTCGCCGGCCGCTGACCGCGAGATCGCGTCCCCTGGTGGGCGGCCCGAGGAACGCTTGGGCCGCCCACCAGGGGCGTTGGGCCACGACAACCGTACGAGGCGTCTCACGCGCTCTCCTCCATGTCCACGAGCGGTGTCTGCACCTGCATGGACCGGCGCCGCGAGATGAGCGTGCCGCGCCCGGGGGCGAGCAGCCGTCCCTTGACGTTGCCGAACACATAGCCCTCGGAGGGAGGGCAGGACAGCAGCAGGCCGGGCGTGTTGACCTCCAGCATCCGGCGCAGCAGCCCGTCGTTCAGACCACGTCCGGCGCCGGCGGCGGACCGGGCGACGACCACGTGCAGGCCCACCTCGAAGCCGAGCGCCATGTGGTCGAGGAGAGGCGCGAACGGCTGCGTCATCGGACCGGTGCCGACCATGTCGTAGTCGTCGACCAGGATGAACAGACGCGGGCCGGTCCACCAGTCGCACAACCGCATCCGCGACGGTGTGATGTCCGGGCCCGGCACCCGGGTCCTGACCGCGCGGGCCGCGCCGTCGACCAGGTCTTTGAGAGCGTCGACGGAGACCGCGTGCCCGAGGCGGTACTCGTCGGGGATCGCCTCCACCAGGTCGCGGCGGTAGTCGACCACCATGATGCGGGCCTCGGCGGGCGTGTGCGTACGCATGATGGATTCGGCCATGACCCGCAGCATGTTGGTCTTGCCGCTCTCGGTGTCCCCCACCACCACCAGGTGCGGGGTCTCCCTGAAGTCGTGCCAGACCGGGCTCAGGCGCTCCTCCTCCACACCCACCGGGATCTTCAACTTCTCCTCGGCGGGCGGCAGTTCCGCCAGGGCGTACTTCGTCGGCAGCATCCGTACGGGCGGCGCGGGCGGCCCCGACCAGTGCTCCCGTACCCGCGAGACCAGGTCGGCGACGCCCTCCGACAGATCGCTTCCGCTCTGCCGCCCGTCGATGCGGGGCAGCGCCGTCAGATAGTGGTGCTTGGTTTCCCGCGTCAGACCACGCCCCGGCACCCGCGGCACGGTGGCCGCCTTGCGCGAGTCGATGTTGGAGTCCATCGCGTCACCCATCCTCAGTTCCAGATGGGTGCCTGCCTGGTCCCGGATCGAGGAGGAGAGTTCCACCCAGCGGGCCGTGGTGACGATGAAGTGGATGCCGTAGTTGAGTCCGCGCGCGGCCAGGGAGTTGAAGGTGGGGATGTGCCGGTCGAAGTCCTGGCGGACGGTCGACCAGCCGTCGATGATCAGGAAGACGTCGCCGTGCCGCTCCTCGGGGAGTTCCCCGGCCGCCTTGAGGCGCCGGAAGGTCTCCATGGTGTCGATTCCCTTGTCCAGGAACAGCCGCTCGCGCTGCGTCAGCAGCGTCGTGACCTCGGCGATGACCCGGCTCACGCGCTCCTCGTCGAGGCGGGCCGCGACACCGCCCACATGGGGCAGCCGGGCCAGACCGGACAGTGTTCCGCCGCCGAAGTCGAGGCAGTAGAACTGCACTTCGCCCGGTGTGTGGGTCAGGGCCAGCGAGGTCATGATGGTGCGGACCAGGGTGCTCTTGCCGCTCTGCGGACCGCCGGCGATGGCGACGTGTCCGCCCCCGCCGGAAAGGTCGACGACCAGGTTGTCCCGCGTCTGGTCGAAGGGCCGGTCGACGATCCCGACCGGGATCTTCAGCTTGCCCTGATGCCGGTATCCGGTGGCCATGAGCCCCCGTTCGGGGTCCGGCGCGATCCCCGGCAGCAGTTCGTCGAGGGTGGAGGGCAGGTCCAGCGGAGGCAGCCAGACCTGGTGGGCGGGCGGTCCCGCGCCGATCATGCGCTCCACCGCAACCGAGAGCAGCGACTCGCTCTCCTCCTCCTCGGCCTCCGGCTCGGGAGCCGGCTCCGCGGCGGGGTCGAGCACCGCGCGCGGCATCACCCAGTCGACGGTCCAGGGCACGACCTGGCTGGCCACCCGGGCCTGGTTGGCCGTGCTGCCGCGCCTGCGGTACGGCCCCGAGACGTAGGCGGCCCGGAACCGGCGCAGCGCCTCCACACCCGTCTTCATGTAACCGGCGCCCGGCTGCGACGGCAGCTCGTAGGCGTCCGGCACGCCCAGCACGCCCCGGCTCTCCATCGCCGAGAAGGTGCGCAGGCCGATGCGGTAGGAGAGGTGGCTCTCCAACTGGTGCATCCGGCCCTCGTCGAGTCGCTGCGAGGCGAGCAGGAGGTGTACGCCGAGGCTGCGTCCCAGGCGGCCGATCATGACGAACAGCTCCATGAACTCCCGGTGCGCGGAGAGCAGTTCGCTGAACTCGTCGACGATGACGCACAGGCTCGGCAGGGGGGCGAGGTCGGCTCCGGCGGCGCGTGCCTTCTCGTACTCCAGCGCGGAGGTGTAGTTCCCCGCGCTGCGCAGCAGTTCCTGGCGTCGCATCAGCTCTCCGTGCAGGGCGTCCTGCATCCGCGAGACCAGGGCCGACTCGTCGGCGAGGTTCGTGATGACGGCCGAGGTGTGCGGCAACCGGTCCAGGCCGAGGAAGGTGGCGCCGCCCTTGAAGTCGACGAGGACGAAGTTGAGGGTCTCGGAGGAGTTGGTGAGCGCCAGGCCGAGCACCAGGGTGCGCAGCAGTTCGCTCTTGCCGGAGCCCGTCGCGCCGACCAGCATGCCGTGCGGTCCGGTGCCGCCCTGCGCCGACTCCTTGATGTCGAGTTCGACCGGCAGTCCGTCGCCGGAGACCGCGATGGGCACCCGGAGCCGTTCCGAGGCGGTGCGCCGGCTCCACAGGGAGTCCGGATCGTGCCGGTGCAGGTCCGGGATGCCGAGCAGGGTGGTCAGTTCGACGTCGGTGCTGAGCGGTTCGGTGGTGTCGCCGCCGAGCCCGAGCCGGAAGGGCGCGAGCCGTTTGGCCAGGGACGTGGCACCCACCACGCCGAGATGGTCGGGCCTGCCCAGGACCGTGTTGCGTTCCACCCGTTCACGGTCGGTGCGGACCAGGGCCAGCTCGTCCTCCTTGACGTCGAGGCGGAGCGTGGAGCGGCCCGGCCGCCAGGTCAGCGAGGAGCCGATGTCGAGGACCACGGTGTTGCGCAGGCCGGGTCCGTCCAGGAGATGACCGCCGGGCGCGGCCACTCCGTCCAGCACGATGACCGTGTACGGCTCCTCGCGTCCCGGGACGGCGTCCGGGTCGAAATGGGGACGCTCGCTGAACTCCGGTCCGAGCAGCTCCTCCATCTCGTTGAAGGTGGACACCACGCGGCGCACGGACCCGGCCGCGTCGCTCTCGTGCGGGTGCAGGGTGTGCGGAAGCCACTTGGCCCACTCGTACTCGCGCTTGCGGTCGTCGGCCGCGCAGACGGTGATCCACAGGTCGTCCGGGGAGTGCAGGACGGCCAGTTGGATGAGGACGGAGCGCACCAGGGCCCGTACGGCGTCCTCGTCCCCGCGCAGGAGCACACGGGACCAGGCGCGCAGATAGACGGCGATCGGCTGGTCGGGAACCGTCGAGTAGGCGCGGACGAAACTGCGCAGCGCGTGGGCGCTCAGCGGTTCGAGGTCCTCGACCGGCTTGGTCGAGGCCGGTGTCAGCTTGAGGCCGAGCTTCTGGTCGCCGACCGCGACCCGTACCTCCCCGAAGTCCGGGTCCGCCGCGCGCCGTTCCCACAGCCGGCTGGTGCCGATCAGGGACCAGAGTGTCCTCGTCTCGGGATGGCGCCAGGCCGAGGCCTGCTGCTGTTCGCCCACGCTCTTGCGGACCCGCTTGCGGATCTGGGTCAAGTAGCGCAGGTAGTCCCGTCGTTCGGCCTTGACGCGCTGCTTGCGCTCACCGCTGCGCTTCATGAACTGGCCGATGATCATGACGACCGACGAGACCAGCATGAGGCCGAGCGCCAGATACATGAAGCTGCCGCCCTGGCTGCTGCCCGGCCGCATGTACATGAGCATGAACGAGACGGACATCATGGCCATCGGCAGGTACTGCCAGATGGCCGAGCTGTCGGGAAGCATCTCGGCGAGCGTGGGCGGTTCTTGCAGGTTCAGCTCGCCCTCTGGCATGTCGGGGCCCGGGCGGCGAGCGGGGCGGCGGAACAGTACGACGCTCAATGACGGTCTCCTTCGGCGGGGTGCCGGGCTCCGGTACTTGACACCGTCACGCGCGCTGATCCGGCGTGTGGGTGTGCCGAACCACACGGACGGGTTCAGGACGGGAGAACACTCGCAGCGTAACCGTCGCACAGTGGCCTCCGGGAGGCGTCGCTACGCGTCAGGCTGCGAACTCGGCTCCCACCGACGACAGTTGGCGTACCAGGTGATAGCACGTCGATGCCAGATGGAAGGCAGGGTGCGCGCCCCGGAACGGGTGCAAGGTTTCGGCAAGGTGGTGACACGGTGTTGGGCAGGGCGGAACAAACCATCCTTCCTATGGTGTGGGGGTGGTGGGCCGGTGAGTA
>NZ_JBEYFY010000099.1:0-12026 GCF_040703595.1 Streptomyces sp. NPDC007084
CGCGCCGGTGCGGACCGGCAGCGGGTGGGGCGGCGGACGGCCGGCCGCCGTCTCGCGCAGCGCGGCCAGCAGCAGCCGGGGCTGGTCGCGGGCGACCACCTCCGCGAGCGCCTCCGGTGTGCCGGGGAAGGTCTCGTGCCGGCTGCCGAGGAGCGCCCACAGGGCGTCGTCCGCGACCACCGTGTTGTCGCCCGGGTCCCAGGTGAAACCGCCGACGGTCCGGGACGAGGGGCCCTCCTCCGGCGCGCGGGTGCTCAGCGGTTCCCCGTCCCACAGGACCGGGTGCCCGTCCTTGGCGAGGACGGCGAGGGCCGCCCCGAGTTCCTCCGCGACGGCCGTCATCCGGTCCCGGTCGGGCAGCACCTCGGTGGCGTCGGAGGCCGGGGGACGCAGGACCGCGAGGACGCCGTAACGGGTGCTGCCGTCCACGACCGGGACGTACAGCGAACCGAACCGGAACGGCAGCCCGGCCGCGAGCTGCGGATAGCGGCGCATGGTCTCCGTCGGGTCGGCGAGCAGCACCTCGACGCCGAGCCGGTGGGCGTCGGCGACCGGGAACGGCCGCTCCACGTGCATCCGCCACCAGGGGCGGAAGAGCGGCCCCGGCAGTCCCGCGAGCACCGCCAGACGCAGCAGAGACGGTGTGCCGGAGCGCAGATAGACGCCGCCGGCGAAACCCCTGGCCGCCCGGATCGCGTCGGTCACCGCGTCACCGAGCAGGCCGGCCAGGCCGTCAGGAGCCCGGCCCTCGCGTTCGGCACTCCCTGTCATCGATCTGCCCTCGTCCGCCCGCCACCAGGTGGGTACCACAGCAAGAATGCGCCTCCCGGGTCCCAGGCCGCACCTCGGCGCCTCCCGCGGCCCCGGGGCGGCACCCGCGCGCTGTGGCGTGCCCGGCTGTGCTCAGCGCGAAGATACCGGCTCGAGCGCGGCCGGGAACCCGTCCGGAAGGCGCCGATTCCGCGGGCCGGACCCCGCTCCGCCGCCGACCGCACGGCACCGCTCGCGGCTCCGCCGCCGGCCGCACGGTACCGCTCACCGCTCCGCCGCCGGCCGCACGGCACCGCTCACCGCTCCGCCGCCGGCCGCATGGCACCGTTCGCCACGGCACCGCCCACCCCACCGCCCGGGCCGTCCCGCCCCTGTTCGATTCCGGCCTCGTACCGGCCCTGTGCGCCGATCCGGTCCCCCGGGGGACACAGCGCGCCCGCACTCCGTCATAGTGATCCCTGACTCGAAAGATGTACCAAGCAACCAGGACGACCGTGGACACGAGCAAGAGCGACACTGACAGCGCCGCCGCACCCCAGGACGAGGCGGGGGAGCCGACGGCACGGCCGGACCGGACCGGATGGCGCCGCTGGGCCATGGACACCCGCCCGCTGCGCCGCCCCGCCTACCGCCGGCTGTGGTCGTCGACCGCCGTCACCGCCGTCGGCAGCCAGCTCACCGCGGTCGCCGTGCCCAAGCAGATCTACGACATCACCGGCTCCTCCGCCTGGGTCGGCTACGCCAGCCTCGCCGGACTCGTGCCGCTGGTGGTCTTCGCCCTGTGGGGCGGCGCGATCGCCGACAGCATGGACCGCCGCAAGCTGCTCCTGCTCACCAACTGCGGCATCGCCGTGACCTCGCTGCTCTTCTGGGTCCAGGCCGTCACCGGACTGGAGTCGGTGCTCGTCCTGATGGTCCTGCTCGCCCTCCAGCAGGCCTTCTTCGGTCTCAACTCCCCGGCGCGCAGCGCCTCCATCGCCCGGCTCGTGCCCGCCGACGAGCTGCCGGCCGCCAACGCGCTCGGATCGACCGTCATGCAGACCGGGTCGGTGGCCGGCCCGATGCTGGCCGGCGCCCTCATCCCGCTCATCGGGCTGCCCGAGCTGTACCTGATTGACGCCCTCGCCCTGTGCGTCACCGTCTGGGCGGTCCTCAAGCTGCCCGCCCTGCCGCCCCTCGACGGCGGGGGCTCGCGGCGGGCCGGCCTGCGCGAGGTGGCCGACGGCTTCCGCTACATCGCCCTGCACAAGGTGCTGCTGCTGTCCTTCCTCGCCGACATCATCGCCATGGTCTTCGGCATGCCCCGCGCCCTCTTCCCGCAACTGGCCGCCGAGACCTACGCCCCCTACGGCGAAGGCCTGGCGCTCGGCCTGCTGTTCGCCGCCGTCCCCATCGGCGCGGTCCTCGGCGGACTGCTCTCGGGCACCTTCTCCCGCGCCCGCCGCCACGGCCTGATGGTCATCGCCTCCGTGGCCGCCTGGGGCGCGGCCATCGCGGCCTTCGGACTCACCGACAGCCTGTGGTTCGCGGTCGTCTTCCTCGCCCTTGCGGGTGTGGCCGACATGGTCTCCATGGTCTTCCGCGGCGCGATCCTGCTGTCCGCCGCCACCGACGAGATGCGAGGCCGGCTCCAGGGCGTCTTCACCGTGGTCGTCGTGGGCGGACCGCGCGTCGCCGACGTCCTGCACGGCACGGCCGGATCGCTGTTCGGCGCGCAGGCCGCGGTCGCGGGCGGCGGTGTCCTGGTGGTGGCCGCGGTCCTCCTGCTGGCCTTCGTCACCCCGGCCCTGAGGCGTTACACAATCTGAATACGGAAACGACCAAGGTGGTTCTAGAGTGACCGCCATGCGGGACACGCGACCCTCCTCGGAATTCCACGCGCCCAACATCAGCGTGGACAGCACGGCCCGCCTGGTCGGTGCCCTCGACGCGCAGGACGTCAACAACGGCGTGCACAGGCTGCGTTCCTGGGCCCACTCGGCCCTCGCCGTCCGCCCCGGGGAGCGGGCTCTCGACATCGGCGCCGGAACCGGCTCGCAGACCCGTAACCTCGCCGCCGCCGTCGGCCCCCAGGGCCGGGTCCTCGGCCTCGAACCGCACCCCGGACTGCGGGCCGTCGCCGAACAGCGGGCGGCCGAGACGGGCAGCTCCGCGCGCTTCGCCGACGGCGACGCCCTCGACCTGCCGCTGCCCGACGCCACCGTGGACGTCGTGTGGTGCGAACGCGTCCTCCAGCACCTCGCCGAACCCGAGAAGGCCGTCGCCGAGATCGCCCGCGTACTGCGCCCCGGCGGCCGGGTCGCCCTGCTGGACACCGACTGGGCGACCACGATCCTGCACCCCGGGGACCCCGAGACGGTCGCCGCGCTGACCTCCGGGGCGCTGTCCGCGGCGGCCGACCCGTACTCCGGACGCAGGCTCGTGGGCCGGCTGACGGCCGCCGGACTGGTGATCGACGACCGCGGCTCGCAGGCGCTGCTCCAGGACCACACCTCCGTGGCCTGGCCGCTGATCCGCATGATGGCCGAGTCGGCGGTCCGCCGTGGCCTCATCGGGGAACCCCAGCGGGACCGCCTCTACGAGGACCTCACGGAAGCGGCCCGCCAGGGCGCGCTGCACATGTCCGTGACGATGTTCGGCGCCGTGGCACACCGCCCCGCCTGAACCGGGGCCGGCACCCTGGCAGGGCCCGCCTGACCGGGGTCCGAAGCCGCGTCGCGGTGCCCGAAATGAATCGGAATATAATGGGAAGGCCGTCGCTGACGGATCTGTACGCAATTCTCCCCTTGTATCGGGGGTACGCGACCATCATGTACACCGTGAGCCAAGAAGTGATCCTGGCGAGTTCGACGACCAATGTGGTCGCCGCCTTCGTCGGTGGCCTCGTGATCGTGGCCGCCCTCGTCTGGGCGGTCCGGATGGGCATCAGGGTGCGCGGCGAGGAGCCGGCACCACCGACCGCCGAGGAGCAGCCGAGGCTGCCCGAGGGCGGAGCGGTCCACGAGGAGCGGGAGATGCGGGAACCGGACGAGGTCCCGCACGCCGCCAACGAGAGTGAACGGCTGATGCCGTACAACATGCACTCCTCCAGCACCAAGCACGCCGACGACCAGCAGCGCAAGCGCTGGCACCCGGGATCCAGCGGGTCCTTCGGCAGCGGCGGACCCGGCAGGACCTGACCGGGAGCGACCGAGGAGCCGACCGCCTCCGGGCGGCCGGCTCCCGCGTGCGCGCCGCGAACGGCAACGCCCCGCGCGGTACCGGCATCCCGGCGCCCGTCGACAATCCGGTGTCCTAAGGCAGCTCCGCTGACGACTCCTCCGGGGTGAGGTCGGGGCGCAGCCGCAGCCAGGACGGCTGGCGCAGCAGCCCGGCCCGGGTACGGGTGCTGTAGCGGACCTCGCCGACCAGCCGGGGCAGCACCCAGCGGGCCTCGGCCGCGCGCGGGAGCGTGTCGAACGGGCAGCGGTCCGTCCCCGAGGCGGCCAGCAGCCGGGCGAGTTCGGCGCGCTCGGCCGCGTTCCAGCCGGTGCCCACGCTCCCCACGTACCGCAGGCCGCCCTCCGCGCGCTGCCCGACGAGCACCGCGCCGGGCAGCCCCGACAGCCGGCCCCGGCCGGGGACCCAGCCGCCCACGACGACATCCGCCGTCCGCATGTTGCGGATCTTGATCCAGGACCGTGAGCGCGTCCCGGGCTCGTACACCGAGTCAAGCCGCTTGCAGACCAGCCCCTCCAGACCGCTCTCCCGCGTCGCCCGGAGCGCCAGTTCGCCGTGGCCGACCAGCGCCGCCGGCGTCGACCAGAACGGCCCGTCGAGGGCCAGCTCCTCCAGCTCCCGCCGCCGTCGCGCGTAACGCAGACCCGTCAGGTCCTCTCCGAGCCACAGCACGTCGAACACCACGAGATGGGCGGGCGCCCGCTCCGCGAGCCGGATCGCCTTGCCCGGCGACCCGGCCAGACCCATCCGGGACTGCAACAACTGGAAGTCGCCGCGCCCCTGTTCGTCCAGGACCAGCACCTCCCCGTCCAGCACCGCCGGTGTCCTGCCGAGAACCCCGCCCAGGGCGCCGAGTTCGGGGTAGGCGGCGGTGACGTCCTCGCCCGACCGGGCCCGCAGCCGCACACTGCCGTCACCGGGCAGATAGACCACCGCGCGCTGGCCGTCGTGCTTCGTCTCGTAGGCCCAGCGCATGTCCTGGGCCGGGGGCGGCAGCGTTCCGGGGGTCGCGAGCATGGGGGCGATCAGCGGCAGGTTCACAGCTCTTGTGTCGACACACCGCCCGCCCCCGCACGCCGGCCCACCGCCCCTTTCCCCTGAACGGCCGCGCCCGGCGGAGCGGCCCGGTCCTGAAGGGCCGCGCCCGCGAGGGGAGTCTCCTCCCGGACGGCAGCGCCGGCCCGGGGGAGTCTCAGCGTTCCATGGCCTCCGCGATCAGCGTCTGGAGCCGAAGCCCCCGGTGGGCGTCGAGTTCGCCGGACCGGCCCGAGCGCACCGCCGTGGCGAACTCGCGGCGCAGCACCGGCCAGGACTCCTCGTGGTCGAGCGCCCCGCCGTCGAAGACCAGTTCCGGATGCCGGCCGAACAGCTCGATCCGGGTGATCCCGCGCTCGACGTTCACCGACCCCGACAGCGAGGCCTGGCTGACCGCGCCGCCCTCGTGCTCGCAGGTCAGCTCCACCCAGCGGCGCGGATCGCCGGTGCCGCGGACCCGGACGATCGGCCCGAGCGCCGCGTCCAGCAGATCGAGCAGATGCGGCCCGATGTCCAGCAGCGCCCCGTGCTCCAGACGCCAGGGGGTCGCGAACTCGCCGCCCAGAAAGGCGCCGCCCACCATGCAGGACCGGGCGCCCGAGACGTCGAGGGCCCGCGCCCGCGCCAGGAAGCGCCGGGTGGCCGGGTGGTAGCGGTTGCTCAGGACCAGCTGGGAGACGACCCCCGCCGCGTCGATCGCCTCCACCAGCCGGCGCGCCGACGGCAGATCGAGAGCGAGGGGCTTCTCCAGGAGCAGCGCCTTGCCCGCCTCGGCGGCCCGCGGGGCGAGGTCGGCCTGGACGGCGGGCGGCACCGAGAAGGCGACCGCCTCGCAGCCGTCGAGCAGTTCGTCGAAGGACGCGGCCACGGCGGCGCCGTACGGCTCGGCCGTCTCCCGGGCGGCCTCCGGACGCCGCGCCCACACCGACGTCAGCCGGGTCTCCGGTCCGGCGGCCAGCACCCGGGCGTGCACGCCCCGCGCCCACGGCCCCGCTCCGACGAGCCCCACCCTGACGGGGGCCTGGGTCCAGGCGGACGACGTACCGGTCACGAGTGACTCCTCTGCGGTGAACCGGCCCTCACCCGCCGTCGGCGGCCCGCGCGCACCGGGCGGACCGGTGACGACGGTGACGGCGGCCGGGCTCGGGATCTTCGGACGCGTGGACAGACTTCATCACGTGGGCCCCCCGTCCGGCCAGGGGGTTGCGGGGACGGGCCACCGCGACGTGACCCGATCGAGAGGTGCGGCGGCCCGGGAGCCTCATAGGCTGTGCGCGATGATCACCGTCGAACCGGAGGAGCGCACGTGAGACCACGCCCGCAGCAGCCCGCACGACGTCCGGCCGTCCTGCGCCGCGAAGCCGTCGTCGCCGCCGTCCCCGTCGCGCTCGCCGCGCTGCTCACCGCCGCCGGCCCCGCCACGGCCGCCGGCACCGCGGGCTCCCAGGGCGCGGGCGACCCGTACTTCCCCCTGTCGGGCAACGGCGGCTACGACGTCCGCCACTACGACCTGACCCTCGGCTACGACCCGGCGACCCGGCACCTCGACGGCACGGCGGTCGTCACCGCCCGCGCCACCCAGCGGCTGACCCGCTTCGACCTCGACCTCAAGGGCCTGAAGGTCACCGGCGTCACCGTCGGCCACACCAAGGCCTCCTTCCGGCGCACCGGCCAGGAACTCGTCGTCACGCCGGCCAAGGCCCTCCGCAAGGGCGAGGAGTTCCGGGTCACCGTCACCTACTCCGGCACCCCCAAGCCCGTCACCGACCCGGACGGGTCCCCCGACGGCTGGATCCCCACGGACGACGGCGCCTTCGTGGCCGGCGAACCGCAGGGCGCCATGACCTGGTTCCCGGCGAACAGCCACCCCACCGACAAGGCCTCCTACGACTTCACCCTGACGGTTCCGCGGGGCCGTACCGCCATCGCGAACGGCGTCCTGCTCGGGCAGCGGACCAGCCACGGCCGGACCACCTTCCGCTGGCGCCAGTCCGAGCCGATGGCCGCCTACCTCGCCACGGCGACCGTCGGCACGTTCAAGGTCGAGCGGTACACCACCCGCGACGGCCTCAAGGTCTACAACGCGGTCGACCCCCGCGAGGCGGCCGCCGCCGCGCCCGTCCTGAAGAAGCTGCCCGCCGTGCTCGCCTGGGAGAGCAAGGTCTTCGGCCCCTACCCGTTCCGCGCGGCCGGAGCCATCGTCGACCGGGCACCGCAGGTCGGCTACGCGCTGGAGACCCAGACCCGGCCGCTGTACTCCTCGGCGCCCGACCTCGACACCCTCGTCCACGAGAGCGCCCACCAGTGGTTCGGCGACTCCGTCTCGCTGACGAAGTGGAAGGACATCTGGCTCAACGAGGGCTTCGCCACCTACGCGGAGTGGCTCTACACCGAGCAGCACGGCGGCAAGAGCGCCCAGCGGACCTTCGACGCGCTGTACGCCACCCCGGCGGACCAGGACCTGTGGGCGTTCCCGCCGGCCGATCCCGGCAGCGGCGAGCACATCTTCGACACGCCGGTCTACTCGCGCGGCGCCATGGTCCTGCACAAACTGCGCACCGCCGTCGGGGACCGCGCCTTCTTCCGCATCCTGCGCTCCTGGGCCGACGCGCACCGCTACGGGCACGGCACGACGGCCCGGTTCGTCCGGCTCGCCGAGCGGGAGTCCGGCAAGGACCTCTCGGGTCTCTTCCACACCTGGCTCTACACCGGGGGCAAGCCCGCCTCTCCCTGAGACGGGCCTGCCCGGTGGCCGCGGCCGGTTGTTCAGGCCGGCCGCAGCCACACCGTCGCCAGCGGCGGCAGCGTCAGCTCGATGCTCGTCGGACGGCCGTGCATGCCGATCGCCTCGGCCTTCACCGGCTCCGGGTGGGTGACGTCGCTGCCTCCGTAGCGCAGGGCGTCGGTGTTGAGGACCTCCTGCCAGGCCGGGACGTCCTCCGGGACGCCGAGGCGGTAGCCGTGCCGGACGGCGGGGGAGAAGTGCGAGACGGCGAGCAGGGGCGTGCCGTCGGCGGCGTGGCGCAGGAACGCGAAGACGTTGTCGTCGGCCGCGTCGCCCATCACCCACCGGAAGCCCGACGGGTCGGTGTCGCGCTCCCACAGGGCGGGCTCGGCCAGATAGTGCTTGTTCAGGTCGCGGACGAGGTCCTGGACGCCGCGGTGGTCGGCCTCGGCGCCGTAGGCGGGGTCGAGGAGCCACCAGTCGGGGCCGTGGGCCTCCTTCCACTCGCCGCCCTGCGCGAACTCCTGCCCCATGAAGAGGAGTTGCTTGCCGGGGTGGGCCCACATGAAGGCGAGGTAGGCGCGCAGGTTGGCGCGCTGCTGCCACCAGTCGCCGGGCATCTTGGAGACGAGTGACCGCTTGCCGTGGACGACCTCGTCGTGCGAGATCGGCAGCACGTAGTTCTCGCTGTAGGCGTACACCATCGAGAACGTCATCTCGTTGTGGTGGTACTTGCGGTGGATCGGCTCGTGCTGGACGTACTCCAGCGAGTCGTGCATCCAGCCCATGTTCCACTTCAGCCCGAAGCCGAGCCCGCCCTCGGACGTCGGCCGGGTGACGCCGTCCCAGGCGGTCGACTCCTCCGCCATCGTGACGACACCGGGGTTGCGCCGGTAGACGGTGGCGTTCATCTCCTGGAGGAACGCCACCGCGTCGGGGTTGTCCCGGCCGCCGAACTCGTTCGGGCTCCACTGCCCGTCCTCGCGCGAGTAGTCGAGGTAGAGCATGGAGGCCACCGCGTCGACCCGCAGGCCGTCGATGTGGAACTCCTCGCACCAGTAAGTGGCGTTGGCGACAAGGAAGTTACGGACCTCTCGGCGCCCGTAGTCGAACTCCAGGGTGCCCCAGTCCGGGTGGTCGGCGCGCCGCGGGTCGGGGTGTTCGTAGAGCGGGCGCCCGTCGAACTGGGCCAGGGCCCAGTCGTCGCGCGGGAAGTGGGCGGGCACCCAGTCCATCAGCACCCCGATACCGGCCTGATGGAGGGCGTCCACCAGGTACCTGAAGTCGTCGGGGGTGCCCAGGCGCGCGGTCGGCGCGTAGAAACCGGTGATCTGGTAGCCCCAGGAGCCGCCGAACGGATGCTCGGCGACGGGCATCAGCTCGACGTGCGTGAAGCCGAGGTCCTTCACATACGCGGGGAGCTGCTCCGCGAGCTGACGGTAGGTCAGCCCCGGACGCCAGGAGGCGAGATGAACCTCGTAGACCGAGAAGGGCGACTCGTGCAGCGGGCGGCGCCTCGCCCGCGCCTCCATCCACGCGGTGTCCCGCCAGCTGTGGGCGGAGCGCGTCACGACCGACGAGGTGGCCGGCGGAACCTCGGTGCGCCGGGCCATCGGGTCGGCGCGCAGGGTGTGGGAGCCGTCGGGGCGGGTGATGGCGTACTTGTACAGCTCGCCCTCACCGATCCCGGGCAGGAACACCTCCCACACCCCGGACGAACCGAGCGACCGCATCGGGAATCCCGAGGAGGCGTCCCAGTGGCAGAAGTCCCCGCAGACCCGGACCCCGCGCGCGTTCGGCGCCCACACCGTGAACCGGGTGCCCTCGACCCCCTCGTGGGTCATCGGCTCCGCGCCGAGCGCCTTCCACAGCTCCTCGTGCCGGCCCTCACCGATCAGATGCAGGTCCAGCTCGCCGAGCGCGGGCAGGAAGCGGTACGGGTCCTGCGTCTCGAACTCGGTGTCCCCGTACGTCACCACCAGCGAGTACGCGGGGATCGCGGTGAGCGGCAGCACCGCGCCGAAGAGCCCGTCGCCCAGGTCGTCGAGCGCGGTGCGGTTCCCGTCCACCACCACCGACACGCCCTGGGCGTGCGGGCGCAGCGCCCGGAACAGCACGCCCCCGGGCACCGGGTGGGCGCCGAGCAGCGCGTGCGGGTCGTGATGGGAGCCGGACAGCAGCCGCCCCCGGTCCGTGGGGTCCAGCGCGGCGGAGTGCTGCGCCAGCGGGGCGGCGGACTTGGCGCGCCGTACGCGGGGGGTTGCTGAGCGGACTGTCACGGCTCGGGCCTCTCGGAGTGGGGGTGATGGAGGGTCGGGATCGGCTCTGGGACGGGGGCGGGGATGGGGACGAGGACGGGACGGGGACTTGGGCTGGGAGCGGAACCGGGGCGGCGGGGGTCAGGGGTGCGCGGTGGCGAGCCGGCCGACCGCCGCCATCGGGACGGGCAGCCAGTCGGGCCGGTGCCGGGCCTCGTAGAGCACCTCGTACACGGCGCGGTCGGTCTCGTACGCGCGCAGCAGCTCGGGCTCCTCCCGCGGGTCCCAGGCCGCGGCGGCGGCATAGCCCGCGCAGAACGCCTCCCGGCAGCGGTCCGCCCACTCGGGGCGCCAGGGCCGGCGCGAGCGGGCCGCGTAGTCGAAGGACCGCAGCATGCCGGCGACATCACGGACGGGGGACTGGACGCGCCGGCGTTCGCTGATCGGACGGGCTGGCTCGCCCTCGAAGTCGATCACCGACCACCGCCGTCCGGCCCGCAGCACCTGGCCGAGGTGGAGATCGCCGTGGATGCGCTGGGCCGGGCGCGCCGCGCTGTCCAGACCGGCGAGCGCGTCGAACGCCGACCTCAACCCGGCCGCGTGGGGCCGCAGTTCGGACACGGAGCGGACCGCCGCGTCGAGCCGCTCGTGCATCGCGTCCGCGAGCCGCTTGTTGCCGCCCGGGCTCGGCGTGTCCACCGGGAACGCCGTGGCCAGGGCTAGGTGCACCTCGGCGGTGGCCCGGCCCAGCTCGAACGCCTCGTCCGCGAAGTCCTGCTCCGCGGCCAGCGCGTCGAGGGCGAGCGTCCAGCCGTCGGCCGCGTCCCGCAGATACGGCTGGAGCACACCGAGCGTGGCGTCCTGCGGCTCCGAGGTACGGAACCAGGCGGCCGGTGCGGGTACCCGGGTGCAGCCCTGCCGGGCCAGCGCCCTCGGCACCTCCAGGTCCGGGTTGATACCGGGCTGGACGCGCCGGAAGACCTTCAGTATGAACGCGTCCCCGTACACCAGCGAGGAGTTGGACTGCTCAGCGTCGAGCAGCCGCGGCGCGAGACCGCCGGGCACGGTGACCCGCGGGTCGCGCTCGAAGCACAGGGGACCCGCCGTGCCCGACACGCGCAGCCGCTCCAGGAGGAGCCCCGCCGCCTTCGGGTCGTGGAAGGCGTCGTACACGGTCAGTCCGCTCAGCGGGCCGGCGCTCGCCCGGCCGATGACGGCGTGCGCGAGGTGCGGGGGCAGCACCTCCCGTACACCGAGCAGCAGTTGGTAGCAGTCCTCGGCCGGAGGCGTACCGGTGGCGCCGTGGGCCGGCGGCCCCAGGTGCTCGGTGCGGACGAGCAGATGCAGGCACCCGGGGTACAGCTCGGTCGACGACACCAGCGTCAGGTCCGTGACGGGGCGGCCCTTGCCGGCGAACCAGCGCTGCCGGGGCAGCCAGGCGCGCAGCAGCTCGGCCAGCGAGGTCAGCAGCGGAGCGGAACCGAGGCCGCTCGGACGGTGCAGAGCGGTCTTCGCCATGGCGACACGTCCTTTCAGGTGCGGGCGGGCTGGGGGCTGCACGGCGTCACGCTTCACGAGCGCTTCGCGCCGACGGGGGTGACCCCGTTGCGCAGCCGGAACCAGTAGAAGCCGTGTCCGGCGAGGGTCAGCAGATACGGCAGTTCCCCGATGGCGGGGAAGCGGACGCCGCCGATGAGTTCGACGGGGTGGCGGCCGGTGAACTCGCGGAGGTCGAGTTCGGTGGGCTGGGCGAAGCGGGAGAAGTTGTGGACGCACAGCACCAGGTCGTCTTTGTACTCCCGCAGGAAGGCGATGACGGCGGGGTTGGAGGACTGGAGTTCGGTGTAGGAGCCGAGGCCGAACGCCATGTTCTGTTTGCGGATCTCGATCATGCGGCGGGTCCAGTGCAGCAGCGAGGAAGGTGAGGACATCGACGCTTCGACGTTGGTGACCTGGTAGCCGTAGACGGGGTCCATGATCGTGGGCAGGAAGAGGCGGCCGGGGTCGCTGGAGGAGAA
>NZ_JBEYFY010000100.1:0-931 GCF_040703595.1 Streptomyces sp. NPDC007084
CCCGCGACTGGGCCTGGACCGCCACGGCGGCCGCCGCCGTCGGCGCGGTCGTCCTGGCCCTCACCCTCTCCGGGCCGGCCACCGCTCCCGCCGTCGCAGCACCCCGCCCCCTGATCGTCAAGACCGGGTTCGCTCCGCTGCCGCTCGACGTCCTCGCCGACCGGGCCCTCGCCCAGGGCGACAGCGTCCGGCTCCGGCAGGGCACCCATGTCCAGACCTGGAGCCTTGGCATGACCTCGGGCCCCGGAGCCCGGCCGCCCGTCACCCTGCCCGAGGAACGCGTGGTGCGCTGGGCGGCGGACGGCAGCCATACGGAACTGGTCGTGGCGACCGACCCCCGCCACCCCGGGAAGCCCGTCGTCACCGACGCCGACCCCGTGCCCCGCACGGTCGAGGACGGCCACGTCATCAGCAGGCAGACCTTCCCGCCGAGCTGGAGCGACGCCCCGCCGAGCGCCCGGCCGCCGCACGACGTCCGGCGGCTGCGCGCCTACCTGGACGAGATCGACCGCCTCGACGCCCTGGACACCGGCGGACTTCTCGACGCCGTCGGCGAGTTGCTGGACCACTGGACACTCGGCAGCCGGGAGAGCGCCGCCCTCGCCCGCATCCTGGCCGACACCCCCGGCCTGCGCCCCGCCGGAGCGGTCACCGACCGCCTGGGCCGTCCCGGCCAGGCCTACGTCTACGACGACAAGCCCCACGCGACCCGCCGCATGCTCGTCCTCGACCCCTCCACCGGAACGGTCCTGGGCCTGGAGGACACGGTCACCCACCCGGACCCCGAGTACGGTCTGAAGGCGGGTGACGTCATGTCGTACTCGGCGTGGGTGCGGTGAGGGGCGCCGCTCCGGCGTCGGCCATCGCACCGGCACCGGCACCGGCGCCGACCCAGCCGCCCAACGGGCGCCCCGCGCCGGTGACGATCAGC
>NZ_JBEYFY010000100.1:1030-11840 GCF_040703595.1 Streptomyces sp. NPDC007084
CCGTCAGCCGTCAGCCGTCAGCCGTCAGCCGTCAGCCGTCAGCCGTCAGCCGTCAGCCGTCAGCCGTCAGCCGTCAGCCGTCAGCCGTCAGCCGTCAGCCGTCCGTCGTCCGTCGACCGCTCGGCCGCGGTCACCGTCTGTTCCAGCAGTACCGCGATCGTCATCGGGCCCACCCCGCCCGGGACCGGGGTGATCAGGCCGGCGCGGGTGACGGCCGTGTCGAAGTCGACGTCGCCGGTGTTTCCGGCGCTGTAGCCCGCGTCGACCACGACGGCGCCGGGCTTGATGTCCTCGCCCCGGATGAGCCGGGGCCGGCCCACCGCGGCCACCACGATGTCCGCCTCCCGTACGACCGACGGCAGGTCCGCCGTCCGCGAGTGGCAGTACGTCACCGTGGCGTCCCGGCCGAGCAGCAGCATGCCGACCGGCTTGCCGAGGATCGCGCTGCGGCCGACCACGACCGCCCGCTTCCCGGCCGGGTCGACGTCGTACGCGTCGAGCAGCCGCATGATGCCGCCCGGCGTGCAGGACACGAACCCGGGCAGCCCGAAGCTCATCGCCGCGTACGAGCTGAGGGTGACGCCGTCGACGTCCTTCGCCGGCGCGATCGCCTCGAACGCGGCCCGCTCGTCGATGTGCGGCCCCACCGGGTGCTGAAGCAGGATGCCGTGCACATCGGGATCGTCGGACAGCGCGGACAGCTCCGCGACCAGGGCGGCCGTCGTGATGTCGGCGGGCAGTGCCACGTGTCGCGAGGCGATCCCCGCCGTACGGCACCGGTTCCGCTTCATCCGCACGTAGGTGACCGAGGCGGGGTCCTCGCCGACGAGCACCGTCGCGAGACACGGGACCACGCCCGTACGTTCCCTGAGGGCGCTCGCGCGCCGCGCGGTCTCCTCGACGGTCCGGCGGGCCAGAGCGGCGCCGTCCATGATGCGGGCCTGGGACATGGGCGCCTCCTGAGCGCTGGTGACAGTCGCCCAGGCGCGCGGCACAGACGTATGCGTCAGGCCGCTCCCCGGTGGTACCCCACCTCAGCGCCAGTCACGGCCCGCCGGACAGCGTAGCCCGTACGTGACCCCCACGCCGGTACGGGGTGGCGCGCGGATGCGGGGTCACCAGGGACGGATACGGGACCGGCGACGGGCCGCGGCCCGCGGCACCGGAGGAAGCGACGGCCGGGAACGCGCTCGCCCGAGGACCGCGTCCAGCAGCGAGGCGGACACCCGCAGACCCGCCGCGGACACCGGCCGCCGTCGCGCCCGCCCCGGGCGCGACCGCCCCATTCCGGCGCTCGCCGAGAAGGTCCAGGTCAGGCTGGACCTGACCTGGACCTTCGGCCAGTTCCTCCTCACTCGTCCCATGCCTGGACCAGCGTCTGCTCGACGATCTTCCCGTCGCGCAGCGACATCATCGACGTGCTCATCACCCGCACCCCGTCGGGGTACTCGCAGGTCTCGGTGAAGGCGACGTGATCGCCCTGTACGATGCACTGGTCCATGCGGTGCGTCATGTCCCGGCTGTACACGTCGTCCAGCATGTCGCCGATCTCGGCGCGACCGTGCTTGACCATCGGGTGGCTGGGCTGGGTGTTGCGGTCGACGACACGGACCTCCGCGTCGTCCGCGTAGAGCGACAGCAGATCTGCCGCACTGTGTCCCTCGATGCCCCGGCGCAGCGCTTCGGTGTCGAAGGCGGGGGCTGCCGCAGTGCCCATGGTGACCTCCTCGGGAAGTCCGCGGCCGGCCACGGGCCGACCGCGAGGGGCCTTGGTACCGAGCGTCCTCCGCCCCGGCCCGCACGGCAAACGCAGCCCGTGCGATGCGCCTCTCGGGTGACCGCCGGGAACGGGCCGTGTCCGCCCCGGGGCCCCGGCCGTTGCTGAAGGCATGATCTCAACACGACGTATCGCCGCCGCCGTTGGTCTCGCCGTGGGTGTCACGGGACTCGCCGCGCCGATGGCGACCGCGGCGGACTCCGCGGCCCGCGACGCCGGCAAGCTGAACCCCATCGCCACGCTCGACTCGCTCGCCCTGAGCGACATCCCCGCCGAGCACCAGGCGGCACTGCCCAGGCCCTCCGAACAGCTCAAGGGCCTGGCCGGACTGAACGACCTGAACCAGCTCCACCAGGTCACCGACCTGGCCGCCCCGGTCACCGGCCTGCTCGGCGGCATCGAGAGCTAGAGCCTGTCGTTTGGATCGTGCGGCGGGTCGCGGGGCAGCCGACAAGGCGCCGCACTCCGGCGCCACCTGACCCAGACGACACGCCCTGGCCCCGGCGGCGAGTGCGCCGATCCCGGCGCCGCGACGGCGGGCCCATGCGGGGCCAAGACACCTCCCCCGCATGGGCCCGCCGTCCGTCCATCCGCTTTCCGCTACCAGCAGTGTGACGACCCGGCGTCCGTCCCGCCCGTACTCAGCTCCGGGCAGCCCCCGGCGACACGCCATCCCCCCGGACCGCCACGCGGAACGCGATCGGCGGCTGCCCCGCTCGCTGGTGGAAGTACTTCGCGAAGTTCGTCGCGCTGGAGAAGCCGAGGTACGCGGCGATCCGGGCGGCCGGAAGGTCGGTGTGCGCCAGCAGCCGCTTCGCCTCCAGGACGACCCGGCGGTCCACGAACTCCTTCGCGGCGACCCCGGCCGCCTCCAGGGTGGCCCGGGACAGCGTGCGCGTCGAATAGCCGAGGGCGACCGCGTAATCGTCCACCCGGCGGGTGCGCGCGAAGTCCCGTTCGACCGCCGCACGGAAGCGCAGAAAGGTTTCGCTTGGTTCCTGGGGCGGGTTCCCCGAGCCGTCCGCGTCCGCGTGAGCGACGCGCAGGACCAGCACCTCCAGCAGACGACGCAGCACGGCGGCGTGGGCGTCGGCCGGCAGCCCGCCCCGGCCGCTCGCGAACTCGCGCCGCAGATGATCGGCAGCCGCCGCCGCCAAAGGGGCCTCCTCCGCCCCCGGGACGCGCAGCACGCGCCCGTGCGGATCGTCCAGGCCCGCCGCGCGCACGGTGGCGGGGTCCGGAACGTCCGGCTCGAAGACGATCAGGGTGCCCTCGGCACGGGCGAGGTCGCCCCACTGGACGACCTGTCCGGGGCGCGCCCACAGCCAGGAGCCCGGCCTCAGGTCGTAGGCGGTGAAGTCCACGGCGGGCCGCAGTGCGCCGGAGTCGAGCGTCAGCAGTTGGTGAGCGGTGGGGCGCTGCGGTACGCAGGGGCCGGTTCCCGTTTCGGTGGCGGCGGCGCGCAGGTCGGCCAGGGAGGTCACGTCCAGCCCGGCGGGCACGCCGACGGAGGGCGTGGAGGTGTCCTCGGCGAGGGCCTGCCGGGCCGGGTGTCCGTTGTTGACCGTCATGAGTCGCCTGTGTAGCCGGGTGGGACGTGCCTCGCCGCCCGACGCGGGGCGCGCGCCGAGCCGACGGCGCCCCGAGTGACGGAAAGGAGGCATCACCTTAAAGGAGACCCGGTCCGTGGCCAAGGAATTCCGGGACATCGCTCACGGTGAGCGAACGGTGGGGATTCGGGAGACACCGCGTGGATCAACGGGGCGGCGGGGCGCTCCGCACGACGGCTCCCACGGAGCGCCGCGCTCCCGCCGAGAGCCCTGCCGCCCAGCGGCAGGGGCCCGCCCGCCCGGTGCGGTCCGCTCGGTCGGAGCCGCCCCCGGCCGCTGGAGTCCGCTCGATCCGTGCGGCCCCCCGGCCGGTGGAGTCCGTCCGGCCGCGGCGGCCCGACCGGCCGCCGGAACCCGCTCGATCCGAGTGGCCTGCCCGGCTGCCGCAGTCCGCCCGGCGCGGGCGTGTCACCCGGCCGCTGAAGTCCGCCCAGCCGAAGCGGCCCCCCAGCCGCCCGAGTCCGCCCACCCGCATTGGCCCGCCCGGCCGGCGGGGCCCGTTCAACCAGAGCGGCCTGCTCAGCCCGTCGTCGCGAGGAACTGCGTAGTGGCCAGTTCGGCGTAGAGCGGGTCGGCGGTGACCAGCTCGTGGTGGGTGCCGACGGCGCGGACCCGGCCCGCGTCCATGACGACGATGCGGTCGGCCGTCGTCACGGTGGACAGCCGGTGCGCGACCACCAGTACCGTCGTCGTCCGGGCCACCTCCGCGACGGTGTCCCGCAGCGCCGCCTCGTTGACGGCGTCGAGCTGCGAGGTGGCCTCGTCCAGGAGCAGCAGCCGGGGACGGCGCAGCAGGGCGCGGGCGATCGCGACGCGCTGGCGTTCACCGCCCGACAGCTTCGTACCGCGATGGCCGACGAGGGTGTCCAGGCCGCGCGGCAGCCGGCCGACCAGCCCGTCCAGGCGGGTCGTGCCGAGCACACGGGCCAGTTCGGCGTCCCCGGCCTCCGGGTTGCCCATGAGGAGGTTGTCGCGCAGCGAACCCGACAGCACCGGCGCGTCCTGCTCCACGTAGCCGATGGCGGACCGGAGCCGCGGCAGATCCCAGTCCTCCAGGTCCCGGCCGTCCACCGAGATCCGGCCCGCCTCGGGGTCGTAGAACCGTTCGATGAGCGAGAACACCGTGGTCTTGCCCGCGCCGGACGGCCCGACGAACGCGGTGAGCCCGCGGGCCGGGACGGTGAACGTCACCCCGTGGTGGACGTACGGCAGGTCGGGCGCGTAGCGGAAGCGGACGTCCTCGAAGGCGAGCGCGGCGGGCTCGGCGCCCGGGGCGGGCAGCGGCGCGGGCGGGGCGGCCGGTTCGGCGGGCAGCCGCAGGGCCTCCTCGATCCGGGACAGGGCCGCGGCCCCCGACTGGTACTGCGTGACCGCCCCCACCACCTGCTGGATCGGCGACATCAGATAGAACACGTAGAGCAGGAAGGCGACCAGGGTGCCCACGTCGATCGCGCCGGTCGCCACCCGCGCGCCGCCTACCGCGAGGACCGTGATGAACGCGGTCTGCATGGCGAGTCCGGCCGTGTTGCCCGCCGCCGCGGCCCACTTGGCGGCCCGCACGCTCTGCCGCCAGGACTCGTCGGCCGCCGCGTGGACCGCCGCCTCCTCGCGGTGCTCGGCGCCGGAGGCCTTGATGGTGCGGAGGGCGCCGAGGGTCCGTTCCAGCGCGGCCCCCATCGCCCCGACGGCGTCCTGCGCCCGCCGGCTCGCCCGGTTGATGCGCGGCACGATCAGACCGAGCACCGTTCCCGCGCACAGCACCACGCCCAGCGTGACGCCGAGCAGCACCGGGTCGACCAGCCCCATCATCACCACCGTCGCGGCCAGCGTGAGACCGCCGGTGCCGAGGCCGACCAGGGAATCGGTGGTGACCTCGCGCAGCAGTGTGGTGTCCGAGGTGATGCGGGCCATCAGATCGCCGGGCTCGCTGCGGTCCACCGCGGGGACGCGCAGCCGCAGCAGATACGACGACAGGGTGCGCCGCGCGCCGAGCACCACCGACTCGGCGGTGCGCCGCAGCACGAACGAACCGAGCGCCCCCACCGCCGTGTTGGTCACCACGAGGGCCGCCATCCCGACCAGCGCGCGGCCGATCGGCCGGTCGTGCGACAGGTTGTCGATCAGCCCGCGCGCCACCAGCGGCAGCAGCAGGCCGGTCGCCCCGGTGGTGAGCGCGAGGAGCGCGCCCGCGAACAGCGCCCAGCGGTGCGGTCGTACGTACCCGAGCAGCAGGCGCCAGGCGGGCACCCGCCCCGCGGTGTCGGTCAGGCTCACGCTCACGGCGCTCCTCGCGGGAGTTGAGACGGGGCACTCAGGCTACGACGGCGACGGCACCCGGGGCGCCGGGCCCACCTGGCCTTCTACCGGCCGTTCACACCGTAGGGTCGGTTGACGCAACGTAGACCTACGAAAAGGGGCTCAGTCACATGGCGCAGGAAGTACGGGGCGTGATCGCACCGGGCAAGAACGAGCCGGTGCGTGTCGAGACCATCGTTGTGCCGGACCCGGGGCCCGGCGAGGCCGTGGTGAAGATCCAGGCGTGCGGGGTCTGTCACACCGACCTGCACTACAAGCAGGGCGGGATCAACGACGACTTCCCGTTCCTGCTCGGCCACGAGGCGGCCGGGGTGGTGGAGTCGGTCGGCGACGGTGTCACCGACGTGGCGCCCGGCGACTTCGTCGTCCTCAACTGGCGCGCGGTGTGCGGGCAGTGCCGTGCCTGTCTGCGCGGGCGGCCCTGGTACTGCTTCGACACCCACAACGCGCGGCAGAAGATGACGCTGACGGACGGCACCGAGCTGTCCCCGGCGCTCGGCATCGGCGCCTTCGCCGAGAAGACGCTCGTCGCGGCCGGCCAGTGCACCAAGGTCGACCCGTCGGTGTCCCCGGCGGTCGCTGGCCTCCTCGGCTGCGGCGTGATGGCCGGCATCGGGGCCGCCATCAACACGGGCGGTGTCGGCCGGGGCGACACGGTCGCCGTGATCGGCTGCGGCGGAGTCGGCGACGCGGCGATCGCCGGGGCCCGGCTCGCGGGCGCGGCGAAGATCATCGCCGTGGACATCGACGACCGCAAGCTCGCCACCGCCGAGAAGCTCGGCGCGACCCACACCGTCAACTCCCGTACCAGCGACGCCGTCGAGGCGATCCGCGAACTCACCGGCGGTTTCGGCGCCGACGTCGTCATCGACGCGGTGGGCCGCCCGGAGACCTACCAGCAGGCCTTCTACGCCCGCGACCTCGCCGGCACGGTCGTCCTCGTCGGCGTCCCCACCCCCGAGATGAAGCTCGAACTCCCGCTGCTCGACGTCTTCGGCCGCGGCGGCTCCCTCAAGTCGTCCTGGTACGGCGACTGTCTGCCCTCCCGGGACTTCCCGATGCTGATCGACCTGCACCTCCAGGGCCGGCTGGACCTCGGCGCGTTCGTCAGCGAGACCATCGCGCTGGACGGCATCGAGGCCGCCTTCGAGCGGATGCACCACGGCGACGTGCTGCGCTCGGTGGTGGTGCTCTGATGGCCACCCGCATCGAACACCTCGTCACCTCGGGCACGTTCTCGCTCGACGGCGGCACCTGGGACGTCGACAACAACGTGTGGATCGTGGCCGACGACCACGAGGCGATCGTCATCGACGCCGCGCACGACGCCGACGCCATCGCCGAGGCGGTGGGCGACCGGCGGCTGACCGCGATCGTGTGCACGCACGCGCACAACGACCACATCGACGCCGCCCCGGCCCTCGCCGAGCGCACCGGCGCCACCATCTGGCTGCACCCCGACGACCTGCCGCTGTGGAAGCTCACCCACCCGGACCGGCTGCCCGACGCCTGGCTCCAGGACGGGCAGGTCATCGAGGCGGCGGGCGCGGACCTCACGGTCCTGCACACCCCGGGCCACGCGCCGGGCGCGGTCTGCCTCTACGACCCGGGCCTCGGCACCCTCTTCTCCGGCGACACCCTCTTCCAGGGCGGCCCGGGGGCGACCGGCCGGTCCTACTCCCACTTCCCGACGATCATCGACTCGATCCGCGACCGCCTGCTGGCCCTGCCGGCCGGCACCGTCGTCCGGACCGGGCACGGCGACACCACGACGATCGGCGCGGAGGCCCCGCACCTGGAGGAGTGGATCGCGCGCGGGCACTGACCCGCGAAACGCTCCGCGATACCTGACAGGAGATGTCCGGCTTCCGGGAGAAGCTCGCGGGGACGCACGGGCGGCCGGCCCGTGGGCGCCCACGAGCACGGAGGCCGGACATGCCAGGACCGTCGGAAGGCACACCGCGGGGCATGGTCGCCCTGGTCGCGGGCGGGACCAGGGGAGCGGGCCGGGGCATCGCCGTGGAACTGGGCGCGGCCGGCGCCACGGTCTACGTGACCGGCCGCAGCACCCGCGCCCGCCGCTCCGAGTACGACCGCCCGGAGACCGTCGAGGACACCGCCGACCTGGTCACCGCCGCCGGCGGACGGGGCATCGCCGTCCCCACGGACCACCTCGTCCCCGCCGAGGTCGAGGCCCTCGTCGCCCGCATCGCCGCCGAACAGGGCCGGCTGGACGTCCTGGTCAACGACATCTGGGGCGCCGAGAAGCTCTTCGAGTGGGACACCCCCGTCTGGGAGCACGACCTCGACAACGGCCTGCGGCTGCTGCGCCTGGCCGTCGAGACGCACGCCGTCACCAGCCACCACGCGCTGCCCCTGCTGCTGCGCCACCCCGGCGGCCTGGTCGTCGAGATGACCGACGGCACGGCACAGTACAACCGCGACACCTACCGGGTCTCCTTCTTCTACGACATCGCCAAGTCGGCCGTCCTGCGCATGGCGTTCGCCCTCGGACACGAACTGGGCCCGCGCGGCGCCACCGCCGTCGCCCTCACCCCCGGCTGGCTCCGCTCCGAGATGATGCTCGACACCTTCGGCGTGACCGAGGAGAACTGGCACGACGCCGAGAGGAACGTCCCGCACTTCGCCATCTCCGAGACACCGTTCTACGTGGGCCGCGCGGTCGCCGCACTGGCCCAAGACCCGGACGTCGCCCGCTGGAACGGGCAGTCCCTCTCCAGCGGACAGCTCGCCCGGGTCTACGGCTTCACCGACCGCGACGGCAGCCGCCCGGACGCCTGGCGCTATCTGACCGAGGTCCAGGACAAGGGGAAACCGGCGGACGTGACCGGCTACCGCTGAGGCGATCACGGCAGTACGTTCCCTGCCATGACTGCGACGAACGGGACGACCGGGCTGAGGCGTTTCGAGGGACACGGGGTTCTGATCACGGGCGCGGCCCGCGGTATCGGCGCGGCGACCGCCCGTCGGTTCGCCGAGGAGGGCGCCCGGGTCCTCGTCACCGACGTGGACCTCCCGGCGGCCGAGAAGACGGCCGCCGCGCTGCGCGAACTCGGCGGGCGCGCCGAGGCGTTCACCTGTGACGTGGGGGACCGGGCCCAGGCCGAGGCGGCGGTGGCGTACGCGGTGGACGCCTTCGGCTCCCTCGACGTGCTGGTCAACAACGCCTACCGGTGCACCCCGGACGCCCCGCTCTTCGAGGACGAGGACGACGAGGACTGGGCCAGGGACCTCGACATCACGCTCAGCGGCGCCTACCGCTGCTCCCGCGCCGCCCTCCCGCACCTGGCGGCCTCCGGGCGCGGCGCCATCGTCACGATCGGCTCCGTCAACGGCATCCAGGACTTCGGCAACCACGCCTACAGCGCCGCCAAGGCCGGGCTGATGTCGCTCACCCGCACGCTGGCCGGGCACGCGGCGGAGCGGGGCGTCCGCGTCAACCTGGTGGCGCCGGGCACGGTCCGCACGACGGCGTGGGAGGGCCGCGAGGACGACCTCGCCATCGCGGCCGGGCTGTATCCGCTCGGCCGGGTCGGCGAACCGGAGGACATCGCCTCCGCCGTCGCCTTCCTCGCCTCCGCCGACGCCTCCTGGATCACCGGCACCACCCTGCCCGTCGACGGCGGCCTGCTGGCCGTCAACACCGCGTTCCGGCGGGCGGTCCGGCTCCAGGGGAAAGACGCGGACAAGGGCGCGGACAGCGAGGAGAGCTGATCATCCTCGGGGCCGGCCCCCTCCCGCCCGGCAGGTGAGGCAGGTCACCCGGCGACCGCTCCGGCCGCCAGGGCGGGGCGCCGATCGGCGAGGAATGTCACCGTTCGGTCCCGGTCCGGTCCACAGGACAACGAAATACCCTCAAGGGCGGTCTAGCAGGCAGACAACACGATGGACACGACACGGAAGGCCCGCCATGGGGGACATACGCAGACGAGGAGCCGTCGCGCTCGGGATCGCCGGACTGGTCGCACCGCTCACCCTCGCCCTGGGCGCCGCGCCCGCACAGGCCGCGAGCTGCACCACATCCACCGGCCCGAACCAGAAGCAGGTGGAGAAGTTCCTCGGACGCCCGGTCGACGGCCGCCAGTCGAGCGCCGACTGCAAGGCGATCCAGGCCTTCCAGAACAAGCACGGCATCACCCCGAACATCGGCTACGCGGGACCCGTCACCTGGGGCGTGATGGATCTCATGAACAAGCAGAAGGCCGTGGGCAACAAGCCCAACAAGGACGGCAAGTGCCCGGTGAACAAGGGCCGGATCGCCTGTGTGAACCTCACGCTCCAGATCAGCTGGATCCAGGACGGCAGCCGCCTGGTCTACGGCCCGGTCCCGGTCCGCACCGGTCGCGACGGCTACGAGACCCGCACCGGGCTGAAGAAGATCTACTGGCGGCACATCGACCACGTGTCGAGCATCTACCACGTGTCCATGCCGTACAGCCAGTTCTTCGACGGCGGGCAGGCCTTCCACTCCGTGGGGGTCAGCATGTGGAACCCGCCCGGCTCGCACGGCTGCGTCAACATGACGCCGGCCACGGCGAAGAAGTACTGGTCGCTGCTGAAGAACGGCGACGACGTCTACGTGTACGGACGCAAGCCCGGTACCTGAGTGATGAGCTTCACGGTCCGTAATGTCGTCCGGTGTACCTTTACTCACATCGTCTTCACGGCAAGGACCGTATGCTTCACACCATGTCCACCACTCCTGACACCGAGACCCGGCGCTCTGCCGACGAGGTCAACGAGGAGATCAGGGCCCTGTGGTTCCGGGCGGGCGGGACGCTGAGCATGGAAGAGCGGCGGGAGTACCAGCGGCTTGTGCTCGAATGGGCACAAGCCGACTCGCCCTCGGCCACCCAGGCCGCCTGACTCGTCTCCGACCGCCGGCCTCACCACTCGTCTCCGACCGCCGGCCTCACCCCCAACTCTGGGAATACTGCCGCCGATAGGCCTTGCGGTCCTGCTCGGAGCGGACGAAGCGGGTCGCCACCAGCGCGATGATGCTTCCCGCGATGACGAGCAGGCCCGGGCCGACGTTCCGCGGGTCCGTGATCCGCGACACGAGCGTCCGCGCCGTCCCCGTACCGCC
>NZ_JBEYFY010000101.1:0-11570 GCF_040703595.1 Streptomyces sp. NPDC007084
GCGGTCGGCGAGCGAGCGGACCGGGCTGGAGGAGCCGTCGGGCGTCGGCGGGCCGAGGTGCAGCGGGCGGCGCGGCGGCACCGGCTGCGGGGCAGGCGCCGGGCTCACCGTGCGGACGGCGCCCAGGTCGACGGAGCCGGTGTCACGGCCCGCCGTCTCGTGCGGGCCCGGCTCGTGGGCGAAGGGCATGGGGGCCGGCGGCGGCACCTCGTTGCCCCACGCGCCCTGGGCCCCGGGGGCGCCCGGCAGCAGAAGCAGGTCGTCGTCCTCGGCGGCGTTCACGGAGGGGTCGAGGTAGGTGTACGCGCCCGGCGCGGCGACGCCCGGCTGCTCCACCATGCCTGCGCTCTCCGGCATTCCCTCGCCCGGGACCTGGCCGGTGTCGGTCATGCGTACCCCTCGCCCATCGGTTAGTGCTTCCTAGTCCAGCTCGCCCGGAACGGCGCACCGACCGCCCCGTAGTGAAGAACGAGCGTGCGTGCCCAGCGGCACGAACGACCGGCCAACAAAGGCGACAAAGCCATTAACTGGCATTGTCCCGGTCGTCCGGCCCTCACGGCGGCATGATCCGCGAGTGCCCGCTGTGGACTGCGCCACGTTGCGCGTCCTCCGGTTCTGCCGTACCACACACGCCTCAAAACGGGCGGGTTTTCCGGACATTGGCCTACGAAAGGCCGACCCCTCGGGAGCGGTACAACGATCGGCCAGCCTACCGCGCGCGGTACGACAACAGGATCACGGGGCACGATCCGGGAGACGGCCGCTGAGCAGGAACGCGACGCTCCGCTCCTTCTCCGTCCAGGCCTTCGTGTCGAGTTCGACGGACTGGATGAGGGCGCACTCGACGTCGTAACCGTGTTCGGTCAGATCACGGCCGACGAGTTCGGCGGCGTCGCGGGTGGCGGCGTGCGTGACGATGCGCTGGGGGCGACGGTCGGCGACGGCCGAGACGACCTCCGCTCCCCCGCCGCCGACGCGGACGACGTCCGGTTCGGGCAGGTCTTCGAGGACGTGCGGAGCGGTGCCGTGCACGATCTGCATCTGGACGCCGAAGCGCCGGGCGGCGTGCTCGGTGCGGGCGCAGGAGCCCGGGCCGCGGTCGACGGCGATGACGGCGGCGCCGCTGCGGGCCGCCTCGGTGGCGAAGGCGCCGCTGCCGCAGCCGATGTCCCAGACGAGGTCGCCGACGCGCGGGCCCAGCCGGGCGAGTTGCGCGGCCCGCAGCAGGTCGGTCTCGCCTTCGCCGAGCGCTCCGCCGTACGCCTGGGCGGGCAGCGCCCAGCCGCGCGGGCCGGTGCCGGGGTCGCGGCCGGCGATCCAGCCGCCCCCTTCGGCGGCGGCCACGAATCCGCCGATGACGATCACGACGTTGGGGTCGCGCCAGGTGTGGTCGGCCGCCTTGTCCGAGGTCAGCATGGTGACCCGTTCGTCGCCGGTGCCGAGTCCCTCGCAGATGACGAAGGTGCGGTGCACGCCGTCGAGGAGCAGGCCGAGTTCGGCGGGGCCGGCGCCGGGCGAGGTGAGGACGGCGACCTTGGTGTGGGCGCGGCAGACGTTGACCGCGCGGCGCAGGGTGCGGCCGTGGGCGACGACGACCTGCGCGTCGTCCCAGGGCATCCCGGCGCGCGCGAAGGCGGCGGCGACCGCGGAGACGGCGGGGACGACCTCGACCTCAAGGCCGAACTCGGGGTCGCGCAGGGTGCGGACGACGCCGAAGAACCCGGGGTCGCCGTCGGCGAGGACGACGGCGGTACCGCGGTGGCCGGCGATCCGGCGGGCGGCGAGCGCGACGCTGCCGAGGCGGATGCGTTCGGCGCTCTCGGGCACTTCGGGGAGGGCGAGATGGTGGGCCGCGCCCGCCACGAGCGTGGCGGCGCCGAGAGCGGAGCGTGCCGCGGCGGTCAGCGGCGAGCCGTCCCAGCCGATCACCGTGACCCGGTCGGCCATCGTCGTCAGTCTCCAGAGGGTCGTCGCGGGTCGTCAGGTGCTGCCCGGGCGGGCTCCGTGAGGGTACCTGGTGAGCCCGGACGGTACCGTGCCGGTCCAGGGGTGCGACCGGCGGACTCCCGGGCGCCGGCGCTTTCGGTGCTTTCCGCGCGCGGAAAGCCGTGTCCCGGCCCGGCCTCGGCGCCTGCCCGATGCGGGCCCCTGCTTGGTCTCGGCGCCTGCCCGGTCCCGGTCCCCGCCCGATCTCTGCCCGCGCGGTTCAGTACCAGTCGGTTCAGTACCAGTCGGTTCAGTTCCAGTCGGAGTACGAGGTGTAGCCGCCGGCGTCCGCGCGGTGCTCGCCGGTGTCCTCCAGGTCCTCGGGCAGCAGGCTCCACACGATGAAGTCGGTGCGCAGGTCGGCCCAGGTGCCGTCCTCGGTCCGGGTACGCGCTATGCAGGCGTTGCGCAGCACGCCCTCGCTGATGCAGCCGATCTTCTGGGCGACCTGCTGGGCGGCGGCGTTGTCGGCGGCGGTACGCAGTTCCAGGCGCTCGAACTTCTGGTCGTGGAACAGCCAGCGGGCGGTGGCGAGCGCCGCCTCGGAGGCGTAGCCCTCGCCGCGTGCCCAGGGGGCGACGATGTACGACAACTCGGTGGAGCGGACCCGCCAGTTGGTCTTGCCTAGCTGGATGACGCCGACCAGGCGCTGGGTGAGGAACTCGGTGACGGCGAGGTCGAGTCCGCGTCCCGCCGCGCGTTCGGTGGGCGCGTAGTCGGTGATCCAGTCGCGGGCGCCCTCCTCGGAGAACGGCTGCGGGATCGACGTCCAGGCGGCGACCATCTCGTCGTTCATCATCTCGGCCAGCGGAGCGACGTCGTCCTCGTCGAGGGCACGCAGGACCAACCGCTCCGTGCTGATGGAGATGTCGGGGAAGGTGCTCGTCATACGACGCTCCGTAACCGTCGGGGACTTCGGACCTGATGTACCGCCAGGTTCGCTGAACTGCCCAGCATGCAGCATGAAACCACCGAACCGCACAACGGGGTCCACTCCCGGTAATGGAGTGGACCCCGTGCGGTGACCGGAGGGCCGTGCTGCCCTCGCAGCCGGTGAACTGCCGCCCCGCGCCCATGGGAAGGGCACGAAGGACTGGAAGGAGAGGTAAGGAGAGGAAGGAGAGGAACGACAGGACGGACTAGAAGGAGGGGATGACGGACCCGGCGTACTTGTCCTCGATGAACTTCTTGACCTCGGGCGAGGTGAGGAGCTTGGCGAGCTTCTTCACGCGCGGGTCGTTCTCGTTGCCCTTCTTGACGGCGAGGAAGTTGCCGTAGGGGTTGTTCTTCGCGGACTCCAGGACGAGGGCGTCCTTGGCGGGCTTGAGACCGGCGGAGATGGCGTAGTTGCCGTTGATCACCGCGGCGTCCACGTCGTCCAGGGCGCGCGGGGTCAGCGCCGCCTCGACCTCCTTGAACTTCAGGTTCTTGGGGTTCTTGGCGATGTCCTGCGGGGTCGCCTCGGTGCCGGTGCCGTCCTTGAGGGTGATGATCCCCTTGGAGGCGAGCAGCTTCAGGGCACGCGCCTCGTTCACCGCGTCGTTCGGGACGGCGACGGTGGCGCCGCTCTTCAGGGCGTCGGAGCTCTTCACCTTGTGGGAGTAGAGGCCGAGCGGCTCCAGGTGCACCGTGACGACGGGCACGATGTGGGTGCCGCGCTTCTTGTTGAAGTCGTCCAGGTACGGCTGGTTCTGGAAGTAGTTGGCGTCCACCGAGCCGTCCTCGGTCGCCGTGTTCGGCACGATGTAGTCCTGGAACTCCTTGACCTCCAGGTCCAGGCCCGCCTTCTTCGCCAGGTTCTTCTTGACGAAGTTCAGGATCTCGGCGTGCGGGACGGGGCTGGCGGCGACGACGAGCGGGCCGCTCTTGCCGGAGGAGGAAGAGGAGGAGTCCTTGTCCGAGCCGCAGGCGGAGAGGCCCAGGGTGAGGGCTCCGGCGGCGAGGACGGCGGTGGTGATCTTGGCGGTGTTACGCACGAAAAGTGCCTTTCCTTATGGGTGGGGCTGCCCCGTCATGAGGTGGACGGGGAAAACGAGGGGGGGGTGGGTGCCGGCGGCCGGCGGACGGCCGCCGGGGTGTCAGGCGACCTCGCCGACGTCCGCGGTGGCGGGCTCCCGGGACTTCAGGAACCGCAGCCTCGGGGCGGCGCCGGAGTGACCGCCGCGCCGGTGCAGTCCGCGGGCCGCGTAGTCGCCGGCGAACTGGATGACGGAGATGACGACCGCGAGGATGGCGACCGTGATCCACATCATTCCGGTCTCGAACCGCTGGTAGCCGTAGCGGATCGCGATGTCGCCGAGGCCCCCGGCGCCGACGGTGCCGGCCATCGCCGAGTAGCCGATGAGGGCGACGACCGTGGTGGTGGCCGAGGAGATCAGCGAGGGCAGCGACTCGGGGACGAGGACCCGGCGGACGACGGTCCAGGTGTTGCCGCCCATCGCCTGCACGGCCTCGACGAGTCCGCCGTCCACCTCGCGGACCGCCGTCTCGACCAGGCGGGCGAAGAACGGGATCGCGCCGACGGCGAGCGGGACGATGGCCGCCTCGCGCCCGATGGTCGTCCCGGTGATCGTGCGGGTGAAGCTCATGAGCGCGACCATCAGGATGATGAACGGCAGCGAGCGGGCGATGTTCACGACCTGCCCGACGATCTTGTTGACGACGACGTTCTGCAGGAGTCCGCCGCGGTCGGTCAGGACGAGCAGGATGCCGAGCGGGAGACCGCCGACGATGGCTATCAGCGTGGACCAGCCGACCATGTAGAGGGTGTCCCAACACGCCTCGGACAGCAGGGGCTGCATCTCGGACCAGGTCACTTGGCACCTTCCTTCACCAGCACGGACTCCTGGGCGGCCGCTTCGACCAGGTCGATCTGCAGACCCTGTTCGCGCAGGAAACCGATCGGCACGACGTTCTCCTCGTAGCCGCCGGGCAGTTCGATGCGCATCCGGCCGACCTGGCGTCCGGCGACGGTGTCCATCGCGGCGCCGAGGATCGAGATGTCGATGTTGTAGGTGCGCGAGAGCTGCGAGATGACGGGCCGGGTCGCGGCCTCTCCGACGAAGGTGACGTCGATGACCGTGCGGTCGGCGCCGGAGACGTTGCCGCTGACCGGGAAGAGCGCGGAGGCCAGCTCCGAGCCGGGCGTGGCGAGGAGTTCGCTGACGGTGCCGGACTCGACGACCCGGCCCCGCTCCATCAGGGCGGCCGAGTCGCAGATCGACTTCACGACGTCCATCTCGTGGGTGATGAGCAGGACGGTCAGGCCGAGCTGCCGGTTCAGGTCGCGCAGCAGCCGGAGGATGGAGCGGGTGGTCTCCGGGTCGAGCGCGCTGGTCGCCTCGTCGGAGAGCAGCACCTTCGGGTCGCCGGCCAGCGCGCGGGCGATGCCGACCCGCTGCTTCTGTCCGCCGGAGAGCTGAGCGGGGTAGGCCTTGGCCTTGTCGGAGAGGCCGACCAGGTCGAGGAGTTCGAGGGCCTTGACCGACCGCCGCTTCCCGGAGTAGCCGAGGATCTCCAGCGGCAGTTCGACGTTGTCCTGGACCGTCCGCGAGGACAGCAGGTTGAAGTGCTGGAAGACCATGCCGATCCGGCTGCGCGCCTTGCGCAGTTCACGGCCCGCGCGCGGGCCGCGTCCGGCGAGGGCGGTGAGGTCCTGTCCGGCGACGGTGACCGTGCCGGCGGTGGGACGCTCCAGGAGGTTGACGCAGCGGATGAGGGAGGACTTGCCGGCGCCGGACTGGCCGATGACGCCGTACACCTCGCCTTCGCGGACATGCAGATCGACGCCGTCGAGGGCGGTCACTTCACGGCCGCGCGAGCGGTAGACCTTGGTGAGGCCCGTTGTCGTGATCACTGGGGTTTCCGTCACTGTCGAGTGCGGGCGTGTGGGTGTACGCCGGCGCACGGGTGCATGCGGTCGGGAACGCGACACGGTTCTCGCGATGGCGATGGAACCTGGGGGAGAACTTGTGCGCGGGGCAGCCCGGTCACGTACGCGGTACGGACACAGGGCTCGCGGCGATCCCGCTTCGGGGCGCGGGATCAGGCGGTGGTGCGGGGGCCCTCTAGAAGGCGCACATTCGACACATACAGCGAGCACCGGGCGTCATGGTCGCCTCGGTCGCAAGGATGCGGCTGCTCGTCGTGGTCATGGAATGAAGTAAAGCAGACGGCGGGCCGGGACCCGCCACCGCTGTCCGAATAGCGGACAGCGGTGGACACCTTTCAGCCCCGGACGGACAGCTCGATGCCCCCGGCGGTGACCAGTGCGGAGACGGCGGACAGGTCCTCGACCACGTGGTCGGCGGCCAGCTCGTGGGCGGGGTGCGTTGTGGCCAACGCCACGGTGGTCATCCCGGCGGCGCGGCCGGACCGGAGGCCGGCGGGCGCGTCCTCGAAGACGACACAGCGGGCCGGGTCGACGCCCAGCAGGCGGGCGGCGAGCAGATAGGGCTCCGGATCGGGCTTGCCGCGGGTGATGTCGTCGGCGGCGATCAGCGCCTTGGGGCGGATGCCCGCCTCGACGAGCCGGGCCTCGGCGAGCCGTCGGGTGGCCGAGGTGACGACGGCCCAGCGCTCGGCGGGCAGCGTGGCGAGCAGGTCGAGGGTGCCGGGCAGCGGGACGACTCCGCCCGCCACGTCCTCCAGTTCGAGCTGTTCGACCCGGGCGAGGGCGCGCGGGACGAGGTCCGCGGGCAGCAGGTCGGCGACGATCTCGGCGGCGGGGCGGCCGTGCAGTCCGACCCGGGCGAAGTCCTCGGCGGTGAGGCCGTACTCCTGCGCCCAGCGCGTCCAGCAGCGGTTCACCGAGTCCAGGGACGAGACGAGGGTGCCGTCGTTGTCGAACAGGAGGGCGTCAGCGTGGATCTTCATGTCCTCGACCCTACGGGGCACCCCGGGGGCGAGCGCATCAGGCCTTTTGGCCCGTAATAGGGTCACGGCATGCTTGATGCCCTGACGGTCGCGACGGCCGTCGCCGCGCTCGCGCTCGCCGCCTGGTGCGGCTGGGCCGCCTACCGTGATCAGCCGACGAAGGACTGGCACTTCATCGGCATGGCCGTGGTGTCGCTGCTCGCCGCGGTCCAGCTCGTGATCGGGGTGGTCCAGCTCGCGCGCGGCGAGAAGGCGGAACAGGGCACGACGATCTTCGTGGCGTATCTGCTCGGCGCCTTCGCGTGCGTCCCCGCCGTGGGATTCATGTCGCTGGCGGAGCGCACCCGCTGGGGTTCGGTCACGGTGGCGGCGGGCGGCGTCGTCCTCGCCGTGCTCGAAGTACGGCTCTATGACATCTGGGGAGGCTGAGTTGACGGCCACGGAGGAGAACACGACCGTGCCTCGGGACGAGCGCGACGACCGGAACGAGCACGGCGAGCGGGACGAGCACGGCGAGCGGCGGGAACCGGTGGAGACGGCCGCGGAGGAGCCCGCGGCCACCGGACGCACCCGGCTGATCAGCGGTCCGGGCATGCTGCTGGTGTGGCTGTACGGGGTGATGGTGGTCGGCGCGGTCTCGCGCTCGGCCGTGCAGATCTCCACGGAGTTCGACAAGGCGCCGCTCGCGTACTCGCTCTCCGCGGTCGCCGGGCTCGTCTACGGCTTCATCACGTACTCGCTCGTGCGGGGCGGGGAGACCGCGCGCAGGGCGGCGCTGGTGTGCTGCGCCGCCGAGCTGGCGGGTGTGCTGATCGTCGGCACCTGGACGCTGGTGGAGCCGTCCGCGTTCCCGGACGCCACGGTGTGGTCGGACTACGGCATGGGCTATCTGTTCATCCCGGTCCTGCTGCCGCTGTCGGCGATGTACTGGCTGCGCAAGGCGCGGACGAACGCCGCCTAGAGCCCGGCACGCGGCGCCCGGGTGCCCGGCGCCCGGTGGGCAACGGCTCCGCAGGAAGCGACCGGTGAGGGCTGTGGCCGCCGGTCCACGGCTCCCGCCTCGCGGTCGGAGTCCACGGCTCTCGCCTCGCGGTGGGAGTCCACGGCTCCCGCATCGCGGGTGGAGGCGGGCCGGCGGCCGTGGCCGTCAGGCGCTGGTGGCGTACGCGACGGTGTCGGCGCCCTTGGAGAGGGTCACCAGCGTCAGCCGGTCGTCGACCTGTTCCCTGGAGACGGGCGCGTAGCCGTGCTTGCGGTACAGGCGCAGGTTGTGCTCGCTGCGGTGGCCGGTGAAGAGCTGGAAGGACTTGACCGCGCCGTCGGCGCCGAGGCGGGTCTCGATCGCGGCGAGGAGCCGGCCGCCGAGACCGTGCCGCCGCAGCCTCGGGTGCACGATGAGCTTGTTGATCCGGGCCGTCCCGTCGGCGCCGACGGCGCCCCGCACGGAGGCCACCACCTCGTCGCCGAGCCGGGCCACCAGGACCGTGCCCTCCGCGAGTTCCGCCCTCAGGGAGTCGAGCGGCTGGGTGAGCGGCTCGATGCCGTAGTCGCCGTACAGCTCGGCCTCGCTCTGGTAGCAGAGGTACTGCAGCTTCAGGATCTGTTCTGCGTCCTGCTCGGTCGCCGCCGAGATGGTCACGCTCATGCCCATGTGTGCATGCCTCCCGCTCACCTGTTCACCGGTCGTCCCTCACTCCTATCCCCGTCGTCAGTGGGCCGCAACCTCCACCGCGAGCAATCGCCGCAGACATCCCAGGCATCTGGAACGTTCCGGGCCAAGACTCCCCTGTGAGATACCCAACTCGCCTGCGATCTCCCGGTACGTGAGGTCCTGCGGGGAGAGCAGCGCGGCCACCAGACCCCGGCAGCGGCGGGGCAGTCTGCGCACGGCCGCGTGCAGTTCGCGGCGCCGCTCGGCGGTCATCGCCTGCTGTTCGGGGCCGGGGTGCCGGTCGTCGGCGGGCTCGGCGTCGTACGGCTGCTCGGCGCGGGCCGTACGGCGGCTGCGGCGGGCCTCGGAGCGCACCGCGCGGCGCAGCCAGCCGGGCGGGTCGGCGGGCGGGCCCTGGGTGTCCAGGCGTTCCAGGAGGCGCAGCCAGACGGCCTGTTCCAGGTCGTTCGGCTCGGTGCCGGAGGCGTGGGCCTCGGCCGAGACCTCGGCGGCGAGCAGCGGGCGGAGCGCGGAAACCATCTCGTGGGTCATGTGCGGCACGACGCGGCCGTCCCGGCGGCGGGTTGCCGGGACGGCCGGTTGTCACCCCATCCGGGGTGCGGGGGCCGCCGGTTGACGGCCCGGCGGCCGGCTCGACGGCCGGCCCGCGGGCCGGCCGTCGAGTTGTTCAGCGACCGGTTCAGCGACCGGTCCGGCAGCCGGTTCAGCGCGCGAGGAAGTCCGCGCGGGCCAGTACCGCCGTGTCGGCGTTGTCCGAGAAGACGCCGTCGATGCCCGTCGCGAAGTAGGCCTGGAAGGCGCCGAAGGCGTCCCCGTAGCCGGTCGGGTCCGTGCCCTTGCGGAAGTCCGCGGGCAGAAAGGGGTTCTCGTTGCGCATGGTGTACGGGTGCAGGATCAGGCCCGCCCGGTGCGCGTCGGCGACGAGCGGGGACGGCGTGGTCAGGTTGCCGGCCGCGTCCCTCGGGATGACGAGGTCGAGCGTGGGGCCGATGCCCTGCGCGAACGAGGCGATCCATTTCAGGCCCTTGGGCGTGACGAGGTCGGCGACGGTGCGCGGGTCGCCGGTCGCGACGAAGTCCCAGGGGCGGGTGTCCGCGCCCGACAGCAGGACGACGAGCGGGTTGCCGACGAGCTTGTTCAGCCGCTCGACGCTGGTCGGCTCGAAGGACTGGAGGATGACCGGCGAGTCCTTGCCGTCCTTGCCGTGCTTGCGCAGCAGTTTGGCGACGCGCTCCTCCAGGCCGAGGCCGAGGGCGCGGAAGTAGGTGGGGTGCTTGGTCTCGGGGTAGATCCAGACCTGCTTGCCGCGCTTGCGGGTCTGCTCGTCCTGCCAGCGCAGCACCTCCTCGAAGGTGGGGATCTCCCAGCGCCCGTTGTAGAGGGTGTTGTGCGGGCGGTTGGCGGGGATGCGCTCGACGGCGCGCAGCGTCTTCAGCTCGGCGAGGGTGAAGTCCTCGGTGAACCAGCCGGTGGTGGGGACGCCGTCCAGCACCTTGGTGGTCTTGCGGGCGGCGAACTCGGGGTGGGCGGCGACGTCGGTGGTCCCGCCGATCTCCGGTTCGTGCCGGCAGACGAGATGACCGTCCTTGGTGGGGACGAGGTCGCCGGCCTCGACGATGTCGGCGCCGAGGTCCAGGGCGAGCTGGTACGAGCCGAAGGTGTGCTCCGGCCGGTAGCCGCTGGCGCCGCGGTGTCCGATGATCGTCGGCTTGGGCAGGTTCCGGTAGCCGCCGCCCCCGTGGCGCTCGCCGGCGCTCGCGGCGCCAGGCAGTCCGAGGACCGCTCCCCCGGCGCCGAGCACCGCGGCCCCGAGCAGCGTCCGCCGCGCCGTGCCCCGCTCCTGACCGTTCGGCTCCTGCGCTCCCATGAGTGTTCCTCCCGCGGTAGGTGCCCTGTCTTTCGAAGCGGGACGATCGTAGGTGCCCCCGTGTGACGGGAGGGGGGCCTGCGGCGGAACAGTCGATGACCCCGCGGAGCGGGACCGGATGCGGAACCTGACGGTCCGTCGGCTTCGGCTGCCGCGAGAGGGGTACCCGGGGTGCGACGGCGAGGGGGCGGCGAACCCTGACGGGGTCACCCGTTCGCCGGTGCGGCGCGCGATGTCCGTCACATCGTGTCGCCCCGATGTCGGCCGCCCACGGGCGCGCCACCGCAGGTAAACGTGCGTCAACAGTGCGTATCGAGCCGGTGAACCCGATGTGCAATCACCGGGGAACCGCGAGTATCGTCCTCACCTGCACAGACTCCATACCGATCCCTTGACACCGGAGGGCCCGTTGTCCCGCTTCGCGCTCATCAAGGCAGTGCTCGGACCGATCATGCGCCTGATGTTCCGTCCTCGGGTGGAGGGCGTGGAGCACATTCCGGGCGACGGTCCGGTGATCCTGGCCGGAAACCACCTCACGTTCATCGACTCGATGATCCTTCCGCTGGTCTGCGACCGGCAGGTGCTGTTCATCGGCAAGGACGAGTACGTCACCGGCAAGGGCTTCAAGGGCCGGCTGATGGCGTGGTTCTTCACCGGCGTCGGCATGATCCCGGTGGACCGGGACGGCGCCAACGGCGGTGTCGCGGCGCTGATGACCGGCCGCCGCATCCTGGAGGAGGGCAAGGTCTTCGGCATCTACCCCGAGGGCACCCGCTCCCCCGACGGCCGCCTGTACCGGGGCCGCACCGGTATCGCCCGGCTCACCCTGATGACCGGCGCCCCGGTCGTGCCGTTCGCGATGATCGGCACCGACAAGCTCCAGCCGGGCGGCGCGGGCATCCCGCGCCCCGGCAAGGTCACCGTCCGCTTCGGCCCCGCCATGGAGTTCTCCCGCTACGAGGGCATGGACCGCGACCGGTACGTGCTGCGCGCGGTGACCGACTCGGTCATGACCGAGGTCATGCGGCTGTCGGGCCAGGAGTACGTGGACATGTACGCCACGAAGGCGAAGGCGGCCTAGGGCGTGTCGTTTGGATCATGTGGCGGGTCGCGGGGCAGGGCACGCACATCTGCGGCGTTGTCGTCGGTTGCCGACGCTCCGCGTCGTCG
>NZ_JBEYFY010000102.1:0-11417 GCF_040703595.1 Streptomyces sp. NPDC007084
GGCGACCGGCGCGGCGCGCTCGACCTGCTGCGCCGCGCCGACCGCGAGTACGCGGTGGCCTGCGCCGCGCCCGGCCTCGCGGACACCGAAGCGCTGCGCCTCACCCTGGAGCGGGTGGGCGCGCTGGAGGCCCAGTGGCGGCTCGGCGGCGACAGCGCGCTCCTCCAGGGCGCCGTCGGCATGCTGGAGGCCTTCGCCGACGCCTGGCCCGACGAACAGCCCCGGCCGCCCGAACTCCCGCTCGCCCACGGCCGCGTCCTGCTCCGCCTCTCCGGCGCCACCGCCGACCACGAACAGGCCAGGCTCTACGCCGGACAGAGCGCCCACTCCCTGCGCGCCGCCCTCGAATCCGGCCCCGGCGGCGCCACCGGCCAAGCCGCCGAGACCGCCCGCGTCCGCCTCCTCCTCGACCTCGCCGACGCCCTGCTCCGCTCCGGAGGCCCCCTCGACGACGCCCGGGGCCACGTGGACGAGGCGCTCGGCCTGACCCGCGACCAGGGACTGCGCGCCGCCCTGCATGTACGGGCCGGCCGGATCCACGTCGCCCGGTACGCGGAGACGGGCGACCCGCGCGAACTCCAGGACGCCGCCGACCGGTTCCGGCGCGCCTCCCGGGGGGTGCCCCGGGACGCCCCCGCGCACGCCGACGTACTGGCCGAATGGGGCGAGGCCCTGCTGCACCGCGCCTCCCTGGACGGCGGACCCGAGTCGCTGTCCCAGGCCATCCGGGTGCTGCGCGACTGCCGCGCCGAGACCCCCGCCGGCAGCCGCGAACTCGCCCACCGCCTGCTGCTCCTCGGCCGCGCGCTGATGCTGCGCTACCGCGTGCGCGGCGACCGGGTCGACCTGCGCGAGGCCGAGCACCTTCTCGGGCTCGCGGCGCTGGAGGACGGCCCGCCGCTGACCACCGCGCACTGCTGGCTGGAACTCGGGCAGGCCCAGTTCGAGGCGTACCAGAGCCTCGGCCGCAAGGCGCGCCTCGACGAGGCCATCGACGCCTTCCGGGCCGCCGCCGAGGCGGCGCGCGACGCCGAGGCGCGGGCGGAAACCGGCCGGGAGCGCCAGGAGGCCGTCGAACTGGGGGCGCGGGCACAGCACTGGCGGGGTATGTCCTACGAGGCGGCCACCCGGCCGAGGGCCGCGCGCGAGGCCTACCGGGCCGCCCGCACCGAGTGGTCCAGGCTCCCGGAGGACGCCCTGACCACGGGCGAGCCGACGGCCCGCCAGACGGCGCAGCGGCTGGCCGAACTGGACTGAGCGAGCGAGCAGCGCCGCCGGCGTCCGCCGACAGGGCGACAGGGCGACAGGGCGACAGGGCGACAGGGCGACAGGGAAGCCGAGGGGGAGACATGGGCGTACGGGACGAGGCACGGGACGCGGACGGCACGGGGGAGCACCCACCGGGCCTGCCGGAGGCCCCCGGCACCGGGGAACTGCCCGACCTGCTGGAACTGGACCTGGCGGAGCTACGGGCCGTCCGGCATCCGGTACTGGACGAGGTCCTGGCCGAGCTGCGCGAACGGGCGGCGCAGCCGAGCGAGATGCTTTGGGGCTTCAACAACTCGTTCTGAGGGGGCGTCGCGGGGCCCGGGGGAGACGGGGCGGCCGGCCCGGTTGCGCAAGACATCGGTTCCGGTCCGCCCCCGTGAGGGAACCGGACAACTTCGCTCGCGCCGCGTTTGTGTTCGGGCCCCGGCCGGGAATGCCGCCCGGTACGGGCAGGGGCCGAGGCGCGGTGCGCGGCGCGGAACCACGGGGCCGTACGTCATGGGGGTGCCGGAGTGTCGGATGAGGTGACCTCCGTGCTCCCCACGACGTCCACCCCACACCGGGACACCCCACATCCCGGTCCGCACCCCACCGCGACCTCCCGCCCACCGGAACCCGCCCCCGCCTCCGCCCCGCACACCGGCCAACCTCCCTTCCCCTTCCGGCAGTTCATCGTGAAAGCGCATGGGCGGTGCAATCTCGCCTGCCGGTACTGCTATCTCTACGAGGGTCCCGACCGGGGGTGGCGGAGTCGGCCCGCCGCCGCGTCCGCCGCCGTTCTGGAGCGCACCGCGCTGCGCGTCGGCGAGCACGCGCTCGCTCACGGCTTGCCGGCGCTGTCCCTGGTCCTGCACGGCGGTGAACCCCTGCTCGCCGGCGCCGGCACGCTCGCCCGGTTCACCGACCGGGTCCGCGCCCTCGTCCCGGACGGCTGCGCCGTGCACGCCACCGTCCAGACCAACGCCACCCTGCTCACCGACCGCAGGGCCGCCGTCCTCGCCCGGCACGGCATCCGCGTCGGCGTCAGCCTCGACGGCGGCCTGCCCGAGCACAACACGCTGCGCACCGACCGCGCCGGACGCCCTTCCTGGGCCGCCGCCGCCCGGGGCGCCCGGCTGCTCGCCGCCCGCCACCCGGAGGCCTACGCCGGAATCCTCACCGTCGTGGACCCCGCGACGGATCCGGTCGAGCTGTACGAGTCGCTGCTGACGCTGCGCCCGCCCGCCCTCGACCTGCTGCTCCCGCACGGCAACTGGTCCGCTCCGCCGCCGGGTTGGACCGCGGGCGGGGACACGCCGTACGGGGACTGGCTGTGTGCCGTCTTCGACCGCTGGTGGGGCGCGGGGCGCCGGGAGACCCGGGTCCGGCTCTTCGAGGAGTGCCTGGCGCTGCTCCTCGGGCTGCCCGCCGCGACCGAGTCGCTCGGCCTCGCGCCGTTCGACGCCGTCGTCGTGGAGACCGACGGTTCCATCGAACAGGTCGACTCCCTGAAGTCCTGCTACGCGGGCGCGGCGGAGACCGGGCTCGACGTCTTCCGGCACGGTTTCGACGCGGCCCTCCGGCACCCCGGGGTCGCCGCCCGGCAGGCGGGCGTCGTCGCGCTCTCCGCGCGGTGCCGGGCCTGCCCGTTGCTCACGGTCTGCGGCGGCGGCCACTACGCGCACCGGTACCGGGCCGGACACGGCTTCGCCAACCCGTCCGTCTACTGCGCCGACCTCCAGCGCTTCATCCGGCACGTCGGGCGGAGCCTCGCCGAGGCCGCCGCCCTCCCCGCCGTCGTCCCCGCCGCTTCCCAAGGAGGCGTCCCGTGATCCTGCCGCCGGTTCCGGAGGGGGCCCTGACCGAACTGGGCCGCACCGAGGGCGGTCCGGAGACCCTCGGGCTCCTCCTCCGCGACCAGTACACCCGCCGCCTGCTCCTGCTCCGCGCCGTCCTCGACGCCGCCGAGACCGCCGGCCCCCGCGTCCTGCCGACCGCCGCCCTGACCCGCCTGCACGAGGACTGGGCCCTCCTGGAGGAAGCGGAACACCTTGAACGGCCTGAACACCGTGACCGGCCTGACCGGCCTGACCGGCCTGACCGGCCTGACCGGCCTGACCGGCCTGACCGGCCTGAACACCTTGAACGGCCTGACCGACCTGACACCCGTCCCGCCGGTCACGCCCCCGTACCCCCCACCGGCGTCCGCGCCCTCCTCCTGCACCCCTTCATGGGGCCCTGGGCCCGGGACGCTCTTCGAGGGCTCGACCCCCTTGCCGGGGCCGGGGCCGGGGCCGAGCGCGACCCCCGGGACGCGGCGCGTGCGCTCGCCTACCTCGGGGCCGTGGCCGCCGTGGCCGCCGTGCGGGCCGGGGTGTCCTGTGCCCTGCGGCTGACCGCGCGGGACGGGGTGCTCACCCTGCCCTCGCTGGGGGCGCTGCGCACCGGGCGTGGCGGGGACACCGAGGTCGGTCTCGTGCACCGGCGGGGACGGCTGACGTTCCGGGTGCCCGGCGAGGCGGACGTGGTGGTCCGGGTGCAGAACGGGGTGGGCGCCTGGTCGGACGCGGCGGCCTGGACCCCCGCGTACGCGCTGCCGGGACTGCTGCCCGACTCGGCGCCCGTCCCGCTGGACGACCTCGACCCGTACCGCACCGCCCGCGGCGGGCCCCGGCCGCACACCCTCAGCGGCCCGGTCACCCTCGACGACGCCGACCGCAAGCACTGGCTGCACGCCTGGTCCGGCACGGCGGCGGCGCTCGGCCTCGGCGGCGAGACACGCCTCGCCGAGTCCACCGCCCTGCTGCGCTGCCTCGTCCCGCTCTCCACCCCGCCCGGCTCCGTGCCGGGCCGGGCGGGCGGCAGTTGCAGCGGCACCCGGCGCGAGGCCTTCGGCGCCGTCCTGAGCAGCGGTCCGGCGAACGCCACCGCCTTCGCCGCCACCCTCGTCCACGAGATACAGCACACCAAACTCGCCGCGCTCAGCGACATGCTGACGCTCCATCACGCCGGGTCCGAGGCGCGGCACTTCGCCCCCTGGCGCCCCGACCCGCGCCCGTACGACGGCCTGTTGCAGGGCGCCTACTCCCACCTCGCGCTGGCCGACTTCTTCCAGCGCGCCGCGCTCGCCGCCGCGCATCCCGCCGACCGGGACACCGCCTGGGCCCGGCACGCCCGCTACCAGGAACAGGTCGGCGCCGTGCTGCCCGCGCTCGTCGGCTCCGGCGATCTCACCGCGCCGGGACGCCGGTTCGTCGACCGCATGGTCGAGACGTACGAACGCCTCGCCGAGCAGCCCGCGCCCCGCGGCCAGACCGCCCGCGCCACCGCCTACGTCCGGGCGGCCCGCACCCTGTGGACACAACGGCACACGCGGGGCCGGTGAGCGACTTCACGCCACCGGCCGGATCGAGCCATCCTCGCCGAAAGCCGTGGGTTCCCGGACGCGGGACCCTCCGTACGCCAAGATCGTCGCTGAACACGTTTGACCCAGGACCGTGGGCAGGCGACGGGCGGCTGTGTCGGCGCCCTATCGCAGGCCCTCGCGGCGGTTCTAAAATCACGCGCGGGGAGGCCGCTGCATGTCTGGAGCTCTTACGCCGGTCCGGCCAGCCGAGAGGGGGGCCGCGAAGCAGACCGTCACGATCAGCTTCGCCGGGTTCAACCGGGCCTGGGCCGCCTGGATCGGTGACCGTCTGGAGCGGCGCGGCCATCGCGTCGTCTACCAGCGCTGGGACTCCCCGGCCGAGGTCCCCCTCGTCGACCTGCTGCGCGACCTCACCCTCGCCCAGGGCCGCATCCTGATCGTGGTCAGCGAGTGGTACTTCCAGCTCGGCCCGCGCACCCAGGACGAGTGGAACACCGCGCTGCGCGAGGTCGTCGCCCCCGACCCGTCCCGGTTCGCCGCCGTGTCCGTCACCACCAGCCCGGTGCCCTCCGCCACCGCCGTGCTCGGCGCCGTCGACCTGAACAACATGGGCGCCGACGAGGCCGAACGCCGCGTCCTCGACCGCCTCGACCTGCCCTCCGAACCGCTCCCGGAAGCCGTCGAGGGCGCCCGCCGCGGCCCCCGCTACCCGGCCGCCATGCCCGAGGTGTGGGGCGGCGTACCGCGCCGCAACACCCGCTTCACCGGCCGCGAGCCGCTCCTGAACGACGCCTACCACCTGCTCCAGAGCGCCGAACCGGGCGCCGGCGTCGTCACCCTGCACGGCATGTCCGGCGTCGGCAAGACCCAGCTCGCCGCCGAGTACGTCTACCGCTTCGGCTCCGAATACGACGTCGTGTGGTGGGTCAACGCCGAGAAACGGGTCACCTACCGCCGCCGACTGGCCGAACTGGCACCGCAGTTGGGCCTGTCCACCGGCGCCGAGTACGGCGAGCGGCTGCGTGCCGTACGCGACTCGCTGCGCCGCGGCGAGCCCTTCGGGCGCTGGCTGCTGATCCTGGACGGCGCGGACGAACCCGACCAGATCTACGACCTCGTGCCCACCGGCCCCGGACACGTCCTGATCACCTCGCGCAACCCCGAGTGGAGCGAGCACAACAGCAAGCTCCTCGAAGTACCGGTCTACGACCGGGACGAGTCCGTCGCCTTCATCCGCCGCCGCGCCCCCCGCCTCACCGAACCCGAGGCCGACCAGCTCGCCGAGGCCCTGGAGGACCTGCCCCTCCTCCTCGACCAGACCGCCGGCTGGCTCAACGACTCCGACCTGTCCGTCCAGGAGTACATCGCCCTCCTCGACGGCGGCATCGACCAGGACGTCGTCAAGATCTCCGCCGACTTCCCCGTCGCCTTCCAGACGGCCTGGTCGATACTGCTGAACAAACTCCGCGACACCGTCCCGGAATCCGTCGACCTGCTCCGCCTGTGCACCTTCTTCGCGCCCGGCTTCATCCCCGTACGCCTCCTCAAGGAGATGCCGCACGACCAGTTGCCCGAGCAGATCGCGGGCCTGCTCAACGACCCGCTGCTGTGGAACCGGGCCATCAACCAGCTCCGCCAGTACTCCGTCGTCCGCCTGGAGTCGCACGAGGCGGCCGGCGACGAGACCGCCTCCTCCGGCGAGTCCCTGTACCTGCACCGCATGGTCCACCAGATCGTCCACAAGGACATGCCCGACGAGGACCGCCGCGAGTTCGTCGACGTCGTCCGGCGCGCCCTCGCCGCCGCCGACCCCCGCCGCCCCACCGACACCCGCCTGTGGCCCGGCTACGCCGAGATCGTCCCTCACCTGAAGTTCGCCGACGTCCTGCGGAGCAAGGACCCCGCGGTGCAGTCGCTCGTCTTCAACTGCCTTCGCTACATGTACATCTCCGGCGAGTACCGGGCCGGCACCAAGCTCGGCGAACGCGCCCTCGCCGCCTGGAAGCCGCTCCTCGGCGAGAACCACCCCCGGGTGTGGGAACTGACCTACCACTACGCCAACCTGCTCCGCGCGGCCGGCGACTACCAGGCCACCGAGGTCCTGGAACGCGCCACCGTCGAGCACCTGCGCGAACAGCGCGGCGAGCAGGACCTCGACCATCTGCGGGCCCTCGGCGGTCTCGCCGCCGACCTGCGCGGCCTCGGCCGCTACGACGAGTCCCTGCGGCTCTCCGAGCGCCTGCTCGCCCTCTACCGCGAACTCCTCGGCGACGCCGACTCGCGCACCCTGAACGCGCAGAAGAACCTGGCCGTCTCCCTGCGCCTCCTCGGCCGCTACCAGGAAGCCCTCGACGCCGACCGGCGCACCCTGGAGTCCCGCCGCCTGCTGCTGCGCGGACGCCACCCCTGGACGCTGTACTCGGAGATCTCCTACGCCACCGACCTGCGTCTCCTCGGCCGCTACACCGAGGCCGAGTCCGCGCAGCGCACCAGCGTGCGCGAGCACCGCAACGTGATGGGACATGACAACCCGCAGACCCTCGACGCCGAGCACAACCTCGCCCTGTGCCAGTACCGCACCGGCGACCGCAACGCGGCCGGCCCCATGTTCGCCAGCGTGCTGGAGCGCTGCGAGCGGGTCCTCGGCGAGACCGACCCGCAGACCCTCCGGTTCGCCGTCGGCACGAGCTGCTTCTACCGCGAGCACGGCGACATCGACCAGGCCCGCGAGATCGGCGAGTCCGTCCTCGCCCGCTACGAGGTGATGCTCCCCGAGGGCCACCCGTTCATCGTCGGCGCCCGCGCCAACCACGCGCTGGTCCTGCGCGCGGTCGGCGAGTGGGACCAGGCCCACGAGGTCGTCGAGCAGGCGCTCACCGACATGACCGCGGCCGTGGGGGAGCACCACCCCTGGACGCTCGGCTGCGCCGTCAACGCCGCCGCGCTGCGCAACCTCGTCGTCGGCCCCGAACCGGCCGCGGAGCTGAGCCGGCAGACCGTCGCCCGGGCCACCGAGACGCTCGGCCGCACCCATCCGCTCACCCTCTCGGCGCGGATCGCGCTCGCCGCCGACCTGCGCGGCATGGCGGACCGCCAGGAGGCCGAGAAGGTCGAGCAGGAGGCCCTGTCCGACCTGGACGCCACCCTCGGCGCCCGGCACGTCCACACCATCTCCGCCCGCTCCCGCAACCGGCCGCACTGGGACTTCGAACCCCAGTCCACCTGAGCCGACGCCGAAGGGCCCGGCCCGAGTCCGCTGGGACTCGGGCCGGGCCCTTCGTTCGTACCGCCGTGCCGGGGGCCGGGGACTAGGCCTCGAACACCTCACGCACGAGCTGCTCCTGCTCCGCCTGGTGCCGCTTCGCGGAACCGACGGCGGGCGACGAGGAGTGCGGACGCGAGATACGGCGCAGCCGCTCGCCGTGCGGGACGTCCGCCCCGACCGCGAGGTCGAGGTGGTCGATCAGGTTGAGCGCGATGAACGGCCAGGCACCCTGGTTCGCCGGCTCCTCCTGGGCCCACAGGTACTTCTCGGCGTTCGGGTACTTGGCGATCTCCGCCTGGAGCTCGGCACCCGGCAGCGGGTACAGCCGCTCGATGCGGATGATCGCCGTGTCCGTGGAGCCGCGCTTCTTCCGCTCGGCCTCCAGGTCGTAGTACAGCTTGCCGGCGCAGAACACGACCTTGCGGACGGCGGCGGCGTCGACCGTGTCGTCCCCGATGACCGGGCGGAACTCGCCCGACGTGAACTCCTCCGTCTTCGACGCGGCGGCCTTCAGGCGCAGCATCGACTTCGGGGTGAAGACCACCAGCGGCTTGTGGTGCGGGTTGTGCACCTGCCACCGCAGGAGGTGGAAGTAGTTCGACGGGAGCGTCGGCTGGGCGACCGTCATGTTGTTCTGCGCGCAGAGCTGGAGGAACCGCTCGATACGGGCCGAGGAGTGGTCCGGGCCCTGTCCCTCGTAGCCGTGCGGCAGCAGCAGGGTGACGCCGGACGTCTGGCCCCACTTCTGCTCGGCGGCCGAGATGTACTCGTCGACGACCGTCTGAGCGCCGTTGACGAAGTCGCCGAACTGCGCCTCCCACATCACCAGCGCGTCCGGGCGGGCCAGCGAGTAGCCGTACTCGAAGCCCATGACCGCGTACTCGGAGAGCAGCGAGTCGTAGACGTTCAGGCGGGCCTGGTCGTCCGAGAGGTACTGGAGCGGGGTGTAGTCCTCGCCGGTGACCCGGTCGATCAGCACCGCGTGGCGCTGGCCGAAGGTGCCGCGGCGCGAGTCCTGGCCGGACAGCCGGACCGGCGTGCCCTCCAGGAGCAGCGAACCGATGGCGAGGGTCTCGCCCATGCCCCAGTCGATCGTGCCGTCCTCGATCATCGCCGCCCGGCGCTGGAGCTGCGGGAGCAGCCGCGGGTGCACGGTGACGTTGTCGGGGATGTTGACCTGGGACTCGGCGATCCGCTTCACGACCTCCTGGGAGACCGCGGTGGGCACGGCGACCGGGAACTCGGCCTGGGTGTCCGGGGAGTGCGCCTCGGGGGCCTGCGCGACGGCCTCGCGCACCTCGGTGAAGACCTTCTCGAGCTGCCCCTGGAAGTCCTGGAGCGCCTGCTCGGCCTCTTCGAGGGTGATGTCGCCGCGACCGATGAGGGACTCGGTGTAGAGCTTGCGCACCGAGCGCTTCTTGTCGATCAGGTCGTACATCAGCGGCTGCGTGAACGCCGGGTTGTCGGACTCGTTGTGACCGCGGCGGCGGTAGCAGATGAGGTCGATCACGACGTCCTTGTTGAACGCCTGACGGAACTCGAACGCGAGCCGGCCGACCCGGACGACGGCCTCGGGGTCGTCGCCGTTCACGTGGAAGATCGGCGCCTCGATCATGCGGGCCACGTCGGTGGCGTACATGGAGGAGCGCGAGGACTCCGGGGCGGCGGTGAAGCCGACCTGGTTGTTGATGACGATGTGGACCGTGCCGCCCGTGCGGTAGCCGCGCAGCTGCGACATGTTGAGCGTCTCGGCGACCACACCCTGGCCGGCGAAGGCCGCGTCACCGTGCAGGGCGACCGGCAGGACGGTGAAGTCCGTGCCGCCCTTGTTGATGATGTCCTGCTTGGCGCGGACGATGCCCTCGATGATCGGGTCGACCGTCTCCAGGTGGGAGGGGTTCGCCGCCAGCGAGACGGCGATCTGCTCGCCGTCCAGGCCGGTGAAGGTGCCCCGGGCGCCCAGGTGGTACTTCACGTCGCCGGAGCCGTGCATCGACTTCGGGTCGAGGTTGCCCTCGAACTCGCGGAAGATCTGCGCGTACGACTTGCCGACGATGTTCGCCAGCACGTTCAGCCGGCCGCGGTGGGCCATGCCGATGACGACCTCGTCGAGGCGCGACTCGGCCGCGCTGTCGATGACCGCGTCGAGCAGCGGGATGACGGACTCGCCGCCCTCCAGGGAGAAGCGCTTCTGGCCGACGTACTTCGTCTGCAGGAAGGTCTCGAAGGCCTCCGCCGCGTTCAGCCGGCGCAGGATCCGCAGCTGCTCCTCGCGCTCCGGCTTGGAGTGCGAGCGCTCGATGCGGTCCTGGATCCACTTGCGCTGCTTGGGGTCCTGGATGTGCATGAACTCGACGCCGGTGGTGCGGCAGTACGAGTCGCGCAGCACACCGAGGATGTCGCGCAGCTTCATCAGGGACTTGCCGGCGAAACCGCCGACCGCGAACTCCCGCTCCAGGTCCCACAGGGTGAGGCCGTGCTCGGTGATGTCGAGGTCGGGGTGCTTGCGCTGGCGGTACTCCAGCGGGTCGGTGTCGGCCATGACGTGGCCGCGGACCCGGTAGGAGTGGATCAGCTCGAAGACCCGGGCGGCCTTCGTGACGTCGTCGTCGTGGCTGGCGTCGATGTCCTTGAGCCAGCGGACCGGCTCGTAGGGGATGCGCAGCGCCTCGAAGATGTCGTCGTAGAAGCCCTGCTCGCCGAGGAGCAGGTTGGCGACGATCCGCAGGAACTCGCCGGACGCGGCGCCCTGGATGACCCGGTGGTCGTAGGTCGACGTGAGCGTCATGACCTTCGAGATGCCGAGCTTGTTCAGGGTGTCCTGGGAGGTGCCCTGGAACTCCGCCGGGTAGTCCATCGAGCCGACGCCCATGATGACCGACTGGCCGGGCATCAGACGCGGGACCGAGTGGACGGTGCCGAGGCCGCCGGGGTTGGTCAGGGAGACCGTGACACCGGTGAAGTCGTCCATCGTCAGCTTGCCGTCGCGGGCGCGGCGGACGATGTCCTCGTAGGCCTGCCAGAACTCGAAGAAGTTCAGCGTCTCGGCCTTCTTGATGCCCGCGACGACGAGCTGGCGGTCGCCGTTGGGCTTCACCAGGTCGATGGCGAGGCCGAAGTTGACGTGCGGCGGCTTGACGAGGGTGGGCTTCCCGTCCTTGTCCGCGTAGTGCCAGTTCATCGACGGCATGGCCTTGATGGCCTGCACCATCGCGTAGCCGATGAGGTGGGTGAAGGAGATCTTCCCGCCCCGGGCACGCTTCAGGTGGTTGTTGATCACGATGCGGTTGTCGAAGAGCAGCTTCACCGGGACCGCGCGCACGGACGTGGCCGTGGGCAGCTCCAGCGAGGCGTTCATGTTCTTCGCGACGGCACCGGCGGGACCGCGCAGGGTCACGTACTCGGGGCCCTCGGGCGCCTCGGTGGCCGGCTCGGCCTTCGGCTTCGCGGCGGCCGGAGCGGCCTTCGCGGGAGCCGGTGCGGCGGCAGCGGGCTTCGGAGCCGCGGGCGCGGCCGGAGCGGGCGCGGCCGGAGCGG
>NZ_JBEYFY010000103.1:0-10867 GCF_040703595.1 Streptomyces sp. NPDC007084
CATCGGTAAGCCGTATGCGGGAAAACCGCACGTACGGATTGAAAGGGGGATGGGGAAACGGGCCGTACATGGCACCGCGCCCCTGACTACCAATGACCGAAGCTACGGATCTTGCCGAGCGCGCGGGTGATCGTGATCCGCGGGTCGGGCTGCGGGCGGTCTCCGCGCTGCGGAGGCTGCTGGAGCAGTTGGAAGCGGTACAGGTGCGCAGTGCGCGCAATCAAGGCTGGTCGTGGCAGGAGATCGCCGCGGAACTCGGAGTGACCAGGCAGGCCGTGCACAAGAAGTACGGGAGGCAGTGATGTTCGAACGCTTCACGAAGGACGCGCGGGCCGTCGTCACGGGTGCGGTGGCGCACTCCGAGCGGGCGGGGGCCGCGACGGTGGAGGAGGAGCACTTGCTGCTCGCCCTCCTCGACCGTGAGGGCAGCCGGGGTTCCTTCGCCCTCGGGTCGCTCCGGGAGGGCGAGCGCAGGGAGTCGCTGGAACGGGACCTCGCCGAGGCGCGCCGCAGGGGCGGGCTTTCCCGTGCCGACGCGGACGCTCTCTCCGGGCTCGGGATCGACCTGTCGGAGATCGTCGCCCGGGTCGAGGAGGCGCATGGCGCGGGGGCGTTGGAGAAGGGCGGGCGGGGTGCGCGGGGGCGCCGCGCCGGGCGACTGCCCTTCGGACAGAGCGCCAAGGATGTGCTGACCCGGTCCCTGCGCGTCGCCGTCGGCCGCCGGGACCGCCACATCGGCGACGAACACCTCCTGCTCGCCCTCACCCTCCAGGGCGGCCCCGCGGCCGAGGCCCTGGCCGACCACGGAGTGACCCACACCTCGGTGACCCGCCTGCTGTACGGGGAGGGAGGGGGCGGCATGGTCGAGGCGGGGTGAACGCCGCCCCGAGTCCCGGAGGCCTTCGGGGGAGGGCATCCGCGCCGCCTTCGGGTTGAGGGGGCTCCGGGCCTCCGGGTGACGGGCCCGGCCCTCGGGGGAGAGGGACGGGCGGTCGCTGGGCAGGTGGGTCCGCTCCCCACCTGGGCGGGACCACCCAGGGCAGCCGTTCCCCGAAGGGGAAGCGGAGCCCGGCCGAGTCACCGCTCCGCGACCTCCCCCTGTCCCGCCCTGCCCTGCCCCGCAGGCCCACTGGCCGCCAGGGCGACGGGTGACGGGCGGCTACGGTCGGCCGGCTCGGAGCGTTGACGCGATATGTGCCGCCGCTCTCGACAAGTGCCCCCTTACCTCGTCGAGTTGGGACTCCGTTACGCCGTGGTCGCGGGAGGCGTCGCGGATGTCGTCGCGGAAGCGGTCCAGGAGGCGGTCCAGGTCGCGGGCGGGGTTGCCCGTGGAGTCCTCGTGGGCCCAGGACGGTTCGTACCCGGCGGGGAAGTCGGCCGGGGTGGCCGTGTACTCCGGCTCGGTGGGAGCGCCGGACGGGGTGCGGCCGAAGCCGAAGTCCTTCCCCAGGTCCTTGCCGAAGTTCTTGCCGAAGTCCCCGAACTCCTTGGCCAGTTCGGTCAGTCCCTCGCGGACGCCCGTCGGCCAGTCGCCCCGCGCGAAGTGGTCCTGGACCTGGTCCTGGACGCGCTTGGCCATGCGCTGCATCTCCTCCTGCGCCTGGGCGCGGGCCTGCTCCTGGGCCTCCTTGGCCTGGCGTCGGGCACGCTGCGCCTCGTCGCGGGCGCGCCGGCTCTCGTCCTTCGCGCGGCGGGCCTGCTCCTTCCACTCCTGGCGGACGCGCCGCATCTCCTCCTTGGCCGCCCGCCAGGACTCCCGGTCCCGGAAGTCGTCGGCACCGTCGGCCGCGCCGCCGGCCGGGCTGTCGTCCCGCTCGGCGCCGGCGCCGCCCTTGGAGCCGCCGCGCCGCGCCTCCGTGGCCGCCGCCCGCATCTCGCGCCGCAGGTCACCCGCCGCGCCCCGCACATCGGCCCGGATCTCCGCCGCCAGCTCCGCGACGGACTCCCGGATCTCCAGCTCCAGGTCGGCCAGCTCACCACTGCGGTCGGCCAGCTCGGCCCGGCCCGCGTCGGTGATCGCGTACACCTTGCGGCCGCCCTCGGAGGTGTGCGTGACCAGCCCCTCCGCCTCCAGCTTGGCGAGCCGGGGATAGACGGTGCCCGCCGAGGGTGCGTACAGCCCCTGGAAGCGCTCCTCGAGGAGCCGGATCACCTCGTACCCATGGCGCGGGGCCTCGTCCAGCAGCTTGAGGAGGTAGAGGCGCAGTCGGCCGTGGGCGAAGACGGGGGCCATCTCAGAGCACCTTCCTGTCGGTCGGGGTGTTGGCCGGCGCGTCGTCCGGAGTCGGCGGGGTATGGGGTGCCTCCCCCGCCGGTTCGCCGCCCGCCGGGTCCTGCCCCGCCGGGTCCTCCTCCGCCTGGGGGCGGCGCAGCAGGGCGATGGAGCCCGAGACGGTCACCGCCTTCAGCCGGCCGTTGCCCGCGCCGAGCCGGCCGGTGATCTTCTTGGCGCCCCACTGGCCGCTGACGCGCAGGTCCTCGAACGCGCTGGAGACGGTGCCGCTCGCGGTGTTGGCCTCCACCTCCGCGTCCGCCGGGTGGGGGAGCCGTATGGCGATCTCGCCCGACACGTTCGACAACTGGACGTCGGTGGGGGCGCCCGTGGAGTCGAGGTCGACGATCATCGAGCCGCTCACCGACTCCGCCCGCACGGAGGAACCGGACCCCTCCACGACCGTCAGGTCCCCGGAGACGGAGTTGAAGCGCAGGTCGCCCGTGACGGCCTGGGCCTCGACATTCCCGGAGACGGTGCTCACGTGGGTCGGGCCGGCCACCCGGACCAGGGTGGTGTCACCGCCGACGCCCTTCACCTCGACCCGTCCGTCCACCCCGGAGATCACGGTGGCGGCGCCCACCGCGCCCACCTCGACGCGGGTGCCGGCCGGGACGGCCAGCGAGACCACCGCCGAGCGGTGCCAGCCCCTGGTGTCGAACCACTTGAGGAAGCCCTTCCAGGGCACGTCCTCGTAGGCCACGGTGAGCGCGCCGTTCTTGTGCGTCACCTGGAGCGGGGGGCCCTCCAGCTCGGACACTTCCAGGCGGGCGGAACCCTCGTCGGTCCCCACGACGTTCACTGTTCCGTTGACCACGCGCACGTGCAGCGTCGTCACGGGGGCGTCGAAGGAGAGCTTCATCGGCTCTGCCACGGACCACTCGGACATGGTGCAGACCTCCTCGACCGGGCCGGACCCGCTCGCGGGCCCGAACTCGACGCGCCATATCGCGTCTCGTATCACTCACGATATATCGCGGATACGGAAAGTCAAGACACCCGTTCGGGGTCAATTGCTCCCGGGACAGCCTGGGTGCGCCGAGGTCCCGGGTGTCCCGAGGCCCCGGGTGTCCCGGGTGTCCCGAGACCCCGGCTGTCCCCGGCCACTCCCCGAGGCGGCGCCCTCGGCCGCTACCGTGCCGGCGCCCCCGGGTGCTCCGGGTACCCCGGGTGGCCCCCTGTCGGCGCCCCCGGCCACTCCCGTGCCGGCGTCCCCGGCCACTCCCGTGCCGGCGCCCTCGGGGCACCCCCGCGTGCGCCGGCCGCGCTCTCGACCGCCACTGCGCCGACGCGGACAAACCGCCCTAAAGTGACTGCATGTCGACTGCCTCCGGCGCCCTCCTGCTGTGCCGGGCCCGCCCCGAAGCCGTGGCCCCCGCCGCCCCGCTGCTGCGCGAACGGATGGTGCTCGCCGGCGCCGGACCCGAGTGGAGCGCCCTGGTCCCGGAGGGAAAGCCCTGGCAGCACGGCACGGAACCCGTCGACCGCGTGCTCACCGGCTGGGCCACCGCGCTCGCCGTCGGCGCCCCCTGGCCGGTCCTCGCCCTCTGGTGGGACACCGACCGCGGCGGGTTCACCCTGGCGTCCGGATTCCGCCGGCCCGTCGGCTACGAGTGGCTGGCCGACGGCACCCCGGTCGGCGAGGACGAGGCGATGCGCACCTTCGCCGCCCGTCTCGGGCTCGACCCGGTCCTCGACGTACAGGCGCTTGAACCGCTGACACGGCCGGATCCGGAGGCCGACGCCCCGGCACGCGTGCGGGGACTGCTCGCCGTCCTCACGCGCGCGGGACTGCTGCTTCCGGCCGGCCTCGACCCGGGGGAGCCGGCCGACCGGCTCCGCGGCGCGGCGCGGGTGCTGCCCGACGCCGAACAGGTCGAGTGGGCGGGCCGGCCCGGCGCCCTCGGAGCGGAACTCGACCTCGTGGCGGGCGGCACGCTCGGGCCCTGGCCGCGCGGCCGCGGGGCCCGCGCCCTGGCCCTCGCCCAGCTCGCCCTGGGTCTCCCGCTCACCGTCTGGGGAGTACGGCACCGCGGCGGCGGCTGGGTCGTCGCGGGCTCGGTCCTGACGGCCCGCGGCGCCCTCGGCCTCGCGTACGACCGCCTCCGCGCGCACGCCTGACCGCACGCCTGACCGCCTCCCGGCGAGGAGTGACCGCGGGCGCCCGCCCGTCCCGACGGGCGGGCGAGCCCCGGGAAGGCGGGGCTACTCCTCGTCCTCGTCCTCGTCGTCCAGCCGCGCCAGCCACGTCGCCAGCCGCTCCACCGGGACCTCGAAGTCCGGGTTGAGGTCGACGAACGTACGCAACTGCTCGGCGAGCCACTCGAAGGTGACCTCTTCCTCGCCGCGCCGCTTCTCAAGTTCCTCGATGCCGCGGTCGGTGAAGTACATGGATGGTGCTCCGTCGGTGAAGGGGAAGTGGAACTCTGGGACGCAGGGAACGTTGGGAATACTGAGAAAAGGATAGGCGGGCCGCCGTGTCCGCCAAGGGCCCCTGTCGTGTGCGGGGGCCGGGGGCTAGCCTGCGAGGTCGGTGGTGCCACGGGGGCCGGCGCCGCAGGGGGAGCGGGGGATGCCATGGGTGACGCGGTGAGCCGGATCGCACGGATCGAGCTGCCGGACGGGACACCGGTGTGGGCCCGGATCTCGGGCGCCGACGAGCTGGAGGAACAGTCCGGCGAGCTGTCGCTGAGCGACGTCGGCTTCGGTGAGCGCGTCGAGGCGCAGGTCGAGAGCCTGCACTCGGTCATCACCGGCGTCGCGCGCTCGCTCGCGGCGCCGCTGCGCGCCGTGCGGCCCGACGAGGTGAGCGTCGAGTTCGGCATCGAGCTGACCGCGAAGGCGGGCAAGGTGGTCGGCCTGCTCGCGGACGGCGAGGCCAAGGCGGGCATCACCGTCACCCTCACCTGGAACGGCGGCCCGCCGGACCTGGACGCCGCCGCCCTCCCGCACGCGGGCGCGTCCCCCGGCGCCCCGGCGCACGGCGGCGCCGACGGCACCCCCGCCGGGGCCGGAGCATGACGGACGGGCACGCCCCGGGCGCACCGGCCGGTGCCGGGAACGCTCAGCGTGCGCTGCGTGACCTCGTCATGGCCGCCACCGTGCGCATCCATCGGGCCGGCGCCGGGTATGCCCTGGACGAACCCGGCACATTCCTCGGGAGCGGCTTCTTCATCGCTCCGAACTGGGTTCTGACCTGCGCGCACGTGGTCCGGAGCGGGGAGGGGGACGAGGTGACGGTGGTGTACGAGACAGGGCCGGGCCGGGGCACGTCCGCCGTCGCGGGAGTGGTCGCGACCGCCCTCCCGGAGCGTGCCGCGATTCCCGCGCGCGGGACCTGGCCAGCCCCGGACCTCGCCCTGGTGCGGCTGAGCGAGCCCGTCGGCCACGACTGCGCGTATGTCACCGAACGCCCGGCGGCCTACTACGAGGAGGCCGTCGTCCTCTACTCCGGCTGGTCCGTGGTCGGCGGTGAGCTGCGCCGGCTGAGCGGCACCTGCACGGTGCAGGGCACCCTCGGCGGCTGGTCGGACGACGAGCAGATCCGGCTGGGCGGCGACGTGCTGCCGCCCGGCGTCTCGGGCGGCCCGGTCGTGGACCCCGTACGCGGTGAGGTCGTCGGCGTCCTCAAGTCCCGCGCGGACCGCGGGCTCGGCGGCACCTGTACGGGCGTCGAGCAGTTACGGTCCCTGCCGGTGCCCGCCGAGGAGCCGCGCGCCGAGCACGACGACAGCTACCAGGCCGTCTTCCACGCCCACGACCGGTACCACCGGGACCGGCAGCGCCACCCCGACACCGACCGCAGCACCTGGGCCGACGTGCAGAACCAGCTCGGCGCCCGGCCGGGCCGCGCGCTGAGCCCCGAGGAGCGCACCCAGCTCCTCGGCCGGCTCGCCGACCTGCCGCCGCCGGCCAGCACCCGCGCCCTGCTCGCCCTCCTCGAATCCCTCGTCGGCGACCAGAGCGCCATCCCGCACCCGGCGCCGCGCGGCTGGCGCGACGGGCTCGGCGCGCTGTACGAGAGTTCCCGCCAGGACGCCGCCCTGGACCTCGTCCTCGACTACGCGATGCGGGCCGTGTCCGCCGAGCGGCCCTTCGTCACCCCGGGCACCCGGGCGGCCGAGCGGGCCCTGTGGGAGTGGGTCCGGCAGACCGCCGAGGGACGCCCGGGCCCCGGTTACCGCAGGCGCCTCGGCCAGCGGTGGATCGAGCGGCTCCAGGTGCCGCCGGGCGGCCCGGCGGCGGAAGCGGGGGCGGCGCGTGACCCGCTGCGGAGCGCCGACCGTGCGCCCCGGCTGTTCGTCCTGCTCGAACTGGAGCAGCTCGGCTGGGAGCCCGGACGCTGCGACTGGCACGTCGCGGTCGGCCGGCCGACCGGCGAGGTGGTGCGGCTGCGCGACGGCGAGCGCACCCCGCTGGAGGAGCTGCCGGCCGTCGTCGGGCCCGCCCTCACCGAGGCCTTCCGCCAGTGCGACGAACCCGGCCGCCCCGCCGACCTCCAGGTCGCCCTGCCCCATCTGCTGCTCGGACTCGACGTCGACGCCTGGCAGTTGGGCCCCGACGAGCCACCGCTCGGCGCCCACCGCCCGGTCGTGGTGCGCTGCGCCGACCGGGAACAACTGCCCGACCCCGCGGGCGTGACGGGCCCGGCGGACGGCGTGCCGCTCCCGCCCGAGGAGGAGCGGCACGAGCGGGAGGCGCGCTGGCGGTGGATCCACACGCACGGCGCCGAGGCCGAAGTCCTCGACTGCGAGGACGGGTTGCGGGTCCCGGTGCCCGCCGCGGAGTCGCTGCGCGGGCTGCCGCACCGGACCGTCCCGGTGCTCTGCCGCTACGGCGACCACCGCTTCGAGGACGACCGGGTGGCGCTCGTGCGGATCGTGCACGGCGGGTACGGCGTGGCCCTGTGGCGGCGCTGGCGCGGCCAGGCCGACGCGGTCTGCGGCGAGTTCCACCGCCGGGCCGGCGACACGGTGGCAGGCGCGGGCGGCGCCGACCGGCTCCCCGAACTGGTGCACGCCCTGCGCGCCGGGCTGCGCGCGGGCAAACCGGAGACCTACTGGGCCGACGGCATCGCCCTCTTCTACGACGACCCGCGCCGGCCCCTGCCCGGCACCGGGGACCTGCTGGAGGCACCGTGAGCACGACCGCCGGGCCCCGGCCGCGCGCCGCGCCGGGGGCGCCCGGCCGGCCTGCCGTGAGCCCGTCTTGGGACCTTACGGGGCCTCTCAAGGGTCGATACGGTGGTGCGGACTTCGACGGCTGCCGTGGTGGACGAGTGACGACGAGGACTGGGCAATGACCGAATCCAGCGAGTGGCTCATCTACCGGGGCGCGGGCGAACCCCACGACGGCCTCGACCGCCTTCCGGCCCCGCCGCCCTGGCGCGATTTCGCCGGCCGCGACACGGCGGACACCGGCGCCGACGGCTCCGAGGACCGCAGGCTCGGCGCCCACCGCCACCTGGCCGAACTGCACCGGCCCGGCGCCGAGGAGCTGGAGATGATCAACGCGGCGCTCTATCTGCGCCGCCCGCTCCTCGTCACCGGCAGCCCCGGCGCGGGCAAGAGCACGCTCGCGCACTCGGTGGCGTACGAACTCGGCCTGGGCAACGTGCTGCGCTGGCCCGTCGTCAGCCGGTCCACCCTCCAGGACGGGCTGTACCACTACGACGCCATCGCCCGGCTCCAGGACGTGCAGATCGCCGCCCCGCAGGGCACCGACCCGGCCGCGCCCGGCGCCCCCGGCTCCGTCGAGGGCATCGGCGGCTACATCCGACTCGGCCCGCTCGGCACCGCCCTGCTGCCCTCCGACACCCCGCGCGTGCTGCTCATCGACGAACTCGACAAGAGCGACATCGACCTGCCCAACGACCTCCTGAACGTGCTGGAGGAGGGCGAGTTCGCGATCCCCGAGCTGGAGCGGGTCGCCGACCGGCTGCCCGGCGGCGAGGCCGAGGTGCTCACCGCCGACGGCCGCAAGGCGCGGGTGCGCGACGGCCGGGTGCGCTGCCGCGCCTTCCCCTTCGTGGTCCTCACCAGCAACGGCGAGCGCGACTTCCCCGCCCCGCTGATGCGCCGCTGCATCCATCTCGAACTCGGCCGCCCCGACCACAAGCGGCTCGCCACCTTCGTCCGCGCCCACCTCGGCGACGAGGCGGCCCGCGCCGGGGACGATCTGATCACCCACTTCCTGGAGCGCTCGCGCAGCGAACTCGTCGCCGCCGACCAGCTCCTGAACGCCATCTACCTCACCGACGCCGCCGCCCCGCCCAGCCGCGACCGGCTCGCCGACCTGCTCATCCAGCGACTCGACCGCCCGAGGTGACGCGCTGATGCCCGGCGGCGACCCGATCGCCGAACTCATCGCCCGGATGCGGCGGATCGGGCTCGACCCCGACGCCGGGCAACTGGCCGACGCGCTGTGGCTGGCGCGCTGGTCCCGCCCGACGGGCACCGTGCCGGACGAGCGGGGGACCCCGTCGCCGGACCCCGCCGCGCCACCGGGCGACGGGCCGGGTCCCGTACGGGCCGACTCGCCTGACGCCGGCTCGCGCGACGGCGGTCCGCGTGATGGCGGTCCACGCGACGGCGGTCCACGCGATGGCGGTCCGCGTGACGCCGGCTCGCGTGACCCCGGCCGGCCGCTGCCTGGAGACCTTCCGCCACCCGGAGGCGGCGCAGCTCCGGGAGACGGCCCGACGCCTGCCGGGGGTACGGGCGCGGACCGGCGTGTCGCGCTGTACCCGGTGCCGCGCGACGGCGCGCCGCGCGGAGGCCCGCGGGGGCGTGCCGCGGAGCTGCCGCTCGGCGTGCCCGCGGCGCCCGCGTTGCCCTCCCCGCTCGAACTCCAGCGCGCCTTACGCCCGTTGCAGGGCTACCGGACCGCCGCCCCGCCCCTGCGCACCACCCTGGACGAGACGGCCACCGCCGAACTCAGCGCCCGCGCGGGCGGGTTGGTGCTCCCGGTGTTCCGGGGTGTCACCCGCGCCGACGCCGCGCTCCAGCTCGTCATGGACGCCTCCTCGTCGATGCGCGTGTGGGACCGCATGTTCACCGAACTGGAGCAGGTCTTCGCCCAGTTGGGCGCCTTCTGGGGCGTCGAGGTCAGCCATCTGCACCAGGGCCCGGACGGCGAGCCCGCCGTCAGCCGCAGCCCCGAACCAGGCGCCGCCCCACTGCACTCCGCCGACCGGCTCAGCGACCCCACCGGCCGCCGCGTCACCCTCCTCGTCAGCGACTGCGCCGGCCCCCTGTGGCACAGCGGGCGCGCCCACCGGCTGCTGCACCACCTCTCCCGGCTCGGCCCCGTCGCCGTCCTCCAGCCGCTGCCCCAGCGCATGTGGAACCGCACCCGCCTGCCCGTCTCCTACGGCCGGCTGACCCGCGGCGAGGCCCTCGCGGGCGCGGCCACGCTCACGGTCCGGCTCCCCGCCGGAACCCCGCCCGAGGCCCGCGCCGGCGCCCTGCCCGTACCCGTCCTGCCGCCCGAGCCCGCCGCGCTCGGCGCCTGGGCGCGACTGCTGTCCGGCGCCGGCGCGGGACCCGTCGCCGGCGCCGTCGGCTGGGTCCGCCACGACCACGGCCCCGCCCAGGGACCCCGCGCCGGACGCCGGCTGTCCGGCCTCGAACTCGTCAGCCGCTTCCGCTCCAACGCCTCCAAGACCGCCGGACGGCTCGCCGGCTATCTCGCGGCGGCCCCGCTCAGCCTGCCGGTGATGCAGCTCGTCCAGCGCACCATGCTCCCCGGCTCCGGGCCCTCCGAACTGGCCGAGGTCCTGCTCAGCGGGCTCGTCTCGCGCGCCAAGGCCGAGGACCACGGCGAGGACGGCGCCCAGTGGTACGAGTTCGCGCCCGGCGTGCAGGAGGCCCTGCTGTCACCGCTGGGCCGCGACGAGGCCATGCTCGTCCTCAAGCACTGCTCCGAGTACATCGAGTACCGCTTCGGCCGGGGCGGCCCCAACTTTCCCGCCCTGGCGCTCGCCCAGCTCGGCGACGGCGGCTCCGGACGCCCGCACCCGCCCGGTACCGGCTACCCCGGTGACCCCACCGGCGGCGCCGACTCCGGCGGCAACGGCGACAACGGGGCCGCCACCCTCGTACCGCAGCCCTTCGCCGAGGTCGCCGCGCGCGTCCTGGAGCGGTTCATGCCGCTGCCGGAACAGTTCGCGCTCTACGGCGGGCGCGGGCGCGACGACCTGCCCGGCGAGCGGCCCACCCACGCCGCCGTGCTCCGGGCCCGGGCACTCGCCGGCCGGTTCGACAGCGACGGCATGGTGCAGGATCTCATCGACGCCGTCCAACTCCTGCGCGGCGCGACCGAACACGAACTGCCCGCCGGGACCGACCCCGAACTCTGGGCGGAGTACGCCACCTGCGTGCTGCGCCTGTGGGAGGTGCAGGGCGGCGCCGACCTGCTGCGCGAGGCCGAGACCGCCGCCGAACGGGCCGTCGCGCACCCCCGCGCCCTGCGCGAACGCGCCGCCCTCGCACGGGTGCTGCACGCCGCCGCCACCGACCGCAGGCGGCGGTGATGTCGAACTACCGCGTGTGAGCGAGGAGTTCGAGGAGTCCGAGGTCTCCGCGCCCGAAGAGG
>NZ_JBEYFY010000104.1:0-10810 GCF_040703595.1 Streptomyces sp. NPDC007084
GTGGCGGCGGGGGCCGGGGCGCTCCTGGGGGTGGCCGGACTGGTGCGGGCGGCGGTGGCGGTGGCCGCCGCGTGCGGGGCCGCCGAGCTGTGGCTGCGGCACTGCACGCGCCGCCTCGGGGGCGTCACCGGCGACGTGTTCGGCGGGCTCGCCGAGACGGCCGCCACCACCGCGCTGGTGGTGCTCGCCCTCGGCTGACGCCCCGGCGCCGGGCGCCCTTTACGGGGCCGGTGCCAGGCCGTGCGGCAGGGTGCCCCAGGGATGGTCGCCGGCGCCGGGGACCGCGCAGTACAGGTCGGCCCCGCGTTCCCGGACCAGGGCCGCCGGATCGACGCCGGCCGGCACCCCGTGGACGAGATGGCACAGGCTGGCTCCCGCCCCGGTCCGGGACGGCGGCGCCTTCCTGCGGTAGTCGGCCCAGGTGCCCTCGAAGGTGACGAGCACGTCCGCGAGCCGGGCGTACGCGGGGTGCGGGGTCGTCCCGTGGTTGAGGACGAGCGTCTCCGGGGTGGCCGCCGCGAGCCGCCGGTAGTAGTCCACCCCGGCCTCGGTGGCGGCGGCCTGGTCGAGGAAGGTGCCGTCGGTGCCGTACCAGGAGCCGTGCAGCGACACGTCCCGCAGGACATCCGCGAGGGGCCGGCGCCCGTAGTCCGTGTCGACGTACCCGAGCACCCGCGCGCCCCCCGCGCGCAGCCGGGCGCCCACCGCCGCGAACGCCGGGTCGGGGGCCTCGCCGGGCCCACTGGCCGGGTTCAGCACCACTCCGTACAGCCGCGGAGCGACGGCGAGCAGCGCCTCCCACTCGGCGGGCCGGACGAGGGGGTGCTCGTAGTAGGGGACGAGCAGATTCCGGGCGGTGCGGGGGGCGGCCGGCGCGCCGGGTCCGTGAGACAGGGCAGGGGTCGGCGGGGGCGGGCTCATGGGCGGGATCTCCTCCGGGGGTCGAGAGTCCGGGCCGTACGGGAGGGGCCGGAGCGCCGGGTCCGTAAGGCCGGGGCGCCGGGTCCGTAAGAAAGGCCGAGGCGGGATCACCGGCGGGCCCTCTTCCGAGGGCGGGTGCTGGCCGGGGTCATCGGTGGGCCGTGGCTCGGCGCAGTCGGGTGCAGGCCAGCGTGGTCTGGGCGATGGCCGCCGTCCCGTAGACGAGCAGGGCCGTCCGGTTCGGGGTGCCGGAGTGGGTGGCCAGGGCGATGGTCTGGGCGAGCGCGGCGGCGCAGGCGACGACGGCCGTGCCGGTGACCGCGCCGAAGGACTGGAGCAGCAGCCCCGTCCACAGCACCACGCCCAGCAGGAGCAGCCCGGCGAGCCGTACCGCGTCCGGGGCGGCGCCCGGGTGCGGCCACAGGGCGGAGGTGCCGAGGGTGAGGGCGAGCAGCGCGGCGAGGTAGGCGGCGAGGCACCGGACGAGGACACCGCCGGTGATCCGCCGGAAGGCCCGCACCGAACCGCCGGCCCGCAGCCCGGCGAGAGTCCCGCCGCGGAACCGGTGCAGCAGCCACTCGGCCGGCCCCATGCTGAGGGTCAGCGCGACGGCGGCCGGTGCGGCGACCGTCGCGGAGGGCCCGCCCGCGAGGGTGTCACCGAGTCCCGCGTACAGCACGAGGACCCCGCTGCCGAGCCCGAACAGGGCGTACGAGAGGGTCCCGGCGGCCCGCCGAGAGGTGCTGGTGCTCCGCCGGAGGCGGAACCGGCCAAGGACACGGGGGCGGGCGGACGTCATGGCCCGGCCCCCGGCCACGGGCCGGCCCACGGAGGCCGGGCGGGGCACGCCGGCGCGCCCGGAGGGGCCAGTTTCACGCGCCCCGGGGCCGGCGGCCTTTGCCCCGCGTGGCCCGGCGGGCCGGTGCGTGCCGCGTCTCCAGGGCCGGGCCCCCTTCCACGCCTCCGGGGTCACCTCGCGGAGGGCGAGAAGGGCGACCGCGGCGAGGGAGGCCAGGAGGAGGGCCGTGCGGGCCGGGGCGGGCAGGGGGTGGAGGGCCGTGGTGAGGGCGCCCGCCGTCATGGGGGTCAGGGCGGCGAGCAGGAGCCGTTCGCGGCCCAGCACCAGCAGGACGGTGGCCGCGCCCAGGTAGGCGGACTGTCCGGCGGCGAAGACGACGGCGGCGCCCGGCCGCGCGGCGCCCGCCGCGGCGAGGGCCACCAGGGAGCCGAGCAGCACGCCCGCCGGGGTGCCGACGAGCAGCGCGCGGCGCGCCGCCGCCCGGTCGCCGAGGCCGAGCCAGGTGTACGCGCGGTACGCGAGCCCCTGGTTCCAGGCCCAGCCGCACAGCGCGCCCGCGAGCAGCGGCACGGTGCCGGCCGGAAGCCCGAACGCGCCGGGCGGGCCCGCGAGCAGCGGTCCGGCGAGGACGTAGCCGAGGCCCGGGAGGGCGAAGACGACACCCCGCAGCAGACAGCCGAGGAGGCCGATCCGCCAGGGGTCGTGGGGCGGCGCCGCCGGTTCGGGGTGGCGCCGGACGACCCGGCCGTACAGCTCCTCGGCGAGCGCGAAGGAGTCGCGCACGCCGTACCGCTCGCGTATCTGATCGTCCGACAGGCCGTCCGACTCCAGGGCGGCGGCCACCTCATCGGGATGGACGGCGGCGGCGACGAACTCGGCCATGTGGCCGGCGAGTTCGTCGATGGGGTCGGGGCGCGCCCAGCCCGGGGAGCGGCGCTGGGCCGGCAGCGCGGGGAGCGGGTCCTCGACGTCCTCGAAGGCGCCGGGCGGGCGCAGGGTGTCGCTCACCGGCCGGTCCCGTCGGTGGCGGCGGCCTGGTACCAGGGGTCGCGGAGTTCGAGGGTCCAGTCGGCGACGGTCTCGACGGTGGGCTCGTACACGGCGGGCCGGCCCGCGAGTTCCTGGTAGATCGTGCGGAAGGCGTCGACCGAACGGCGCAGCGTGAACCGGTCGATGACCCGCTGCCGGGCCGACTCGCCCAGTTCCGCGCGCCGTTCGTCGTCGCGGAGCAGGGTGAGGGCGGCGGCGGCCATCTTCTCGGGTTCGCGCGGCGGGACGACGATGCCGGTGTCGCCGACCGCCTCGCGGACTCCGCCGACGTCCGTGGAGACGGTCGTACGGCCGCAGGACATGGCCTCGATGACGGAGAAGGGGAAGCCCTCGGAGATGGAGGAGAGCATGACGACGTGCCCGGCCGCGTAGGCCCGCCACACCTCGCTGATCCGGCCCTCGAAGGTGAGGCCGTCGGTGACCCCGAGTTCGGCGGCGAGCTTCTCCAGCCCGGTCCGGTAGGCCTCGCCGCCCGGGGGCACCGGACCGAACAACCGCAGCCGGGTGTCGGGGAGTTCGGCCCGCACCATGGCGTAGGCGCGCAGCAGGGTCTCCAGGTCCTTGATGGGGTCGACCCGGCCGCACCAGGTGAGGGTGGGCACGGCGGGTTCGGCTCCGGCGTGCGGGAAGGCGTGCGGGTCGACGCCGTTGTAGACGGTGCGGATCCGGTCCCCGTCGGCGCCGCCGCGCTCCTCCCAGCGCCGGTTGTACTGGTTGCAGGGGGTGATGAGGTCGGCGGCGCGGTAGCCCAGGGAGTTGAGTTCGCGGTAGAAGCCGAGCATGAACGCCTTGACGGGCCAGCGCTGTTCGGCGGCGCGGTAGCCGAGGTAGCGCTCGCGCAGGTAGATGCCGTGCTCGGTGAGCAGGAAGGGGACGCCGTCCAGGTGGTGGGCGGCGAGCGCGGGCAGGGTGGCGAGGCCGCTGCTGACCGCGTGGGCGACCGAGTCCTCGGGGACGCGGACGCCGAGCGGGCGCAGCGCGTGTTCCAGCAGGTCGGTGGCGGTGAGCGCGTCGTGCACGGTGGGCCCGGCGGCGGCGGTGGGCAGATGCGGCAGGGTCCAGATCCACATCAGGGAGCGCAGTGCCGCCTCGCCGCGCAGGGCGGCGGAGAGGCGTCCTGCGCGGGCGAGGACGGCCAGTTCGTACAGGGCCTCGCCGAAGTCCCCGGCGCGGTCCGGGCGCGGGTCGAGGAAGGCGAGCAGGAACCGCTCGTAGGTGTCGGTGAAGCGGCGCCGGGCGCGGCCGGACGGTGCCCGGGTGCGGCCGGGCCGGGGGCCCCAGGTCGGCACCGCGGTGTGCCGGTAGACGTTGGGCGGCAGCTCCCAGGTGACGGGTTCCCGGCCGCTGCCGGTGAGCGAGACGAGATGGAAGTCGACCTCGGGCATGCCCTTGACGAGCTGGTCGCACCAGGTGCTGACCCCGCCGTGGACGTGCGGATAGGTGCCTTCGGTGAGCATGGTGACATGACGGCCGGTGCGCATCACGCGCGGTTCCCCCCTGGGACGGTTCCGTCCGGAGGGCACCCCCGGCCCTCCGGTTGCACGGCTCGCACGCGCACCCCGGCCGGTCGGACCGGGGTGCGCGTGGTGCCGCGAGACTGCCTCGCTACGAGGAGGCGGGCAGGTTCAGCTTGAGCGCGGACTGCAGGGCTTCCGGGGTGGTCCAGTCGTTGCGCCGGCCGGCGTAGGCGGTGCCGAACGTGGCGGTGCCGAGGAGGAGTTGCTTCTTGGTGCCCTCGGGCACGGTCACCGGGATCCAGGTGCCGGACGGCGCCGTGACGGTGACGGTGTTGCCGACCCGGTAGGCCGTGACCTTGCCGCCGGCGAGCGCCGCCTGCCAGGCCGTACGGCGCTGGAGTTCGGTGCCGATGGCGCTCTGCCGGGGGTTCTGGAGCGGGGCGTTGTCGGCGTAGAGGGCCCGGTAGTCGGCGAGGACCTTGTCCAGGACCGGGTAGAGGATGCGGTCCTCGGCCAGGTTGGACTGGTGGACGTAGTGCGGGCGCGGGTCGTTGCCGATGGCGTGGCCGAGCGCGGTGCGCGCCTCCAGCGGCACGATGTGGTCGGCGTAGCCGGTGGCCGTGTCCAGCGGGGCGGGCAGGCAGGTGGAGGTCGCGTCGTTCTCGCAGATGCCGCTGCCGCCGTCGGCCTTGGAGGTGTAGATCCAGTTGTACTCGTCGGCCATCTCCTCGGCCCGGCCGGCGTTGTAGTAGACGTTCATCGGGTAGCGGGGCACGGTCAGCGCGCTGCCGACCGAACGCTGGGCGGGTTCACGGGAGTTGTCGGAGCCGGTCCACTTGACGCCGTTCGCGGACAGGGCGCCCGCCAGGTTCGGGTTGTCGTCGGGCTGCTGGGGCAGCGTCCGCAGGCCCGAGTGCTCGCCGGTGATCAGCTCGGTGCGGTCGGTGGACAGGCCGTGCGAGGAGGCCCAGGAGTTGTTCTGGGAGATCTCCGCGGAGATGTCGGCGCGGCTCATGTACCTGGTCGAGCCGTCGGCGTTCTTCGAGCAGCTCCACGGCACGGTCGTGGTGTCCTGCGCGCAGCCGAGGAAGAGGTGCGTATACGTGTGGTTCACCCAGCGGTACTTGGCGCGGTCCGCGAGCAGCCGGGCGGTGAGGGCGTCGGTGCCGCCGTGTTCGCTCTTCCACTCCTCGCCCGCGCCCGCGTTGAAGGCCAGGTCGAGCGTGAAGCCGTGGGCGGCCTGCCACTGGGCCGCGTAGGCGGCGTCGTCGGCGGTCATCCGGATCGGCGTGGTGGTGTCCTCGCCGTCGCCGCCCGCGCAGTCGATGTCGCCGGGCGTGCAGTTGCGCAGGGAGTCCCAGCGGGCGTCGGGCGCGAAGACGTCGTCCACGTGGACGGAGAAGTAGTTCCGGCTCTGCCCGAGGTGCACGCCCTGGGTGAGCCATTCCACGATGCCCCGGGCGAGGACCTTGAACTGCTTCTGGTACTGGTTGTAGGCGAAGGTCACCACGAGTTCGCGGCGGCCGTCGTGCGCGTACTGGCCGAGCAGCGTGCCGCCGGTGGGGGCGTCCAGATAGCTGGTGAACCCCTCCCTCGGGTGCGCCGCGTAGCCGTAACTCTCGTCCACCGCCGGGTCGTTGTCCTCGAAGGTGAGCGGTCCGTCGAGGTAGCGGAAGGGTCCCGCGGTGCCCGCCGCGGTGAGCTGGGTGCGGGCGCCGTCCAGGACGCCGGACCAGCCGCCGTTCTGGTCGGTGTAGTCGAGGCCGACCTCCGGGTGCGCCCAGGTGTAGGCGTCCACCTGCGGGATCCCGAAGGTCTTCTCGTACGTCTCCAGGGCGGTCTGTTCGGCGGAGCCGGGGCCGAACGGGGCCTCGTTCGGCAGGACCACGCCCTGGTACTTGGCGCGCGGGGCGCCGCCGACGGTGTCGCTCAGGAAGGCGGCGTCGATCTTCGGGCGGCCGGTGTCGGTGAGATCGACCCGGGTGTACGGGATGCCGCTGTTCTTCAGCTCGGCGGTGACGGCCGCGACCTGGTCCGCGCCGTTGTCGACGACCAGGACCTTGAGATCGACGCGCGGTGTGGCCGCCGCGGTCGCGCCGGGTGCCCCCACCCCCAGCGCCAGCAGTCCGGCGGCCGCCACGGCGGCGGCCGTCGCTCTCCTGCGGTGTGCGCTCTGTGCCATGTCGGTGTCTCCCCCTCGGAGATCCCCTTTTCGGTGGAAACCGAGGGGGATCTGTGGAATTCATGCGAACCGGCGGACACCAGGCCCGCCGGAACACGACGAGTGTTGCCCAGGTGACCACGGGTGAGGGGCGGGAACCGGACAAGGGCACCACCTGGAGGTGAACGCCCGCAGGAATGAGCGAAACGCGGCCCCGAGCGTAGGCTCGTCCCGGGTACTTGCCCGGCCCCTGGCGGGGGCCCCGGTAAGGACCGCCCCCGAGGACGGATCTAGGGTCAGCCGTCGGGCCCGGTCGACCCACCTCTCTCGGCCAGACGAACTTTCAAGGAAGCGGAGATCTCACCACCGTGACTGCTCTCACTCTCAGCACCGCCGCGGCGTCAGGTCTGCGGGCCGACGCGATCGTCGTCGGCGTCGCGAAGGGCCCCAAGGGCCCGGTCGTCGCACCGGGCGCCGAGGCCGTGGACAAGGCGTACGACGGCGGGCTCGCCGGAATCCTGGAGACCCTCGGCGCCTCGGGCTCCGAGGGCGAGGTGACCAAGCTGCCCGCGCCCTCCGGATTCAAGGCCCCCGTCGTGCTGGCCGTGGGCCTGGGAGCGCTCCCGGAGGAGGGTGACGGCTTCGACGCCGAGGTGCTGCGCCGCGCCGCGGGTGCCGCCGCCCGCGCGCTCGCCGGCGCCAGGAAGGCCGCGTTCGCGCTGCCCGTGGCGGACGCCGCGGACGCCGGTGCCCTCGCCGAGGGCGCGGCCCTCGGCGCGTACGCCTTCGACGCCTACAAGGAGTCCGGCCGGGACGGTGCCGCCGCGAAGAACGGCAAGGGCCCGCTCGGCGAGGTCGCGCTGCTCGGCGGGAAGCCCAGGGACGCCGCGTACAAGGCGGCCGTCGCCCGCGCCACGGCGCTGACGGACGAACTGAACCGCGCCCGCGACCTGGTCAACACCCCGCCGAACGACCTCAACCCGGAGTCCTTCGCCGCTGTCGCCACCGCGGCCGGCAAGGAGCACGGCATCAAGGTCCAGGTGTTCGACGAGAAGGCGCTCGTCAAGGGCGGCTTCGGCGGCATCCTCGGCGTCGGCGCCGGCTCGGCCGCCGGTCCCCGCCTGGTGAAGCTGTCGTACACCTCTTCGAAGGCCAAGAAGCACCTCGCCTTCGTCGGCAAGGGCATCACCTACGACTCGGGCGGCATCTCGCTCAAGCCGGCCGGGCACAACGAGACGATGAAGTGCGACATGGCCGGCGCCGCCGCCGTGTTCGCCGCCGTCGTCACCGCCGCGCGCCTCGGTCTCGACGTCAACGTCACCGGCTGGCTCGCGCTCGCCGAGAACATGCCGTCCGGCTCCGCCACCCGCCCGGGTGACGTGCTGCGCATGTACAGCGGCAAGACCGTCGAGGTCCTCAACACCGACGCCGAGGGCCGGCTCGTCCTCGCGGACGCGCTGTGGAAGGCGTCCGAGGAGAAGCCGGACGCGATCGTCGACGTGGCGACGCTGACCGGCGCGATGGTCCTCGCGCTCGGCAACCGCACCTTCGGCGTGATGGCGAACGACGACGCGTTCCGCGCCGCGATCGTCGACGCGGCCGAGGAGGTCGGCGAGGAGTCCTGGCCGATGCCGCTGCCCGAGCACCTGCGCAAGGGCATGGACTCCCCCACCGCCGACATCGCCAACATGGGCGAGCGGATGGGCGGCGGCCTGGTCGCCGGCCTGTTCCTGCGCGAGTTCGTCGGCGAGGGCATCACCTGGGCGCACCTGGACATCGCAGGCCCGGCGTTCAACGAGGCCGGTCCGTTCGGCTACACCCCCAAGGGCGGCACCGGTTCCGCGGTCCGCACCCTGGTGCGGCTCGCCGAGCTGACCGCCGCCGGCGACCTGGGCTGAGCCCGGGGCCCGCGGGCGGCCCCGGGTGTCCGCGCCCGGGGCCGCCCGTCCGGCCGTACGAGCGGTTCGCCGTCGACGAAATCCATGGGTTCGCCCCGGCTCGCACCCCCGCGACGTGATGGATCAGACGTCCCGCACACCGGCCCGGCGTCTCGCTCGCCCCCGACAGGTGCGAAGATGGGTTCTCGGCAGGACAGGGCCCCACCACAGGGCCGAAGAAGAGCGGCCGGACACCAGCCGCCGACCGGTCACTGGAGACCGGCGTGGCGCACATGCATGGAGGACGTGACGTGGCGAACGACGCCAGCACCGTTTTCGACCTAGTGATCCTCGGCGGTGGTAGCGGCGGTTACGCCGCGGCGCTGCGCGGAGCGCAGTTGGGCCTGGACGTCGCCCTGATCGAGAAGGACAAGGTCGGCGGTACCTGCCTGCACCGGGGGTGCATCCCCACCAAGGCCCTGCTGCACGCGGGCGAGATCGCCGACCAGGCCCGCGAGAGCGAGCAGTTCGGCGTCAAGGCGACCTTCGAGGGCATCGACGTACCCGCCGTCCACAAGTACAAGGACGGGGTCATCTCCGGTCTGTACAAGGGTCTGCAGGGTCTGATCGCGTCCCGCAAGGTGACGTACATCGAGGGTGAGGGCCGGCTGTCGTCCCCGACCTCCGTCGACGTGAACGGCCGGCGTGTCCAGGGCCGTCACGTGCTGCTCGCGACCGGCTCCGTGCCGAAGTCGCTGCCGGGCCTGGAGATCGACGGCAACCGGATCATCTCCTCGGACCACGCCCTCGTCCTGGACCGCGTGCCGCAGTCCGCGATCATCCTGGGCGGCGGGGTCATCGGCGTGGAGTTCGCCTCCGCGTGGAAGTCCTTCGGCTCCGACGTGACGATCATCGAGGGCCTCAAGCACCTCGCGCCCCTCGAGGACGAGAACTCCTCCAAGCTTCTTGAGCGCGCGTTCCGCAAGCGCGGCATCAAGTTCAACCTGGGCACCTTCTTCTCGAAGGCCGAGTACACCCAGAACGGTGTCAAGGTCACCCTCGCCGACGGCAAGGAGTTCGAGGCCGAGGTGCTGCTCGTCGCCGTCGGCCGCGGCCCGGTCTCGGCCGGTCTCGGCTACGAGGAGCAGGGCGTCGCGATGGACCGCGGCTACGTCCTGGTCGACGAGTACATGCGCACGAACGTCCCGACCATCTCCGCCGTCGGCGACCTGGTCCCGACGCTCCAGCTCGCGCACGTCGGCTTCGCCGAGGGCATCCTGGTGGCGGAGCGTCTGGCCGGTCTGAAGACCGTCCCGATCGACTACGACGGTGTCCCCCGGGTGACGTACTGCCACCCCGAGGTCGCCTCCGTGGGCATCACCGAGGCCAAGGCCAAGGAGATCTACGGTGCGGACAAGGTCGTCGCTCTGAAGTACAACCTGGCGGGCAACGGCAAGAGCAAGATCCTGGGCACCTCGGGCGAGATCAAGCTCGTCCAGGTGAAGGACGGTGCCGTGGTCGGCGTCCACATGGTCGGCGACCGCATGGGCGAGCAGGTCGGCGAGGCCCAGCTGATCTACAACTGGGAGGCGCTGCCGGCCGAGGTCGCCCAGCTCATCCACGCCCACCCGACGCAGAACGAGGCGCTCGGCGAGGCCCACCTCGCCCTCGCGGGCAAGCCGCTGCACTCGCACGACTGACCGGCCGCCCGGCCGCCCCAGTCACCCGCGTCGAGCAGGGCGCGACGACGACCACAGACTTCCGCACCTTCCCCAGGCTCTCGACACCGCTCGAGCAGGGGAGATCCCATCGTAAGGAGCAACAGAAACCATGCCGGTTTCCGTAACCCTTCCGGCGCTCGGTGAAAGCGTCACCGAGGGCACCGTCACCCGCTGGCTGAAGGCCGAGGGCGAGCGCGTCGAGGCCGACGAGCCGCTGCTGGAGGTGTCGACGGACAAGGTCGACACCGAGATCCCCTCGCCCGCCGCCGGCATCCTCGCCTCCATCAAGGTCGCCGAGGACGAGACCGTCGAGGTCGGCGCCGAGCTGGCCGTCATCGACGACGGCACGGGCGCGCCCGCCGCCGCCCCCGCTCCGGCCGCCGAGGAGGCCCCGGCCGCCGAGCCCGAGCCGGAGCCCGCCCCGCAGGCCACCCCGTCCGCCGAGGCCGAGGCGCCCGCGCCGGCCCCGACCGCCGAGGCCGCGTCCGGCGGCGGTTCCGCCGAGGGCACGGACGTCGTCCTGCCCGCGCTCGGCGAGTCCGTCACCGAGGGCACCGTGACCCGCTGGCTGAAGGAGGTCGGCGAGGAGGTCGCGGAGGACGAGCCGCTGCTGGAGGTGTCGACGGACAAGGTCGACACCGAGATCCCCTCGCCCGCCGCCGGCGTGCTGCTGGAGATCGTGGTCGGCGAGGACGAGACCGCCGAGGTCGGCGCCAAGCTCGCCGTGATCGGCGCTCCCGGCGCGGCTCCCGCCGCCGCGGCCCCGGCCGCTCCGGCCGCCCCCGCCGAGCAGCCCGCGCCCGCCGAGCAGCCCGCCCCGGCCC
>NZ_JBEYFY010000105.1:0-10261 GCF_040703595.1 Streptomyces sp. NPDC007084
AACGGCCCGATCACCGCCCAAGCCTGATCAGTCACTTCATGACGACGCACCACGAACGGACCAACGACCCACCGACATTGCGGACACGCCCTAGGCCCGAGGAAGGACAGTCCGAGGAAGGACAGGGAGGGCAGCGGGAGGGGTATGGGCGCGGGCCGAGGAAGAGGCCGACCCGCGCATCTGTGCCCCGCCCCGCGCTTCAGACGGAGATCTTCAGACGGGAGATCTTCAGACGGAGATCACGATCTTTCCGCGGGTGTGTCCGCGCTCGGCCCGGGCGTGGGCGTCGGCGATCCGCTCCAGGGGGTACGCCTGCTCGATACGGGGTGTGTAGCGGCCCTGGCCGCCCAGTTCCGCCGCCGCGGACAGCAGGGCGGAGTCGTTCACCGCGCCGACCACATGCGTGCCCAGACGCTCCCCGCCCGCGTGGTCGGCGACCGTCGCGACGCGCTTCGGGTCGCCCGCGATCGCGACGAGGTCGTCCAGGGATCCGGAGGCCGCGGTGTCGAGCACGAGGTCGACGCCGTTCGGAGCGAGGGCGGAGACGCGCCGCGCGAGCCCGGGGCCGTAAGTGGTGGGGACGGCGCCGAGCGAGGTGAGGAACTCGTGGTTGCGTTCGCCGGCCGTCCCGATCACGGTGGCACCCCGCGCCACGGCGATCTCGACCGCCGCGCTGCCCACGCCTCCGGCGGCACCCTCGACGAGGAGGGTGCGCCCCGCCAGGGAGCCGAGCGCGTTCAGGCCGCACATCGCGGTCACGGACGCGAGACCCGCGCCCGCGGCCTGTTCGTCGTTCCACGTGGCGGGGGCGTGCGCCCAGGCCGAGAGGACGAACAGCTCCGCGGTCGCCCCGGTGACACCGCCCAGTCCGAAGACCCGTTCGCCGACGCTCACCCCCTCCACCCCCTCGCCGGTCTCGTCGACCACACCGGCGGCGTCGCGCCCGGGAACGGCGGGCAGCTCCACGGGGAAGATCTCGCGCAGGTCGCCGGCGCGCAGCTTCCAGTCGATGGGATTGACGCCGGCCGCCGCGACGCGGATACGGATCTCACCGGGTCCGGGGTGCGGGTCGGGAACCTCCTCGATCACCAGGTCCTCCGCCGCGCCGTATTCATGGAAGCGGGCTGCACGCATGGATGTCCTGCCTTGCCTTGATGGGGGGAAACGATGGGTTTCGTTCGCGGTGACGCCCGTCGCCGGAATACCTCCCGTCGCGTCGATGCTTCGGAAGATATCCGGACGGTTGGTCACCGACTGGATACCAAGACCGGAGACGGGAGACCCCGATGACGTCACGGCCACCGCTGCCGGCCGACTTGTTCGACGAGCTGTGTCCGTCCCCGCTGCTGCCCTTCCGCTTCGGTGACAAATGGGCACCCATGATCCTCCGCTGCCTGGAGGACGGCCCGCGCCGGTACTCCGAACTCCGTGTACCGCTGGGCCGCGTCACCGCGAAGGTGCTCACCCAGTCGCTGCGCGGCTTGGAACGGAGCGGGTTCGTGTCCCGCACGGTGTACGCCGACCCGAAACCGCGGGTGGAGTACGCGCTGACCCCGCTGGGCCGCAGCACACTGGAGCCGCTGGACGCCGCGTGCCAGTGGGCGACCGAACACTGGGACGAACTGCTCGACGCCCACGAGAGCGGTGCGGGCGGCATCTCCTCCACCGGCTGACCTCTGGGGCCGCCCGACCAAGGGAAAGCCCGTGGCACAGGAAGCGGCAGGCCCGCGTCCCTCGGAAACCACGGAGGAAGGTCACAGGCGCGAGTCACGGGCGAAAGTCACCGGCGGACCTCGGATTTCCTGTTCCCTGGTGTCCCAGCCGGGACCGCGGGGCCGGGGAGGGAAGCTAGGGGCCATGACCCGCGCGATCACGCTCCGGCGCCAGCTCGTCACCCTCGTCGCCCTGGTGACCACCTTGGTGATCACCCCGATGTTCACCGCGCCGAGCGCCCTCGCCGAGGCGGAGCCCGACTCCGGATCCAGCTCAGGCTTCGGCCCAGTGACCGCCTTGCGAGCGGAGAACCGTACCGGCGCCTCGCACGCCTCGCACGCCTCGAACACGTGGTCCACCGTGGCCACTGGGTTCACCGGGACCCCTGGGTCCACCGGGACCGACAGGTCCACCGGGATCACCTGGACCGGCACCTGGGAGGCCGCGGCCTCCGGTACCGCGCCCGCCTTGCCCGGCGCCACCGTCCGCAACGTCGTGCACACCAGCGTCGGCGGCCGGGCCGCCCGCGTCCGGCTCACCAACCGGCTCGGCACAGGCCCCCTCCAACTCGGCTCCGTCACCCTGGCGTTGCAGCTCCCCGGCGCCCCGGCAGGACCCGGCGCGGTGCCCGGCACCGTACGCCCGGTCACCTTCGGCGGCGCCCGCTCCCTCACCGTCCCCGCCGGCCGGGACGTGGTCAGCGATCCCGTCGCCCTGACCGTCCCCGCCGACGCCAGCCTCCTGGTGTCCGTGCACACCCCGGGCGACTCGGGCCCGGCCACCTTCCACCGCTCCGCGCTCCAGGCCAACTTCATCGCCCCCGGCGGCGACCGCACCGCCGACGAGAGCGGCGCCGCGTACACCACCACCGTCGGCAACTGGTACTACGTGACCGGCGTCGACGTGCTCGGCTCCTCGGCGGCCGGCAGCGTGGTCGCGCTCGGCGACTCCATCACCGACGGCACCGGCTCCTCGTTCGGCGCCAACCACCGCTGGCCCGACCGGCTCGCCGAGCGCCTGCGGGAGCTGCCCCCGGAGCGCAGGCCCGGCGTCCTCAACGCGGGGATCTCCGGCAACCGCGTCCTGCGCGAAGGGCGCGGCCCGAGCGCGCTCAGCCGTCTCGACACCGACGTCTTCTCCCGTACGGGCGTCCGCACGATGATCGTGCTGGAGGGCGTCAACGACATCAAGGGCAGCCCCGAGCCGACCGACCCCCGCGACCTGGAGGACGCCTACCGGCTTCTCGTGCGCCGCGCCCACGCCCGCGGCATCCGTGTCATCGGCGGCACGATCACCCCGTACGGCGGCCACAGCGCGTACACCCCGGCCGGGGAGGCGATGCGGCGCGCGGTCAACGACGCCATTCGCGGCGGACGGATCTTCGACGCCGTCGTGGACTTCGACGCGACCGTCCGCGATCCGGCCCGCCCGGACCGCATCCTCCCCGCCTACGACCCCGGTGACCATCTGCACTTCAACGACACCGGCATGCGGGCTCTCGCCGGCGCGATCGACCTGACCGCCCTCGTCCCGACCGGGGCCGCCCGCTACCGGTAGCCGCCCGGTCGGGCCGCCCGCTACCGGTAGCCGCCCGGCCGGGGCCGCCCGCTTCCCGTAGCCCCGCCCGGCCGGACCGGGTGGGCCCGTCAGGCCGGACCGGGTGGGCCCGTCAGGCCGGACCGGGTGGGCCCGTCAGGCCGAGATCACCGCGCCCAGCCACGCGCCCAGGATCAGCAGGCAGGCGAAGAACTCCGTTAGCACGCTCCAGCCGCCCGAGCGCATCGCGGTCCGCACCGACGCCCACGCCTCGCCCCGCCCGCCCAGGCGCAGCCGCTCGCAGAGGTAGACCCCGCCGACGAACCCCGGGATCGCACCCACCACCGGCAGCAGGAAGAACCCGACAAGCGACCCGGTACCGGCGTACACCGCCATCCGGGTGGTGGCGCCGCTCTCCCGCAGCCGGCGCGGGGGCAGCACCAAGCGGACCGCCTGGGCCAGCAGCAGCACCGCCGTCGCGCCGACGAGGACCGCCCAGGACAGCGCCCGCGGATCGCTCAGCGCCCACCACAGCACCGCGGCCCACACGAGCCACGACCCCGGCAGACCGGGCACCAGTACTCCGGACAGGCCGAGCAGGATCACCACGCCGACCAGCAGGAGTTCCCACACTCCCATCTGCCCAGCCTGCCCGAGCGGGCGCTGAACCGCAGATCAGTCCCGCGCCACCCAGCCTCGCTCGTAGGCGTGCCAGCCGAGCTGGAGCCGGGTGGTCACGCCCGTCAGCTCCATCAGCCGCTTCACCCGGCGCTGCACCGTCCGCAGTCCCAGATCGAGCTGTTTCGCCACGCTCGCGTCGGTCAGCCCGGCGAGCAGCAGGGAGAGGATCTCCAGATCGGCCGCGTCCGGCCCGTCCGCCTCCTGCTCCAGGACGCCCCGGCTGCCCAGTCGCAGCGGCAGCGCGTCCCGCCACACCGACTCGAACAGCCCCGACAGCAGCTCCAGGAGCCCGCTCGCGTGCACCACCAGCGCCGCCGGCTCGGCGGTGTGCGAGGTGAGCGGCACCATCGCCAGCGACCGGTCGGCGATCACCAGCTTGGTCGGCACCTGGTCCACCACCCGCACCTGCTCCTCGCGGCCGAGCGCGGCCGACAGCTCGGTGATGCCGTTCGGCAGGTCGAGGACGGCCCGCTCGACGACCACCCGGTAGCGCACGCCCCGGTTCGCCGCCTGCTCCTCCGCGTCGTTGTCCATCCCGGACACCACCAGCGGATTCCCGGTGACCAGCGCGCACACCTCCTCGGCCGCGCCGAGCTGGAGCTGGAGGAACCGCTGCGCGACCGCCGCCGCGCCGATCACCACCTCCACCAGGTCGTGCACGGCCGGCTCGGCGGCGGAGGCCCGGTACTCCTCGGCCAGCAGCGCCGCCGCCAGCTCCGCCTTCTCCAGTTCGTGGCGCCGCTGGGTGAGCAGCGCGCCAAGGGCGACGCCAGGGGGCGCGGCGACCCAGCGGCCGGCCCGCGCCGAGGACTGCGCGGCCAGACCGTGCCGCTCCAGGATGCGCAGCGCGCGCTCCGTGTCGTACTCGCCGAGCGTCAGCCGGCGTGCGAGATCGGGTACGTCGGCGGCGCCCACGGACACCAGGGCCCGGTACGCCGACTCGTGGGTCTCGTCCAGACCTATCGCTCCCAGCATGCGGCGATGCCCCTCCCAAGGACGCGTTCCGGCCGGTCGGCGGCACCATGGCGGGAAACGGCCACGGCGCAAACCCGCCTCGGCACATCATCGCCGCACCCCCCGCCCCTCTGACAAGCTCAAGTCACCGCGGCACCAACCGCCGCCCGTAATGCCCCACTTGGGCCCGGCGTGCGGACGCGAGCCACGCAAATCACCAAGACGCCGCCGGGCGGTTCTCCCGTGGGGGGTGGGACCGCCCGGCGGTTCTGTGCGCCGACGTTCCGTCACGTATCTCTGTTCGACGGCCAGTACCTTGGCCGGTTTTTCCGGATGCGCCGTTTTCAACGGCCTGTCGCGGTGGACAATTAGGGGCATGAGCCAGCAGGGGGAGAAGCGCACCGGTCACGAGGACGCGTGGTGGGGGGAGTTGTACGACGACTCCACCGAGGACACGGGGCCCGCGGCGGCGGCCGACTCCCTGGACGACCGGTTCGCCTCGGCGACCGGCACCCTGGGCGACGTCCCGGCCCCCGACGCCGAGATCCGCCGGGACGCCGGTTCCGGGACACCGTCCGTACCGGCGCCGGGATCCGGTTCCGCGCCGGGGCCGGGGGCGGAGTGGGGGCCCGCGACGGTGTACGGCGGGGGCGCGCGGCCGGGTGGCGTCTTCGACGACGACGCATCTCCGGCGTATCCCGAGGAGGCGGCTTCGGCGTATCCCGAGGAGCCGGCTCCGGCGTACCCCGAGGAATCGGCTCCGGCGTACCCCGAGGAGCAGGCGCCCGCCGCCGAGCCGGAAGCACCCCACCCCGGGAGGAACGAGCGGGGCTCCGGTGTACCCGCTCAGGCACCCTCACCATGGGACCGCCCTCCGGCGGCCCAGACCCCGGGCTCCTGGACGGGCGCGACAGCGCGCGGCGGGGCGGCGGGGCCACGTCCAGGCCCGTGGGAGCCGGTGCGCGCCGAGCCGCCGCAGGCACCCGCCCCCTTCCCGCCCGGCCCGACACCGCCGGGCTTCACCCCGCAGGCGCCTGACCCGCAGGTACCTGACCCGCAGGCTGCCCCCGACCCCCGAAGCGGCCCGCCCGCCGAAATGCCCACCCGGCAAGCCCCCGTATCCAAGGCCCCGGCGGACACGCCCCCGAAGCCCACGTCCGCCCCGGAGCCGGCGGGACAGGCAATCACCCCGGACCCCGCAGGCCCGCCGCCCGTCGGCCCGCCGCCTGTGGAGCCGCCCCCAGCCGCCCCGTCGTACAGCGCGCCGCAGCGGACCTCCGAGGCCCCCGCCCCCGACGTTCCGGCCGCCCCGGAGCCCGCCAGGCCACCGGTCACCTCGGACCCCGTAGGCCCTCCGCCCGTAGAGCCTCCGCCCGTAGGCCCCCCAGCCGTGGAGCCGCCCTCCGCAGCCCCGCCGTACAACCCCCCACGGCAGATCCCCGAGTCACCCGCCCCCACCGGCCCACCCCCGGTGACACCAGCCGCCGCGGGCCCCGCCCCCACCGGGGCCGCTCCCACCTCGGCCGCCCCCACCACCCTCCCCACCACCACCGGAGGATTCCGCCCGCCCCGGGCCGTCGACGCTGACGGAGGCGAGGGCGGCCGGGCCGGGGCGGGGCGGGCGCCCGTGCTCGGGGTGGGGCAGCGGCCGGCGAGTGTCGATCACGTCGGGTCGGGGCCGCCCACCTACGACGCCGAGCCGACCGCGTTGCCGCCCGCCGACCCGGACGAGCTGGACGACCTGGTCGCGGACACCGTGCTCGACGGTGCCCGGTACGGGACGAGCACCCTGCGCGCCGTCTCGGTGCGCGGGGACTCCGCGCGGTACCGGGGCGAGCCGCGCCGCGACTCGCTGCTCACCGCCCGCTTCGGGACGGGCGAGCAGGCGCTCGTCCTGGTGGCGATGGCGACCGGCGCCCGGGCGGCTCCCGGAGCGCACCGGGCCGCGGCGGAGGCCTGCCAGTGGATCGCGCGCGCCGTCGGCCGCAGTCACGCGCGGCTGGCCGACGACATCCGGGCCGCCCGCCGTGGAGACCTGAAGTCCGGGCTGCACCGCCTCACCGACCGCAGCCTCGGCAAACTGCGGGCGAGCGCCGCGGAGCAGGGCGTCGAACCGGAGGAGTACACCGCCAGCCTGCGCTGTCTGCTGTTGTCCACCGACCCCGAGTGCCGCACCCGGGTGTTCTTCGGCGTCGGCGCCGGCGGCCTGTTCCGGCTGCGGGACGGCGAGTGGCAGGACATCGAGCCCCGGGTCGCCGAGGCCACCGGGGAGCCCGTGGTCGGCTTCGGATCGCCGCCGCACGAGACCCCGGAGGGCGACCGGCTCACCATGGACCTGGGGATCACGACACCCCCGAGCCCGTACGAACCCGCCCCGCGTCCGCCGCGCGCCCCCTTCCGGTTCCGGGCCTCGATCGCCCGCCCGGGTGACACCCTCCTGCTCTGCACGGGAGGCCTCGCCGAGCCGCTGCGCGGCGAACCGGAGCTGGCCGAGTACCTCACGACACGGTGGTCGCAGGGGGAGCCGCCCGGTCTCGCGCCGTTCCTCGCGGACAGCACGGTCCGGGTCAAGGGCTATGCCGACGACAGGACCGCCGCCGCCGTCTGGGAGGCGTAACCACGCACGGTGTGAATTCATTGGATCCAGGCGTCGCGGACGCGGACCGATCCGCGCACCCCCCGGCGGCGGGGCGGGGGACGGGAGACGCCTGCGGCTTTCGAGGATCACGAAGAGGTGCGTGCAGCATGGCCAAGCAGAACGTCGCCGAGCAGTTCGTCGACATCCTCGTCCGCGCGGGCGTCAAACGGCTGTACGGGGTGGTCGGCGACAGCCTCAACCCCGTGGTGGACGCGATCCGGCGCAACGCGGCCATCGACTGGATCCACGTCCGCCACGAGGAGACGGCCGCGTTCGCCGCGAGCGCCGAGGCGCAGATCACCGGCAGGCTCGCGGCCTGCGCCGGCTCCTGCGGCCCCGGCAACCTCCACCTGATCAACGGCCTCTACGACGCCCACCGCTCCATGGCCCCCGTACTGGCCCTCGCCTCGCAGATCCCCTCCAGCGAGATCGGCCTCGGCTACTTCCAGGAGACCCACCCCGACCAGCTCTTCCGCGAGTGCAGCCACTACAGCGAGCTGATCTCCAGCCCGAAGCAGATGCCGAGGCTGCTCCAGACCGCCATCCAGCACGCGGTCGGCCAGTCCGGGGTCAGTGTCGTCTCGCTGCCCGGTGACATCGCCGCCGAGCCGGCCCCGGACAAGACCATCGAGACCGCGCTCGTCACCTCCCGGCCCAGCGTGCGGCCCGGCGACACCGAGATCGACCAGCTCGTGGCGATGATCGACGAGGCCCAGAAGGTCACCCTGTTCTGCGGCAGCGGCACGGCCGGCGCGCACGCCGAGGTCATGGAGTTCGCAGAGAAGATCAAGTCCCCGGTCGGGCACGCCTTGCGGGGCAAGGAGTGGATTCAGTACGACAATCCCTTCGACGTCGGGATGAGCGGTCTCCTCGGGTACGGCGCCGCCTACGAGGCGACCCACGAGTGCGACCTGCTGATCCTGCTGGGCACCGACTTCCCGTACAACGCGTTCCTGCCCGACGACGTCAAGATCGTCCAGGTCGACGTCCGGCCCGAGCACCTGGGGCGGCGCTCCAAGCTGGACCTCGCGGTGTGGGGCGACGTGAAGGAGACCCTGCGCTGTCTGACCCCGCGCGTGCGGCCCAAGGGCAACCGGCGCTTCCTCGACAAGATGCTGAAGAAACACGCCGACGCGCTCGAAGGCGTCGTCAAAGCCTACACCCGCAAGGTCGACAAGCACGTCCCGATCCACCCCGAGTACGTGGCCGCGGTGCTCGACGAACTCGCCGACGACGACGCCGTGTTCACGGTCGACACCGGCATGTGCAACGTCTGGGCGGCCCGCTACATCTCGCCCAACGGCAGCCGCCGGGTGATCGGTTCGTTCTCCCACGGGTCGATGGCGAACGCGCTGCCGATGGCGATCGGCGCCCAGTTCACCGACCCTGACCGGCAGGTCGTGTCGATGTCCGGCGACGGCGGATTCTCCATGCTGATGGGCGACTTCCTCACCCTCGTGCAGTACGACCTCCCGGTGAAGGTGGTCCTCTTCAACAACTCCGCCCTGAGCATGGTCGAGTTGGAGATGCTGGTCGCGGGGCTCCCCTCGTACGGCACCACCAACAAGAACCCCGACTTCGCCGCCGTGGCGCAGGCGTGCGGGGCGTACGGCGTCCGTGTGGAGAAGCCCAAGCAGCTCGCCGGGGCCCTCAAGGACGCCTTCGCCCACAAGGGCCCGGCCCTGGTCGACATCGTCACCGACCCGAACGCGCTGTCCATCCCGCCGAAGATCAGCGCGGACATGGTGACGGGCTTCGCGCTCTCCGCGTCCAAGATCGTGCTGGACGGCGGTGTCGGACGGATGCTCCAGATGGCCCGTTCCAACCTGCGCAACGTGCCCAGGCCGTAGCCGCCGGGCGCCACAACTCCTCGTCTTCTACGGCGGGTTCGGCAGGCCGGTGTCGGCTCGACCGCTGAGCGTACGTGGTCCGCGCGTCTGCGGAGGGCGCGGACCCGCGGCGGTGCGGGACGGCCGGCTCCGCCGCCCTCGCCTGGGTTCGGGGCGGTTCGCGGCGAGTCCGGAGCCGATTGGCGCCGGTCGCCCACCCCGGAGCAGCCGGAACATGCCAGAGGTCCACGCCAATGGCACCCGCGCCGATTCGGCATGACTGCCGCGTTCCCGCCTGGGCATGGATCCCCGTGAACGTGTTCGAGCTGGAGGGGATTCCGACATCGGCACGCAGGCGGGGGTCATGAAGAGGCAGGCAAGCGGCGGTGTTCCGACGGCCGGGGGGACCTCCTCCACGGGTCCGGGGGACCCGGTGGACGACATGTCCGACGGCGCGACGGACCGGCCGGACACCACCCAGCTCCGGCGCAGACTGGCCACGGCGGACCTGCGGGCCGTGCCCGAGGTGCGCAGGGCGCTGCGGGAGCTGCTACGGCACTGGGGGAAGCCGGGGCGGGCCGAGACGGCCGAGCTGCTGACCAGCGAACTGGTCACCAACGCGCTGATCCACACCGACCGTGACGCCGTCCTGACGGCGACCGTCGGAGCGCGCCGACTGCGCGTGGAGGTACGGGACTTCGTGGGCCGCAGGCCCCGGCTGCGGGTCCCGGACGCCGACGACGGCACGCACGGCAGAGGTCTGGTCCTCGTGCAGTCGCTCGCGGACGCGTGGGGTGTGCGGGCGCACGGCGTGGGCAAGGCCGTGTGGTTCGAACTCGACGGCGGCGGGGGGGGGGGGGTGGACACCCCGCCCCGCCCCCGGCCGGGGCCGCCCCCCCCCCCCCCCCCC
>NZ_JBEYFY010000106.1:0-9801 GCF_040703595.1 Streptomyces sp. NPDC007084
CGCCTTGCAGCTGCACGCACCCTGCCCCGCTCGGCCCAGCCGACAAGGCGCCGCACTCCGGCGCCACCTGATCCAAACGACACGCCCTAGGCGGCCGGGACGCCGGGCGCGTCCGGGGCCGCGCGGCGCGTCCGGCGCCGCCGAGTAACCTTTCGGGGCGGGCGTCCGGGGGCCGTGGCGTGACCCGCGCCGCGCGGCCCGTGGCATCGGCCCGTGGCGCCGGTCCGTGGCGTCGGACGAACTGCGAAGGTGGTACTTGCGTGAGGCTGACGATTCTCGGCGGCGGCGGATTCCGCGTGCCCCTCGTCTACGGGGCGCTCCTCGCGGACCGCGCCGAGGGCCGCGTCACCCGGGTCGTGCTGCACGACCTGGACGCGGACCGGCTCTCCGCCGTGGCCCGGGTCCTCGCCGAGCAGGCGGCCGGCGACCCCGGCGCGCCGGAGGTGACGGTCACCACCGACCTCGACGAGGCCCTGCGCGGCGCCGACTTCGTGTTCTCCGCGATCCGGGTCGGCGGGCTGGAGGGCCGCGCCGCCGACGAACGCGTCGCCCTCGACCTCGGCGTCCTCGGCCAGGAGACCGTCGGCGCCGGCGGCATCGCGTACGGACTGCGCACCGTGCCCGTCGCCGTGGACATCGCCCGGCGCGCGGCCCGGCTCGCACCCGACGCCTGGGTCATCAACTTCACCAACCCGGCCGGCCTGGTCACCGAGGCCATGTCCCGGCACCTCGGCGACCGCGTGATCGGCATCTGCGACTCGCCGGTCGGCCTCGGCCGCCGGATCGCTCGCGTCCTCGGCGCCGACCCGCGCGAGGCGTTCATCGACTACGTCGGACTCAACCACCTCGGCTGGGTACGCGGCCTGCGCGTCGCGGGCCGCGACGAACTCCCGCGCCTGCTCGCCGACCCCGCCCTGCTCGGCTCCTTCGAGGAGGGCAGACTCTTCGGCACCGAGTGGCTCCAGTCGCTCGGCGCGATCCCCAACGAATACCTGCACTACTACTACTTCAACCGCGAGACCGTCCACGCCTACCAGCGGGCCGACCGCACACGCGGCGCGTTCCTGCGCGACCAACAGGCCGGTTTCTACGCGGAGATGAAGCGCCCGGACGCCGAAGCGCTGAGCGCCTGGGACCGTACGCGCGCCGAACGCGAGGCCACCTACATGGCCGAGAACCGGGACGCGGCCGGCGCCGGCGAACGCGACGACGACGATCTGTCGGGCGGCTACGAGAAGGTCGCGCTCGCCCTCATGCGGGCCATCGCGCGCGACGAACGCACCACCCTGATCCTCAACGTCCGCAACCGCGGCACACTCACCGCCCTCGACAGCGAGGCCGTCATCGAAGTGCCCTGCCTGGTCGACGCGAACGGCGCCCACCCCGTCGCCGTCGACCCGCTGCCCGGACACGCCACCGGCCTGGTCTGCGCGGTCAAGGCCGTCGAACGCGAGGTGCTCTCCGCCGCCGCCTCCGGGTCCCGTACGACGGCGGTGAAGGCCTTCGCCCTGCACCCGCTGGTCGACTCGGTGAACGTGGCACGCGCTCTGGTCGACGGCTACACCGCCGTACACCCGGGCCTGGGCTACCTGAAATAGCCGTCCTCGGCCGGGCCGGGGCTGGGCGGGGCTGGGGTCGGGGTCGAACGGCCGCTCGGGGTCAGGGAGTTGTCGGCGGCTCGGCGGGGGCGTCCGCCGGGCCGAGCAGTCCGGACTCCGCCCGCGCGACCGCCGCCGGATGGCCGAAGAAGCCGGGCAGGCCGCCGGTGTGCAGGAAGACCGTGCGCTGCCCGGGGGTGATGTCGCCGTCCGCGACGGCGGCGGCCAGCCCGGCCATCGCCCGCCCGGTGTAGACGGGGTCCAGGACCAGGCCCTCCGTCCGCGCCGCCAGGGTCAGCGCGTCCATGACCGGCTCGGTGAGCGTGGCGTAGCCCGCCCCCACCTGGTCGAGGCGCACCCGCAGCGCGGCCGGGTCGCACGGGGCGCCGCACACCTCCGTGACCAGATCCGCGACCGTACGGGCGGGCCGCTCGACGGCGCCGACGTGCACGCCGAGGACCCGCCCGCCGCCCAGGCCCGCGACGAGCCCGGCCATGGTGCCGCCCGAGCCGAGGGCGACGACCACGCTGGCCACGTCAGGCACCTGGTCGACGAGTTCGTCCGCGCACCCCGCGTAGCCCCGGGCGCCCAGCGCGCTGGACCCGCCGAACGGGATGAGCGCCGGTACCTCCCCGGCCGCCCGCAGTTCCGCCGCCACCTGCTCGGCCCGCTCGGCGAGCCTCGCGCGGTCGCCCTCCCAGACGACCCGGGCGCCGAGGAGACCGTCGAGCGCGAGGTTCCCGGAGGCGGGCGGCGCCTCCCCGGGGGAGACGCCGCCGGAGCCCGCGAGCACGAGGACGGCCCGCAGACCGAGCCGGGCCGCCGCGGCGGCCGTCAGCCGGGCGTGGTTGGACTGCGGTGCCCCGGTCGTCACCAGCACGGTGGCCCCGTCGGCGAGCGCCGCGCCACAGAGCCACTCCAGCTTGCGGATCTTGTTGCCGCCGCCGCCCAGGCCGGTGAGGTCGTCGCGCTTGATCCACAGGTCGTCGGCGCCGAGGCCGAGCGCCGCCGCCAGCCGGGGCGCGGGTTCGAGCGGGGTGGGCCAACCGCCCAGCCGGGCGCGGGGCGGGCTGCTGTTCCCGGAAGACGTACTGGTCACCGCGGGCCTTTCTGCTGACGCCGGTCGTACGGAGACTCTAGGTCCTGTCGTCACATCCCCGTCGTTCGCCCGGAGGGCGGGCATGGCGTCGGCAGGCAGGCGGGCATGTGACGACAGAGCCTAGGGCGACGGGCCGCCCGGAGATCCGGGCGGCCCGCCGTGTTGTCCCGTCGCCTTGTCGCTCAGCCGGTGAAGCCGGCCGTGATCGACGTGAACTGCCAGGTGCTCTGGCTGATGCCGGAGCAGTTGCTCACCACGCCGCCCCCGGGGCAGGACCGGTCGCGGTTGACCGCCCAGTAGGCGAGCCGCGCGATGTGGTGCGCGTTCGACCAGTCACGGATCTGCGTCCAGATGGCAGGCGTCGTGTTCTCCTGCTGGTCCGACAGACCGTTCATGCCGGAGATGCCGATGTGCGAGTAGGCCGTGGCGTCGTCCCAGCCGAACGTCGACTTCAGCTTGGTCTTCAGCCCCTCGGTCGCGTTGACCGTGTTGCCGTACATGTCGGAGCCGCCGCCGAAGTCGAACGGCATGATGGTGAACACGTCGATGCCCGCGTTCAGGGACTGCGCCTGCTCGATGAGCCGGTTGCCGTAGTAGGTCGGGCCGGTGGTCGAGGTGCCGAAGGTGACGATCGTCTTCAGGCCCGGGTTGTTGGCCTTGACGGTCTTCAGCGCGGTCAGGATCTTCGCCTGGACGGCCTCGTTCTCGAACTCGTCGGTGTTCTCGATGTCCATGTCGATCGCCTTGAGGCTGTAGGCGTCGATCACCTTCTGCAGCGCGCCCGCGAGTGCGCTCGCCGAGGAGCAGTTGGCGCCGAGCTTGCTGCCCTGCCAGCCGCCGAACGAGGGCACGATGTCACCGCCCGCGGAACGGATCTGGTTGATCGCGGTCTGGTCGACCCCGCCGGTCAGCGGCCGGCTGCCGTCCCAACTCGGGTTGCAGCCACCGGAGTCCAGCACGAACGCCATCGTGAACCACTTGACGCCGGTCGCGTTCATCACCGTCGTCGGGTTCGGCGGGTCGCCCCAGCCCTCGTAGAGATAGGGCGCGGCCTGCTTGAAGCCGGTGCCGCCGCCGCTGCCCGCGCTCGTCGTGACGCTCACGGCGTTGGAGGCGCCCGAGGTGTTCCCGGCCGCGTCCCGCGCCTTGACGGTGAAGGTGTAGGCGGTGCTGGGCGACAGCCCGCTGACCGTCGCGCTGGTCCCCGACACGCTGAGCACCTGGTTGGAGCCGCTGTAGACGTCGTACGCGGTGACGCCGACGTTGTCGCTCGACGCGCCCCACGACAGCGACACGCTGGTGGAGGTCTTGCCGGTCGAGGTCAGACCGGTCGGCGCGGTCGGCGCCTGGGTGTCCGAGCCGCCCCCGCCACCGCCGGGGCCGTCCAGGCTGATGTCGTCGGCGTAGTAGGTGCCCTGCGCGTACCAGCCGTGGACGTAGATCTTCGCGCTGGTCTGCGAGGCGCCGGTGGTGAAGGAGACGCTGAGCTGGCTGTACGCGGACGGGGACGAGGTCCAGGTCGACGCGCCGCCGTCGACCCCGAGGTAGACATAGCTGCCGCGGACCCAGCCCTTGAGGCTGTACGTCGTGTTCGGCTGGACCGAGACGGTCTGCGTGCACTGCGCGTTGTCGCTGGAACTCACCGCGCCGGCCAGGGCTTTGGAGCCGCCGTGGACGGGGCTGGAGACGACGGAGCCCAGGTTGCCGGAGCAGGACCAGGGGGAGAGGCTGCCCGTTTCGAAGCCGGGGTTGGTCAGGATGTTGGCCGCCTGCGCCGTACCGGGCAGGGCGACTGCCCCGGCGAGGGCCAGCGCGGCCGTGCCGAGGAGGGCGAGGAGGCGATGTCTGGAGCGTCTGAGCTGTGTGATGCGCACGCGGTCTCCCTGGGGAATGGGGGTGTTCGGGAGTGCAGAGAGGTGCGCAACCAAGTTGGTATGGACCAATCGCGCTGTCAAGACGCCGAGCGGTAATTCGGGCCGGAACAACTCCGAAAATCCTGACGGGCGTTCACCGGACCGAGGCGGGCGGCGCGGTCGCGATCACCGGCGTGCGCGGCGCGGAGTCCAGCGGAGGGCCCCGACGGCGCAAGTCGGGCCGCAGACAGAGGTGTTCGAGCAGCTCGCCGGCCAGGGCCGCGTACCCGACGACCTCCGCTCCGCACACCGCGACCCAGCCCCGGCACTCCGCGAGCAGGACGTCACGGGCCCACCTCCGGTACGGGCACGCCAAGTTACGCCGGGGCCGTGGCGGCGCTTTCCGGGTGGGCGGGGGCCGGGGCGGGGGCCTGGGGCTGCTGACCGGTCGGCGCGGACATCGTCGGCTTCGTCGCGGTGGGCGGGCCGGCCGGGGAGTCCGTGGGCTGCGCCGGTACCGCCGGGAGCGTGGGCACCGGCGTGTCCGCCGTCCGCTGCTGCGGGAGCGACACCGGGCGGACCGGACGCGGACCCGACACCACCGTGTAGTCCTGCCCGAGGAACGGCGGCACGATCTCGCCGGTCTCCTCGCCGAGCGCCAACCGCACAGCCGCCCAAGGGGCGTTGACCCCGCACTGCGCGAGCTGGTGCAGCCCGCCCGCCGGACGGGTGTTCACGTCCATCAGCACCGGCTGGTCGCCGTACATACGGAACTGGATGTTGGACAGGTACTTCAGCCCGAACGCCTCCGCGAGCAGCCGCGCCGGCTCGATCCAGGAAGGGTGCAGCGTGAACCCGCGCCGCCGCCCGTTCTTGGTCCGCCCGATCGCCATGCGCACCCGGCCGTCGGGCCCGGTCAGGGTGTCCACCGACACCTCGGGCTGCCCGAGATGCGGCATCACCAGCCAGTCGACGGGCTCCTCCGTCTCGCGCAGCGCCTCCACGACCAGGTCGAGAGGCACGTACGGGCTGGGGAAACCGCTCAGGTGCGCGAGGGAGAAGGGGGAGCGGGTGATGACGCGGAAGCCCACCCCGCCCGCGCCGGCGGCCGGCTTGAAGCAGGCCCGCTGACCCGCCGCCTCCAACGCCTCGACCGCGGCGACCAGTTCCTCCTCGGTGCGCACCCGCCACCACGGAGGCACCGGCACGCCCACGGACTCGACCGCCTGGTACGCGGTGGCCTTGTCGTGGAACACCGCGACCGCCTCGGCGGGCGGCGCCAGCAGCGCCGTACCGGCCGCCGCGAACTCGGCGCGCTGCGCCACGATCGCGGCCTGGTGCAGGACGGGTATGAACACGTCGACCGAGCGCCGGGCGCACAGGTCGAGCGCGTACTCGACGTAGGCGCGCGGGGACAGCCCCTCCGGCTCCATCTCGGCGGTGTCCGCCGCGGCCAGGACGGGGGAGTCGGCGTCGCCGTGGGTGGCGTGGATCTCGACCGCACGGTGCTGCGGATTACTTCGCAGCTGATCCATGAAGAACACGTTCTCCGCGTACGTGCGGTTGAGCCAGACGCGTACGCGAGAGCCCATGCAAGCCACCATTCACGGTTCGCGGGCACGGCGGAGCAGGCCGAGCCCGGCCAGGGGTAGGGGAGGTACACCGGGCCGTCGTGCGCCAAGGCCGGTTCGAGACGGTGGTGTTGGGGCGATCATAGGGGGCGCGGGACCCCTCTGCTGCTACAGGGATGTTACGGATTCACCGATCTTCCGGCCGACGCCCCTGGCCGGCGCTTCCTCGCCTCCCGGCCGGCGCCTCCTTGTCCCCCGACGTCCCGGTGTGTTCTTGTGTTGCCGTCCGCTTTCCACGCTTCCACGGGGGGCCCGCGTGCGGCCGAACGACGGCGGTGACGGCAACCTGCTCGCCATCAGCGACCTGCACATCAACCATCCCGAGAACCGGGCCCTGGTCGAGCGCCTGCGCCCGGAGACGGACGACGACTGGCTGCTGGTGGCCGGTGACATCGGCGAGATCGTCGACGACATCCGCTGGACCCTGGAGACCCTCGCCGGCCGCTTCCGCCAGGTCGTCTGGGTCCCCGGCAACCACGAACTGTGGACCCACCCGAAGGACTCCGTCCAGCTCCGGGGCGTTGCCCGCTACGAGCATCTGGTCGCCCTGTGCCGGGAGCTGGGCGTCACCACCCCCGAGGACCCCTACCCCGTCTGGGAGGGCCCCGGCGGCCCCGCCGTCGTCGCACCGCTGTTCCTGCTCTACGACTACTCGTTCCTGCCGCCGGGCAAGGCCACCAAGGACGAGGGGCTCGCCTACGCCCACGAGACCGGGATCGTCTGCACCGACGAGTACCTCCTCCACCCCGACCCCTATCCGAGCCGGGACGCCTGGTGCCGGGCCCGGGTCGCCGAGACCGAACGCCGGCTCGCCGAACTCCCCGGCGACCTGCCCGTCATCCCCGTCAACCACTACCCGCTGGACCGCCACCCGACGGACATCCTGCGCTACCCCGAGTTCGCCATGTGGTGCGGCACGACCGCCACCGCCGACTGGCACCGCCGGTTCCGCGTCGAGACCATGGTCTACGGACATCTGCACATCCCCCGGACCACCTGGCACGAGGGTGTGCGCTTCGAAGAGGTCTCGGTGGGCTACCCGCGAGAATGGCGCAAGCGTCCGGGACCGCCCGGCACGCTGCGCCGCATTCTGCCGATGGAGGTCAAGGCCGGTGATGGAGGAGCTGCTCCCGGAGTCCGTGGTGGTCGTGGAGAACCGCGGTGACGACGGGGGCGAGGACGCGCCGCTGTACCCCGAGGAGCAGGCGCTCCTGACACGGGCCGTGGCGAAGCGCCGCCGGGAGTTCGCGGCCGTGCGCTCCTGTGCCCGGCGCGCCATGGAGAAGCTGGGCGTCCCGCCGGGTCCCGTGCTGCCCGGTGAGCGCGGTGCGCCGCGGTGGCCGGCCGGTCTGATCGGCAGCATGACACACTGCGACGGCTACCGTGCCGCCGCCCTCGCCCGCGCCACCGACCTCGCCTCCGTCGGCATCGACGCCGAGCCCCACCAGGGGCTCCCGGAAGGCGTCCTCGAAAGCATCGCCCTGCCCTCGGAGACGGCCCGCCTCGCCCGCCTGCGGACCCGCGAACCGGCCGTGCACTGGGACCGCCTCCTGTTCAGCGCCAAGGAGTCGGTCTACAAGGCGTGGTTCCCCCTCACCGGCGAGTGGCTGGACTTCTCCGAGGCGGACATCGACATCGCGGTCACCGCGCACTCCGCCGACGCCGCCCCCGCCACGGGCGGCTTCCGAGCCCGACTCCTCGTCCCCGGACCGGTGGTGAACGGCCACCGCGTCTCCTCCTTCGACGGCCGCTGGACGGTCAGGGACGGTCTGCTGGCCACAGCGGTGACGATCCCGCACGATCCGGCGGGCGGCGGGCCCCGGGGCTCGTAGGCGACCGCCCCGCGTACGGCCCCTGCTCTCCGACGACGGGAGCATCTGGCCCGGCGCGGCGGCCCGGCACTTGCGGCCTGGCACGGCGGCCTGGCTCGGCACGGTGGCCCGGCTCGGCACGGCCCCCCTGCTCCGCGCACCAGTCCCCACCACCCCTCACACCCTGCCCGCCTCCGGGCACCAAGCCTCCAGCAGGCGGAAGAACTCCTCCTCGTTGCCCGCGAGCCCCGCTGCGGACAGCGCTCGCTCCGCCTCCGCGAGGACGGCCGGCGGTACCAGGGGCGGCCGGCCCCCGTCCGGCGGGCCGTCGAACGCCGCTCGGACGGTCTGGAGGAGACGGAGATAGGCCTGCACGGCGGCGCGTTCGTGGTCGGTCAGTACGGCGGTCGGCATCGGACGGCTCTCCCGGTCGGCTTGTCGTGGCACTGCTCGTGACCCCAGCTTGCCGTCCGCCACTGACAATCCGGTTTCGGTCCGTACAGGTTCGCCCGCTTAGCGGAGGCGAAACCTCACGGAAATCCCTTGTGGAACAGGGGCCCTACGCTGGAGGGAAGAGCCGAGGGGCCGCCGACCGGACGGCCCCGAGCCGCCCTCCCGGCGGTTCACGCGCCGCGTCGGCCGCCCTCGCGACGGCCGGGAACGGGGAGGTCCAGCCCGTGGACGACACACCATCCCCGCCTCCCCGGCGCGCCACGCGGCTGCGTTCCGTCGCCGACGGGGAGCTGATCCTGCGTCACCGCGTCGTGCACGGCTACCGGCGCGCGTACCGGATGGCCGGCGAGGGCCCGGCGCTCGTCCTGATCCACGGCATCGGCGACTCCTCCGCGACCTGGGCCGACCTGATCCCCGACCTCGCCCGCCGGCACACCGTGATCGCGCCCGATCTGCTCGGCCACGGCGCCTCCGACAAGCCGCGCGCCGACTACTCGGTGGCCGCCTACGCCAACGGCGTACGGGATCTGCTCACCACCCTCGGCATCGAATCCGCCACGCTGGTCGGGCACTCGCTGGGCGGGGGAGTGGCGATGCAGTTCGCCTACCAGTTCCCCGAGCGCACCGAGCGGCTGATCCTGGTCAGCGCGGGCGGCGTCGGCGGCGAGGTCAACCCCGTGCTGCGCGCCGTGTCCCTGCCCGGCGCCCATCTCGCGCTGTCGTCGCTGCGCCTGCCCGGTATGCGCCTCCAAGTCGGCCTCTTCTTACGGCTGATGCGGCTGCTCGACACCGATCTGGGCCAGGACGCACCGGAGTTGCTGAACCTGGTGGACGCGCTGCCCGACGCCACCTCCCGCAGCGCGTTCATCCGGACCCTGCGGGCCGTCGTCGACTGGCGCGGGCAGGCGGTCACCATGCTCGACCGCTGCTACCTCACCGAGGGCATGCCCACCATGCTCCTGTGGGGCGACCGGGACAGCGTGGTCCCCGTCCGGCACGCCTACGGTGCCCACGAGGCCATGCCCGGCAGCAGGCTGGAGATCTTCGAGGGCGCGGGCCACTTCCCGTTCCACACCGACCCGGCCCGCTTCCTCGCCCTGGTCGAGGAGTTCACCACCGGCACCCGCCCCGCCGACTGGAGCCGCGAGCACTGGCGTGACCTGCTGCGCGCCGGCCGCCCGGGCACGGCGGCGGGACAGCCGGACACCGCCAGGAACCGCGCCCTGGAGAAAGGCCTGCGCGAGGCGAGCGAACGCAGCGCCACCTAGGGCGTGTCGTTTGGATCAGGTGGCGCCGGAGTGCGGCGCCTTGTCGGCTGGGCCGAGCGGGGCAGGGTGCGTGCAGCTGCAAGGCGGA
>NZ_JBEYFY010000107.1:0-9709 GCF_040703595.1 Streptomyces sp. NPDC007084
GGCCCGTCCGATCCCGGACGGGCCCTGCGACGGTGGGAGCCTGTGGTGCGCGGTGTGCCGCCGACCGGTTCAGGCCAGCGGCTTCTCCAGTACGGCCTTGCGGTGGCTGAACGTCTCGATGGAGTAGCGGCCGTGGTAGCTGCCCATGCCGCTCTCGCCGACTCCGCCGAAGGGCAGGTCGGAGACGGTCAGGTGGGCGAGCGGGAGGCCGAAGCCGAGGCCGCCCGAGGAGGTCTCGGCGGCGAACCGCTCGCGCGTGGTGTCCGACTCGGTGAACACGTACAGGGCGAGCGGCTTGTCGCGGTCGTTGATGAAGCCGATGGCCTCGTCCAGGTCCGCCACGGTGACGATCGGCAGGATCGGGCCGAAGATCTCCTCCGCCATGACGGGCGACTTCGGGTCGACGTCGGCGAGGACGGTCGGGGCGATGTACTTGGTGGAGCGGTCGCTGTCACCGCCGGTGACGGTGCGGCCGGAGCCGAGGAGGCCGGTGAGCCGGTCGAAGTGCCGCTCGTTGACGATCCGGCCGAACGCGGCGGACTCCTTCGGCTCGGGTCCGAAGAGTGCCTCGACGGCCTCGGCGAGCTTGGGCTCCAGCGCGCGGGCGGTCTCCGGGTCGGTGAGGACGTAGTCGGGCGCGACGCAGGTCTGGCCGGCGTTGAGGAACTTGCCGCGTACGATCCGGTCGGCGACGACTGCCGGATCGGTGTCGCGGTCGACGAACGCCGGTGACTTGCCGCCGAGTTCGAGGGCGACCGGGGTGAGGTGCTCGGCGGCGGCGCGCATCACGATCCGTCCGACCGTGCCGTTCCCGGTGTAGAAGATCTGGTCGAAACGCTCGGCCAGCAGGGCCGTCGTCTCGGGTACCCCGCCCTCGACCACGGCGACCGCGTCGGTGTCCAGGTAGGCCGGCAGGAGCCGGGCGAGGGCGGCGGAGGTGGCGGGCGCCAGTTCGCTGGGCTTGGCGACCACCGCGTTGCCCGCGGCCAGCGCGCCGACCACCGGGGTCAGGAGAAGCTGGACCGGATAGTTCCAGGGGGCGATGACGAGGACGACACCCAGCGGGTCGTACCGCGTCCAGGCCGTGGCGTCCCCGCCGAGGTGTGCCGGCACGGGCGCCGGTTCGGGGCTCAGCCAGCCGTCGAGGTGCTCCAGGGTGTGGTCGATCTCGCGCACGGTGAAGTCGATCTCGGTGCGGAAGGATTCCGCGGAACTCTTGCCCAGGTCCTCGTGGAGGGCGGCGGCCAGCTCCTCGCCGTGCTCGGTGAGCAGCGCGCGCAGTCGGCCGAGCTGTTCGGTACGCCAGGCGAGGGGCGCGGTGCGGCCGGAACGGAAGGTGGCGCGCAGCCGGGTGACGATGTCGGCGGGCTCTTCGGTGGTCGAGTGGTTCACGGTGCCTCGCTGGTCGGGGCGCGGACCGGGGGCCGGCGCGCCGGTGCTCCGCGGCCGGGGTGAAGCACACCGGCCACAGCTTGATGTATATGCCAACCTTTCACGGAGCGTGCGCATTCCGGGTGTGCGCCACTACTTTCCGCGACGGCCCGCGTCAGAGGGTGGTCCCGGCGACCGCCGCACTCCCGTCCTCACCCGCCCGCCATCACCCACCCGCCATCACCCGCCCATGAGCAGCGCCGCACGAGGTCATGCCTCTCGGTGGTCGATCAGGCACCTCGGGCTCCACCGGCTCGGGCGCAGGCACCTCGGGCGCGGGCACCTCGGACCCGGACGGCCCAGCCCGGCTCCGCCCGCTCGACTCGGCCCAGCTCGGCTCCGCCCGCTCCGCTCGGCCCAGCCCGGCTCCGCCCGGCTCGCCCTGCGGCTGCGTCCCGTTCAGCACGTAGTACTTCATGATGTATCCCCTCGATGCTCGACCGGTCGGTGCTCCCTCGGTCGGTGCCGCACTGACACCACGGACGTGGTGCGGTGTCACACCGGCCGCACGAACGGGTGGGCGCCGGACCGGCACACGCCACGACGACAGCGGGAGATTCCCTCGATGACCGCCACACCGCATCCGCTCGTCACCGCCGCGCGCCGGCTCGCGGCCGAGGTACTGGCGCCCCGCGCGCAGGACGTGGACCAGGACGGAGTGCCCCTGAGCAGCATCGAGGCGGTCAAGGCGTCCGGGCTGCTCGGGGTGGGCGCGCCCGTCGCGTACGGCGGGTCGGCGGCGCCAACGGCGGTGGCGCGGGAGACCGCGGAGATCCTGGCCGGGGCGTGCTGCTCGACGTGGTTCGTGCAGACCCAGCACCACACCCCGGTGGCGACGCTGGCGAAGAGCGACCTGCCGGTACGGGACCGGCTGCTCGGCCCGCTCGCGCGCGGAGAGCTGCTGTCCGGGGTGGCGTACGCGCAGCTCCGCGCCCATCCGCGCCTGCCGGTGCGGGTCACCCGGGAGCGCGGAGGCTGGCGCTTCGACGGGACGGTGCCCTGGTACTCCGGCTGGGGACTCAACGACGTGATGCTGCTGGCGGGAGTGACCGACGCGGACGAGGCGCTGTTCGCGTTCACCGAGGCACGCGAACAGCCGGGGCTGCGCGCCTCCGCGCCGATGCGGCTCGCCGCGCTGTCCGCCTCCCGGACGGTCTCCCTCGACCTGGACGGACTGTGGCTGCCCGAGGAGTCGGTCGCGTTGCGTGTCCCCTACGCGGACTGGGCGGTCACCGACCGGCCGAAGAACACCAACGCCTCCCCGGCCGTGTTCGGGGTGACGGCGGCGGCGATCGCCCTGCTGGAGGACGACCCGGCCGCGAAGGAGACCGCGCGGGTGCTGCGCGAGCGGCTGGACGAGGTGCGGCGCGAGGCGTACGCGCTCGCCGACCACCCGGTGCCGACCGGGCGGATCGACGAGCGGCTGGTGTGGAAGACGCGGGCGTACGACGTGATGCGGGCGGCGACCACGGCCGCGGTCGTGGCCGGCGGAGGCCGGGCGATGGACCTGCGCCACCCCGCCCAACGGCTCGCGCGCGAGGGGATGTTCCTGCTGGTGCAGGGGCAGACGGCCGAGGTGCGGGCGGCGCACCTCGGCGCGCTGGGATCGGCGGGTTCCCCGGGCCCCCTCAGCTCGTGAAGGGCACCTGCGCGGAGGGGGCCGGGGCGGTCGTGAACGGGTGCTGCCAGCGGCCCCGGGCGGCGAGGCGGGGCAGGACGCCCTCGCCGAACCAGTAGGCCTCCTCCAGGTGCGGATAGCCGGAGAGCACGAACTCGTCGATGCCGAGGGCGTGGTACTCCTCGATGCGGTCGGCGACCTCGTCGTGGCTGCCGACCAGGGCGGTGCCCGCGCCGCCGCGCACCAGGCCGATGCCGGCCCAGAGGTTGGGGTGGATCTCCAGGCCGTCACGGCCGCCGCCGTGCAGCGCGAGCATGCGGCGCTGGCCCTCGGACTCGCTCCGGGCGAGCCCTTCCTGAACGGACTTCACGGTCGCCGGGTCGAAGCCGTCGAGGAGCCGGCCGGCCTCGGCCCAGGCCTGTTCGGAGGTGTCCCGGGTGATGACGTGCAGCCGGATGCCGAAGCGCGGGGTCCGGCCCTCCTTGGCGGCCAGCCCGCGGACCCAGGCGATCTTCTCGGCGACCTGGGCGGGCGGTTCGCCCCAGGTGAGGTAGACGTCGGCGTACCGGGCGGCGACCTCGCCGGCGACGGGTGAGGAGCCGCCGAAGTAGACCTCGGGGACGGGGTCGGGGACGCGGGCGAGCCGGGCGTCCTCGACGCGCAGGTGCTCGCCCGCCAGGTCGACGTTCTTGCCGTCCCACAGGTCGCGGACGATGGAGAGGAACTCGCCGGTGCGGCGGTAACGGGCGTCCTTGTCGAGGAAGTCGCCGTAGGCGCGCTGTTCGTGGCTCTCGCCGCCGGTGACCACGTTCAAAAGCAGCCGTCCGCCGGTCTGGCGCTGGTAGGTGGAGGCCATCTGCGCGGCGAGCGTGGGCGAGACGAAGCCCGGCCGGAACGCCACGAGGAACTTCAGGCGTTCGGTGTGCTGGCTGACCATCGCGGTGGTGAGCCAGGCGTCCTCGCACCAGGCGCCGGTCGGGGTGAGGGCGCCGACGAACCCCAGGTCCTCGGCGGCGCGGGCGATCTGGCTCAGGTAGGCGACCGTCGGCGGGCGGTCCTGCCCGGAGACGGTGGCGGGGGTGCCGTGGCCGCCGCCGACGACATGGCGGCTGTCTCCGTTGGTGGGCAGGAACCAGTGGAAGGTGAGGGACACGGCGGGTGTTCTCCGTTCGTGGGACCGGGCGGGCGGCAGGGCCGCGGGTGGGGACAGGGCCGCAGATGGGGGGCAAGGGCCGCAGGGGGGGGGTGGCCGAGCGTGGCCGAGCGGACTAGAGGAGTCCGTGGCGCGGGGGTCTGGTGCCGTTCAGGACGTAGCAGCCGAGGTGCTGGATCTTCCAGCGGGCCGGGTCGTGGAGCGTGTGGGTGCGGGCGTCGCGCCAGTGCCGGTGCAGGTTGAGGGAGTCCAGGGCCGCGCGGGTGCCGGACACCTCGAAGAGCGCGTCGGCGACCAGGACGGCGGTGGCGGAGGTGTGCGCCTTGGCGGCGGCCACGGCGATCGACGCCTCGGCCGCGGAGTCGTCGGTCAGGTGGCCGCGGGCCGCGTCGACCGCGCGGGCCGCGACCCCGAGCAGCGCCTCGGACGCCCGTACCTGGAGGGCGAGTTCACCGAAGCGCTGGATGAGCAGCGGGTCCTCGGCGGCCGTGTCGACGCCGCTCTCGAACCAGGGGCGGCTCTTGGTGCGGACGAACTCGGCGGCCTCGGCGAGCGCGCCTGCGGCGATCCCCGCGTCGATGGCGGCATGCAGCAACTGGGCGACCGCGCCGTGCAGTTGGGGCCCCTGGAAGGTGAGGTGGTGGGGCACGACACGGTCGGCGGGTACGGTCACCGCGTCGAGGCGGACGGTGCCGCTGGCGGTGGTGCGCTGGCCCATGCCGTTCCAGTCGTCGACGACGGTGAGGCCGTCGGCGTCGCGGGGGACGTAGGCGACGTGCGGGTTGTCGTGCTCGGCGCGGGCGAGGACGGGGATCCAGTCGGCGAAGAGCGCGCCGGTCGAGTAGTGCTTGACACCGGTCAGTTCGTACGAGCCGTCGGGGCGCGGGGTGAGGCGGGTGCGGATGTCCTGGACGTGCCGGGTGCCGGCCTCGGACTGCGCGTTGCCGAAGCGCCGGCCCGCGAGGACCTCGGCGAAGAAGAACTTCCGCTGTTCTTCGCTGCCTTGGCGGCGCAGCACGTTCACGTAGACGAAGTGGTTCTGCGGGATCTGGGCGAGGCTGGCGTCGGCGGAGGCCAGCAGCCGGAAGATCTCCGCGAGGGTCTCCTGCGTCACGTCCGCGCCGCCGTGCTCGGCGGGTACGGTCACGGCGAGCAGCCCGGAGGCGGAGAGGCGGTCCAACTCGGCGTGCGGCAGGCGCCGTTCGGCGTCGCGGGCCGAGGCTCCGGCCCGGAAGGCGTCGGCGAGCGAGGCGGCGACGGCGAGGGCTTCGGCGTCGTCGGCGATCACATGGGCGGTCACGGACGTCACCCGGCCGCGGCCAGCAGCGGCGTACGGCCGAGGGCGACGGAGAACTGGTCCACGACCTGGGCCAGCGCCTCGGCGGTGCCGGGCGCGACGGTGACGCTGCCGTCGGGCGCGGTGGTGATGTCCTTGTCGAGCGTGAACCAGCCCTGGACTATGTGGGCCGCGCCCATGGAGTTGAGGACGGGCCGCAGCGCGTAGTCGAGGGCGAGTACGTGGGCGGTGCTGCCGCCGGTGACCAGCGGGAGCACGGTCTTGCCGGTGAGGGCGTACTGCGGGAGGAGGTCGAGCAGTGCCTTGAGGACGCCGGAGTAGGCGGCCTTGTAGACGGGGGTGCCGATGACCACGCCGTCGGCCCGCGCGAACAGCTCGGCCGCCTCCACGATCGCGGGGTGCCGGAAGTCGGCGCCGAGCAGGGCCTCGGCGGGGATCGTGCGGACGTCGAGGGGGATCACCTCGTGGCCCTGCGCGGCGAGCCGGGCGTCGAGGTGGCGCACCAGTCTGGCGGTGCGGGAGGAGGCGGAGGGGCTGCCGGAGACGGACAGGACGGTGGCCATGAGTCCTCTTTCGGGGCGGTACGCGGGCGCGACGAACGGGGCCCGGGAATTCGGCGGGAATTCGGGCGGTGCGATACGGGCGACGGGCGGGAGAGGCGTCCGGGGCGCGGCAAGAAGGGCGGCGCGGGCGGAGCGGTCCGTGCGAAGGGGACCCTACCGTCGGGATCGTCAGGCTGCGCGACAACAGACGGAGCTGGAGACACGCGCGAGGTCGACATGGCGTCGCCGCGTGAGGTCCAGTCGCGTGTTCATGACGCCGATCGTCGCAGCCCCCGCTCGGGGCCGTCAAGGAACAGCCGTCCGGTCTCGTATCGCGGACCGGCGAATTTCACGAAGGTGTGACAGGGAAACCCTTGAACCGGTCTCCTTCGCGGCCGCATGCTGCGGCGGTGCGCATCGAACAGCTCGAATACATCGCGGCGGTCACCCGGCTCGGTTCGCTGCGCCGGGCCGCCGAGGAACTTCACCTCTCCCAGCCCGCGCTGAGCGAGACCGTCCGGAACCTGGAACGCGAACTCGGGGTCGACCTGTTGGAGCGCAAACGGTCCGGGGCGCGGATGAGCGCCGAGGGCCGGGAGCTGCTGCCCCACATCGTGAACGTGCTGGACGCGGTGGACCGGCTGCGCGGCGCGGCGGGCGAGCAGCACCGCGTCAGCCGGATGGTCCGCGTCGGGACGGTGAACGCGGCGACCGTGCCGTTGCTCATCCCGGCGGTCAGCGCGTTCCGTGCCACGCATCCGCTGACGCAGGTGGAGGTGGTCGGCGCGCAGCAGGAGGAGATCCACCGCGCGCTGTCCGAGGGGGGCCTCGATCTGGGGCTGGTGAACCATCTCGACGGCGACGACCTGCCCGCGGAGTTCGAGTCGACCCGGCTGCTCGCCGGACGGCCGGTGCTGTGTGTGCGTCCGGACAGCCCGCTGGCCGCTCTGGCGGAGGTGTCCCCGGCCGACCTGCTCACCGAGCGCGAACCGCTGATCGCGATGCGCTCGGGCTACGTCATGCACCGTTACGTGCACCGGTTCCTGGACGGCAGGGTGCCGGGTTTCTCGTACTCGACCGACGGCGCCGAGATGGGCAAGCTCATGGTGGCCGAGGGGCTCGGCGTGAGCGTGCTGCCCGACTTCAGTGTCGTGGGCGATCCGCTGGAGCGGTGCGGCGCGATCACCTGCCGGCCTTTGACCGACCGGACGACCCGGGTGCTGCTGATGCTGCGGCGCCGCCGGGCCGACTCGGTACCGCGGGCGGCCCAGGATCTGCACGAGGCGTTCGTCCACCAGGCGGCGCGGCTGAGCGAGGAGCCGGCCCCCGGGGAGTGAGCACGGGTGCGGGGCGGCCGGGGACACCTGGCGGACCAAGGCGCCACGGCGGATCGGAGACGCGCCGTGCGGGCGAGTGCCCGGCCGGCGGTCGCGGTCCTTCGGGGCGGAGCCCGGTGGTCGTCGTCCTGTGACCATCCGATGAGTCACTCGTTTGACGGAGCGGCGTGACACGACGTCAGCTCCTTCGGAAGGCATTCGTTCCATGCCCATCCCCTCGCTACCGCGTGCGGTCCTCCGCGGCAGGACCGCGCTCGACCGGGCCGAGACCGCCCTCGTCGAGGAGTACAGCGACCTGGTGCGTCTCGCGTACCTCACGCTGCCTCCCGCGTTGAACAGGCACCGCCGCATCCTCGTCGCCCACTCGCTGGTGCAGCGCTCGCTGCCGGGTCCCCGGGAGCGGTATCCCGGGCCGCGGGTGCCGACGCCCCGCGGTGCCGCCCGCCGGTCCGTCGCCGAGAACGACCGGCTGCGCGCGGCCGTCCTGCGGTCGGCCATCGCGTACGGGCGTTCGCCGCGCGGCTGGCCGCGCCGTCTGCCGCCGCCGCGCACGCTGCTTCCCGCGCTGCCGGTCGTGTGGGGGCTGCGGCTGTTCCCCCGCGCGGGCGGCGCGGAGGAGACCGCGCTGGGGCAGGCCCTGTCGGGGTCGACGGCCGCCGGCCGCGCCGCGTTCGTCCTGCGCAGTGTGGACGGACGGACCGACGAGGCGATCGAGACCCTGCTGCGCGCCGCCGGGGCCGCCGATCCCGAGGCGGCCCTGCGGTCGGCCGCCCGGCTGGGCGAGAGTGTCGGCCAGGCGGCCAGGACGCTGCTCAGGTCACGGGAGTTCGACGCCTGTACGGTGCAGACCGCGCCCACCGACCTGCTCCGGCGGCGGCGCCGCTTCCGGGTGCTGTGGGGTGCGCTCGTCCTCGTGCTCTCCGGAGTGGTGCTGGCCGTCTCGCTGCCGGGCTCGGGGCCGTCGTCCGCCGACCGTGTCCCGGCGGGCGTCTCACTGCCCGGCCCGGGGGACCTCGTGCGTACGCCGCCGGACTCCTGGGCGGACACCTCCCGGGTCGACTTCACCGCCTGGCCGCCGCGCGGGTCCCGTACCGGCGACCAGCCTCTGTTACGGCGGGCGCTGACGACATGGGCCCGGCCCGCGCGGGCCACGGACGTCACGAGGACGGCGGCCACGTCCATGGACCCGCCGCCCCGGGCACCCCGGCTCCTGTACGCGGGGGACGTGGACGGCGACGCCGTGGTGCTGCTGCACGACGGGCAGCGCGTGGTGCGCTACAGCGAACCGCTCGACGCTCCCGGGCGCGGCGCGCTGGCGCTGGCGCGGACCGACGACGCGGACGTGACGACCGCGGCGGCCCTGGCCGTCGGGCGCGGTCCGCGCGGGACGCGGTTCCTGCTGGCCCCCTGGATCGCCGAGGCCCGGACCCGTGACCTGCTCCGCCCGGACTCCCCCGCCCGCCCGGTGGACGTAGCGCGCGACGGGCTCACCCAGCCCGTCCCCGCACCCTCGGGCGGCGCGGCCTGCGAGCGCCGGCCGGTGCTCCAACTGCGGTCCTCCGAACGCATCGTGGAAAAGCACGCGTTCCTGCTGACCGACCTGGGCGAACAGTCCCCCGTCCACCTCACGTACACCCCGCCGCCCGGTCACGGGACCCCGCCGGCGCGTCAGCCGAGGGAGGCGACGGGGACGCCGGCGCTGGTCGCGTGGGCGCACATGGCGTGCGGGCTGGAGAAGCTGCGCGGCAGCGGCGTCCGGGAGGTCAACGCCTGGGACTTCGCCGAGCAGGATCTGCCCGAGAAGGGCGGGCGCGCCGTGTGGTCCTGCGCCCGGGCGGGCACCTGGCGCGGTCCGGGGGATGTGCGGGTGCTGCTGCGGCTGCCCGCGTCCTCGCCCTCCGCGCCGGCCCGCGAGGTCGCGCGGGCCCGGGCCACCGCGGCGTGCAGCCGGTTCGGCCAGCATGTGGTGGCCGGCGCCCACTGGCGTTCGGGCGCGGGGCACTGGTATCTGCTCGCCGCGGGCAGCCGGGCCGTCACCCGCATCGAACTGACCGGCGCGGTCAGAGCCCGCCAGGACGGTCACACTCTGGCGGTACGGGCCCCCGAGGGCGCCCGCCCCAACCTCACCGCCCGCCTGGAGAACGGCTCGTCACTGACGCCGGTCGGCGAGGGAACACACGGCGGCTCCCACGAGGCCCCGCAACCCTGAACCCATGAGGGGCCCGTTGCACACGCCTGGACGGCCCGGGGGCCAAAGGGGTAAACCGCCGGGCGGGGGCGAGCCTCTCGAACTTGATCTCGCGCTCGATGTCGAACTTCTCGATCGCGTCG
>NZ_JBEYFY010000108.1:0-9086 GCF_040703595.1 Streptomyces sp. NPDC007084
GGCCGCGGGCGGCGCCGCGGCCCCGGTCCGCGCGGGCGCCTCGGCGGTCCCGGCCCCGCAGTCGCTGCGCGGACTGGCGCTGGACCTGCTCGACGAACTCGACGCGCTCCCGGTCCCGTCGGCCGCCGACGAGCCCACGGACCTGGCCCTCATCAGGGCCCGTTGCCCCGAGTGGCCGGGCCCGCCGCCCGCGCCCCCACCCGTCCCCAACGCGGCCCGCCTGGAGGCGGCCTGGCTGGGCCGGGCGGTGGGCTGTCTGCTCGGCAAACCGGTGGAGAAGCTTCCCCTCGACGGCATCCGCGCCCTCGCCCGGGCCGCCGGCAACTGGCCGCTCCGGAGCTGGTTCACGGCACGGGGCGTTCCGCCCGGGCTGCTGGACGCGTACCCCTGGAACCGGCGCTCCGCCCCCACCTCCCTCGCCGAGAACATCGACGGCATGCCGGAGGACGACGACCTCAACTACCCGCTCCTGAACGTCCTGTTGCTCCAGCGCCACGGCCGGGGCTTCAGCACCGCGGACGTGGCCCGGCTCTGGCTGGACGAACTCCCCGCCGGCCGCACCTTCACCGCCGAACGCGTCGCCTACGGCAATCTGCTGGCCGGCGTCGAACCCCCGGACACCGCCCGCCGGCACAACCCGTTCCGCGAGTGGATCGGCGCCCTGATCCGCGCCGACCTGCACGGCTGGACCAACCCCGGCGACCCGGCCGGGGCCGCCGAACAGGCCCACCGCGACGCCGTCCTCACCCACACCGCCAACGGCGTCTACGCCGCGATGTTCACCGCCGCCGTCATCGCCGAGGCCGCCACCGGGGAGAGCGACGTGCACGCCTGTCTGCGCACCGGGCTGACCGTCGTCCCGCCCGCCTCCCGGCTCGCCCGCGCCGTCCGGCACGCCGTCCAACTCGCCTCCACGGCAGCCGACTTCGACACGGTCGTCGACGAGATCCACGCCACCCACCGCGACTGCCACTGGGTGCACGCCGTGCCCAACACCGCGCTGATCGCCGCCGCCCTCACCCACGCGGACGGCGACTTCGGCGCGTCCGTGTGCCGAGCGGTCTCCGGCGGCCTGGACACCGACTCGAACGGCGCGACCGCCGGAAGCGTCGCGGGCCTGCTCGCGGGCGACCCCGCCGCCCTGCCCGGCCACTGGACGGCCCCGCTCAAGAACCGGCTCGCCACCTCCGTCGCCGACTTCGACGGCGTCGGCTTCGACGCCCTCGCCCACCTCACACACCGGGAGACCGTCCGCCCATGACCCACATCGCCGTGCTCGGCAGCACGAACATGGACCTCGTCGCGTACGTCTCCAAGGCCCCGCAGCGCGGAGAGACCGTGACGGGGCGGGAGTTCCGCACCATCCCCGGCGGCAAGGGCGCCAACCAGGCGGTGGCCGCCGCCCACGCGGGCGCCGACGTCTCGCTGGTCGGCGCGGTGGGCGCCGACTCCTTCGGCACCCAACTCCGCTCCACCCTGGAGCACTTCGGGGTGAACACCGACCATCTGCGCACCATCGAGGGCCCGTCCGGGACCGCCCACATCGTGGTGGACGACGAGGGCGCCAACGCGATCGTCGTCATCCCCGGCGCCAACGGCACCCTCACCACCCTCGCCCCCGGCGACGAGGGCCTGATCGCGGGCGCCGACGCCCTGCTGCTCCAACTGGAGATCCCCGTGGAGGCCGTGGTCGCGGGCGCGCAGGCCGCCCGCCGGCACGGCGTGCGGACCATCCTCACGCCCGCCCCCGCCCAGTTCCTCCCCGCCGAACTGCTGTCCTCCATCGACCTGTTGGTGCCCAACCAGCACGAGGCCGCCGCGCTCACCGGCTTCACCGACCCGGCCGGAGCCGCCGCCGCCCTGCTCGAACAGGTCCCGGAGGTCGTCGTCACCCTGGGCGCGGCCGGCTGCCTCTACGCGGCCCGGGGCGCCGCACCCGTCACCGTGCCCGCCCCCGAGGTGACCGCCGTGGACTCCACCGGCGCGGGCGACACCTTCGTCGGCACCCTCGCGGTGGCGCTCGCCGAGGGCCGGGAGATGCCGGAGGCGCTCACCTGGGCGTCCTCGGCCGCCGCCCTGTCGGTGCAGCGGCACGGGGCGACGTCCTCGATGCCCTACCGCTCGCAGATCGACGCGATCCGGTCCGCCTCGTGAACGGCCGGCCGCAGGGCGGCTCCCTCGGCGGTCTGCGCGTCCTCGACCTCGCGACCCTGTTCGCGGGGCCGCTCGCCGCCACCCTGCTCGGCGACTTCGGCGCGGAGGTCGTCAAGGTCGAGCACCCGAGGCAGCCCGACCCGTCCCGGGGCCACGGCCCGTCGAAGGACGGCGTCGGCCTGTGGTGGAAGCTCCTCGGCCGCAACAAGCGCACGATCACCCTCGACCTGTCCAAGCCCGGCGGCCGGGCCACCCTGCTGCGGCTGGCCGCCGACGCCGACGTGATCGTGGAGAACTTCCGGCCGGGCACGCTGGAGAAGTGGGACCTCGGCTGGGAGGAGCTGTCCGCGGTGAACCCCCGGCTGATCCTGGCCCGCGTCACCGCGTTCGGCCAGTTCGGCCCCTACGCGCGCCGTCCCGGCTTCGGCACCCTGGCGGAGGCGATGAGCGGCTTCGCGGCGATCACCGGCGAGCCGGACGCGCCGCCGACCCTGCCCCCGTTCGGCCTGGCCGACTCGATCGCCGGGCTGGCCACCGCGTACGCCGTGCTCACCGCGCTGAACGCGCGCGAGCGCACCGGCGAGGGCCAGGTCATCGACATGGCGATCATCGAGCCGATCCTGACCGTGCTCGGCCCGCAGCCCCTCTGGTACGACCAGCTCGGCCACGTCCAGGCCCGCACCGGAAACCGCTCGGCGAACAACGCGCCCCGCAACACCTACCGCACGGCGGACGGTTCCTGGGTCGCCGTGTCGACGTCGGCGCAGTCGGTCGCCGAGCGGGTGATGCGGCTCGTCGGCCGCCCGGACGTGATCGACGAGCCCTGGTTCGCGACCGGCGCGGAACGGGCCCGACACGCCGACGTCCTCGACGGGGCGGTCGCCGCCTGGATCGCCCGGCACAGCCGAGACGAGGTCCTCGCCGAGTTCGAGAAGGCGGAGGCCGCGATCGCCCCCGTACAGGACGTCCGGGACGTCATGACCGACCCGCAGTACCAGGCCCTGGACTCCGTCACCACCGTCGAGGACCCCGAACTCGGGCCGCTGCGCATGCAGAACGTACTCTTCCGGCTGTCCGCCACACCCGGCGCGATCCACTGGGCGGGCCGCCCGCACGGCGCGGACACCGACGCCGTTCTCACCGAACTCGGCCTGAGCGGACCGGAGATCGAGGCGCTGAGGGCGGAGGGCGCGCTGTGACGGCCGACCCGCTGCCCCTCACCTATCTGTACGCGCCCGGCGACCGCCCCGAGGTGGTGGCCAAGGCCCTCGCCTCCGGCGCGGACGTGGTGCTCGTGGACCTGGAGGACGCGGTCGCCCCGGACCGCAAGGCCTACGCCCGCGCCGCCACCGCCGACCTGCTCGCCGGGCGGCCGCCCGTCCCGGTGCACGTGCGGGTCAACGCGCTCGACGGCCCGTACGCCGACGCCGACCTGAAGACCCTCTCACCGCTGCCCGGACTGTCCGGGCTGCGGCTGCCGAAGGTGACCTCGCGCTCCGACGTCGTCCGGGTCGCGGAGAGCGCGACCCCCGCGGAGGGCGGCGCGATCCCGCTGTACGCGCTGCTGGAGACGGCCCTCGGCGTGGAGCAGGCCTTCGACATCGCCTCCGCGCACCGTGCGCTGCGCGGTATCGCGATCGGCGAGGCGGATCTGCGGGCGGACCTCGGCATCCGGGACGAGACGGGCCTGGACTGGTCCCGGGCCCGGGTGGTGGTGGCCGCCCGCGCGGCGGGCCTGCCGCCGCCGGTGCAGACGGTCTACCCCGACATCCGGGACGTGGAGGGGCTGGCCGCGTCCTGCGCGCACGGGCGCGCGCTGGGCTTCCTCGGCCGCGCGGCGATCCACCCCCGCCAGCTCCCCATCATCGAGCGGGCCTACCTCCCCACGCCCGCCGAGATCGACGCCGCCGAGGCGGTCGTCGCGGCGGCGGCGGCCGAACCGGGCGCCCAGGCACTCCCCGACGGCCGCTTCGTCGACGCGGCGGTGGTCGCGGGGGCCCGCCGCGTCCTCGCCCTGGCCCGGCGCGCGGTCTGAACAGGAGTTCTGAGCACGAGGTCTGAGCAGGCTTTCTGAGCACGAAGTCCGAGCACGAAGTCTGAGCGGAACATCTGCGCAGGAGGTCTGGGCAGGAGGTCCGCGCAGGACGAAGGGGGCGCCGCGTCCTGGAACGCGGCGCCCCCTTCGGCGTACGGGCGAAGCTCAGCTCTTCTTGGCCGACCCGGCCTCGTCGCGGGCCTCCGAGGCGGTGGCCGCGCCGGGCTCCGTCCCGGACTCCGGCGGTACGGCGGACTCTCCGGCCGGAGTGGAGTCCTCGGCGGCGGGCTTGCCGAGGCCCGCCGACTCAACGTCGGCCGCGTCGGTGCCCGTCCCGTCCTTCACGCCCTCGGCGCCCGTGTCGTCCTTGGCGCCGCTGTCGTCCTTGTCCTTCGCCCCGGTCCCGGACTCGCCCTCCGTGCCCGCGGCGGTCGTCTCGGTGCCGTCGGCGTCCGGTCCGGCGCCGGGCTCCACGACCTCCTCGCGGCCCGGACGCTTCCGCGCCGAGAGCACGATGTACAGCACCGCGAGCAGGAAGACGCCGATCGCGGTCCAGTCGTTGAGACGCAGGCCCAGGATGTGGTGGGCGTCGTCGACGCGCATGTACTCGATCCAGAAGCGGCCGACGCAGTACGCCGCGACGTACAGCGCGAAGGCGCGTCCGTGGCCCAGCGTGAAGCGGCGGTCGGCCCAGATGACCAGCAGGCCGACGCCGACGCACCACAGCGACTCGTACAGGAACGTCGGGTGGTAGTAGCCGGGGACGCGGCCGTCCGTGGAGGAGGTGATGTGCAGCGCCCACGGGAGGTCGGTCGCACGGCCGTACAGCTCCTGGTTGAACCAGTTGCCCCAGCGTCCGGCCGCCTGGGCGAAAGCGATGCCGGGGGCGACGGCGTCGGCCCACGCGGGCAGCGGGATGCCCCGGCGGCGGCAGCCGATCCAGGCGCCCAGCGCGCCGAGCGCGATCGCGCCCCAGATGCCGAGTCCGCCCTCCCAGATCTTGAAGGCGTCCACCCAGTCACGGCCCGCGCTGAAGTACAGCTCGTAGTCCGTGATCACGTGGTAGAGCCGGCCGCCGACGAGGCCGAAAGGCACGGCCCAGACCGCGATGTCGGCCACCGTGCCGGCCCGGCCGCCCCGGGCGATCCAGCGCCGGTTGCCGAGCCAGACGGCGAGGAAGACGCCGATGATGATGCAGAACGCGTAGCCGCGCAGCGGAATGGGGCCGAGGTGCAGCACACCGCGCGACGGGCTGGGGATGTAGGCAAGTTCCATGGCAGGGTCGACGCTACCGTGCCGGACGCCGCCGACGGCGGGCAGCCTGGCAACGGGTCCATAACGTGCGGTGACCCACGGGCCGCGACGGACCGGTGCCCCCGGCCTGCGGACAGGCGGGGGCGCCGGGACGTACGGGCGGCGGGCCGGGGCGCCGGTCCGCACGGGTGTGCGGTGGGCTCAGCTCTGGTTCGCGGCCTCGACCATCTGCTTCAGCTTGGCGGGGGTCATCGACTGGTCGGCGTAGATGTTCTTGCCGCCGAGGAGCACGGTCGGCGTGCCGTTGAAGCCGCTGTTCTGGAACGCGGCGTTCGACTTCGTGACCCAGCTGTCGTGCGTCCCGTCGTTCACACAGCTCCGGAACGCCGGGGTGTCCAGTCCGCCGACCTTGCCGGCCAGCGCGATGAGCTTCGCGTTGTCCGAGAAGGCGTCCTCGGTCTCCTTGGGCTGGTTCTCGTACAGCACGTCGTGGAAAGCGCTGAACTTTCCGGCGTCCTGGGCGCAGGCCGCGGCGTTCGCCGCCTTGCGGGAGCCGCTGCCGCCCATGTTCCCGTCGATCAGGGTGACGAGGTGGTACTCCACCTTGAGCTGTCCGGCGTCCACCAGCTCGTGGATGGTGGGGCGGTAGGCCGCCTCGAAGGCCTGGCAGGCCGGGCAGCGGAAGTCCTCCCAGACCGTGAGGGTCGACTTGGCGCCGTCCTTGCCGACGGGGATGGCGAGACTGTCCTTGCCGGTGGCGCCCGAGGGCGACACGACCGGGCCCGCGGCGTCGCTCTTCTTGTCCTTGCCCGAGTTGGCGGCGACCACGCCGATCACGGCCGCCAGGCCCAGCACGCAGACCACCGAGGCCCCGACGATCAGCGCGCGCCGGCGCTTCTCCGAGGCCTTCTGCTTCTCTCGCTCCGCCGCCATCCGCTCGCGGGCGCTGCGCTTTCCGTCACGGTTCTTCTCGCTCACATCCGGCAGAACGAACCGGGGAGGCGCAGCGCGCCTCCCCGGTCCAAGGTCCACCCGTTCGAGTGAGCGTAATGTCCGTTACGTACGGACACGCCGGTGTGGCGTCCCTACGGACACCCCCCGGCCCCGGACACCCCCCGGCCCTGGACACCTCGGGGCCGGACGGCTCAGGCGCGGGGCTCCCCTTCGAGCCGTTTACGCCGTGCCGCGCACGCCCTTCGCGAGGTCGGCCGCGAGGTCGCGTACGGCGTCGAGGCCGGCCCTCTCGTCGGGCGCGTCCAGCATGCGCTTCACGAAGGCGGAGCCGACGATCACGCCGTCGGCGAAGCCGGCCACCTCCGCGGCCTGGGTGGCGTTCGAGACGCCGAGGCCGACACAGACGGGCAGGTCGGTGGTCGCCTTCGTACGGGCGACCAGTTCCTGGGCCTGCGCCCCGACCGATTCACGCGTTCCGGTGACGCCCATCAGCGAGGCCGCGTAGACGAAGCCGCTGCCCGCCGCGGTGATCTCGGCGAGCCGGGCGTCCTTGCTGCTGGGCGCGACGACGAAGACGGTCGCGAGCCCGTGCTTCTCAGCGTGCTCGCGCCACAGGGCCGACTCCTGCACGGGCAGGTCGGGCAGGATGCAGCCCGCGCCGCCCGCCTCGGCGAGTTCGGCGGTGAACCGCTCGACGCCGTAGCGGTCGATGGGGTTCCAGTACGTCATGACGAGGACCGGCTTGCCGGTGGCCGCGAAGGACTCCCGGACCGTCCGCATCACGTCCGCGATCTTGAGGCCGCCGCGCAGGGCGATGTCGTCGGCGGTCTGGATGACGGGCCCGTCGAGGACGGGGTCGCTGTGCGGCAGCCCGACCTCGACGATGTCCGCGCCGCCCTCGAAGACGGCCTTGACGGCGGAGATCCCGCCGTCGACGGTCGGGAACCCGGCCGGCAGGTAGGCGATGAGGGCGGACCTGCCCTCGGCCTTCGCCGCGGCGAGGGTGTCGCTCAACAGCTCGATGTTGCCGCTCACTTGGCGTCCCCCTCGATCTCGGCGTTCTCGCCCTCGGCGTCGGCGGGGACGACGGCGTCGGCCCCGGTGTCGTACAGGCCGAAGTAGCGGGCGGCGGTGTCCATGTCCTTGTCGCCGCGCCCGGACAGGTTGACGACGATCAGCCCGTCCTCGCCCAGTTCCCTGCCGACCTCCAGGGCGCCGGCGAGGGCGTGGGCGCTCTCGATGGCCGGGATGACGCCCTCGGTGCGGGAGAGCAGCCGCAGGGCCTGCATGGCCGCGTCGTCGGTGACCGCGCGGTACTCGCCGCGCCCGCTGTCCTTGAGGTAGGCGTGCTCGGGGCCGATGCCCGGGTAGTCGAGTCCGGCGGAGATCGAGTAGGGCTCGGTGATCTGGCCCTCCTCGTCCTGGAGCACGTACGACCGTGATCCGTGCAGGATGCCGGGCTCGCCCGCGGTCAGGGTCGCCGCGTGCTCGCCGGTCTCCACGCCGTGTCCGGCGGGCTCGCAGCCGATCAGGCGGACGCCGGCGTCGGGGATGAAGGCGTGGAAGAGGCCGATGGCGTTGGAGCCGCCGCCGACACAGGCGATGGCGGCGTCGGGCAGCCGTCCGGCGCGCTCCAGGATCTGCCGGCGGGCCTCGACCCCGATGACCCGGTGGAAGTCGCGGACCATGGCGGGGAAGGGGTGCGGGCCGGCGACCGTGCCGAAGAGGTAGTGGGTGCGGTCGACGTTGGCGACCCAGTCGCGGAACGCCTCGTTGATGGCGTCCTTGAGGGTGCGGGAGCCGGACTTCACGGCGATGACCTCGGCGCCGAGCATCCGCATCCGGGCGACGTTCAGCGCCTGGCGCTGGGTGTCGATCTCGCCCATGTAGATGGTGCATTCGAGGCCGAACAGCGCGCAGGCGGTGGCCGTGGCGACGCCGTGCTGGCCGGCGCCGGTCTCCGCGATGACGCGGGTCTTGCCCATCCGCTTGGTGAGCAGGGCCTGGCCGAGCACGTTGTTGATCTTGTGCGAGCCGGTGTGGTTGAGGTCCTCGCGCTTGAGGAAGATCCGTGCGCCGCCCGCGTGTTCGGCGAAGCGCGGCACCTCCGTGAGGGAGCTGGGGCGTCCGGTGTAGTGGACGAGCAGGTCGTCCAGCTCGCGGGCGAACTCGGGGTCGGCCTTGGCCTTGTCGTACTCGACGGCGACCTCGTCCACGGCGGCGACCAGCGCCTCCGGGATGAACTTGCCGCCGAACGCGCCGAAGTAGCCCTCGGCGGTGGGGACTTGGCCTTCGGGGTCGGGAATGAAGAACTCGCTGGGCATGCGGTTACCTCGCAGGGGCGACAGCCCCGGTTACGGGTCGGACAGGGGTCACGGCAGCCGGACGCACCCGCGCTCCGCCGTCACCGAGGTGCTCGTCGGTGACACCGCCGCCCGCCGCCCACCTGTGGGGTGGTCCGCAGCCCACCTGTGGGTGATGCTCAGCCCACCCGCGGGGTGGCCGCGGCCGGACGGGTCGGGAGCGCGCGTACGCGCTCGCGCCATCGCATGCCGTTGACCTGTCCCGGCTCGTCGCCGATGACGTAGCGGACGCGGCGCCCGTGCACCCGGCGGGCCGGAGCCCGGCAGCCGCGCGGACGGCAGCCGCGGGCCAGCCGCGCGTACGGGTCGCGGGCCGCCGAGGCGGC
>NZ_JBEYFY010000109.1:0-8028 GCF_040703595.1 Streptomyces sp. NPDC007084
CCGGTCCCCCACCGTGTCCGGGAGCCAGACACCGATCATCCGGGCCGGGGTGCGCAGCAGGAAGCGGTGCACGGCCTGGATCTCGGCCTCCTCGGGCCCCGGCCGCACAGCCCGCGCCCGCCGCCCCCGCGCCGGCCGCGCCCGCCCCCGTCACCCCGGCCCCGGCGCCCGCCGCGACCTCCGGTGACGACGGCGCGTACGTGACCCCGCTGGTGCGCAAGCTCGCCGCCGAGAACGGCGTCGACCTGGCCGCGGTCAAGGGCTCCGGCGTCGGCGGCCGTATCCGCAAGCAGGACGTCATCGCCGCCGCCGAGGCCGCGAAGGCCGCCGCCCCGGCTCCGGCCGCCGCCCCGGCCGCCTCCGCCAAGAAGGCGCCGGCGCTGGAGGCCTCCCCGCTGCGCGGTCAGACCGTCAAGATGCCGCGCATCCGCAAGGTCATCGGCGACAACATGGTGAAGGCCCTGCACGAGCAGGCGCAGCTCTCCTCGGTCGTCGAGGTCGACATCACCCGGCTGATGAAGCTCCGCGCGCAGGCGAAGGACTCCTTCGCGGCCCGCGAGGGCGTCAAGCTCTCCCCCATGCCGTTCTTCGTGAAGGCGGCGGCCCAGGCGCTGAAGGCCCACCCGGCCGTCAACGCCCGGATCAACGTGGACGAGGGCACGATCACCTACTTCGACACCGAGGACATCGGGATCGCGGTGGACTCCGAGAAGGGCCTGATGACCCCGGTCATCAAGCGCGCGGGCGACCTGAACATCGCCGGTATCGCCAAGGCCACCGCCGAGCTGGCGGGCAAGGTCCGGGCGAACAAGATCACCCCGGACGAGCTGTCCGGCGCGACCTTCACCATCTCCAACACCGGTTCGCGCGGCGCGCTCTTCGACACGATCATCGTGCCGCCGAACCAGGTCGCGATCCTCGGCATCGGTGCCACGGTCAAGCGTCCGGCCGTCATCGAGACGGAGGAGGGCACCGTCATCGGCGTCCGCGACATGACCTACCTGACGCTGTCCTACGACCACCGTTTGGTCGACGGCGCCGACGCGGCCCGTTACCTGACCGCGGTCAAGGCGATCCTGGAGGCGGGCGAGTTCGAGGTCGAGCTCGGCCTGTAGCCCGTACCGCCCAGCGGGGCGGCGTCCTCGCGACGACACCGCGCCCCCGTCCGGAACTCCGGGCGGGGGCGCGGTGTTTTCGCGGGCGGCGCGGGCCTTGACGGGCCGGATCGGTCCGACGCCGTGTAAGTCTCGTCTCACCTGCGGTAAAGCGCCCCCATGCGCCCCTCACCGGCACGGGCCCGGCCGTATTGTCTAAACGTCAAACGCCCTCGGGTCCCGTACTCCTCCCAAAGGAGCCTTCATGACCGCGCCCGTCGTCCACTCGCTGCGCGAACAGATCCGCGAGCACATCGTGGAGGGGATCGTCAGCGGTCGCTGGAAGCCGGGCGAGCGGATCGTGGAGCGGCGGATCGCCACCGAGCTGGAGGTCAGCCAGACCCCCGTACGGGAGGCGCTGCGCGAGCTGGAGTCGCTGCGGCTGATCGAGTCCGCGCCGAACAAGGGCGTGCGGGTGCGGAACCTGACGGCCGCCGACCTGGAGGAGAGCTACCCCGTACGGGCCGGTCTGGAGGCCATCGCGGCGGAGCTGGCGGCGGAGCGGCTCGGTGAGGACTGCTCGGCCCTGGAGCCGCATGTGACCGCGCTGTACGAGGCGGACCGGCTGTCCGACGGGACCGGCCAGGTCCGGCACACCGTGGCCTTCCACCGGGAGCTGGTGCGGGCAGCCGGGAACTCGGTCCTCCTGCACACCTGGGAGGGGCTCGGCATCGAGGTGTTCACGGCGCTGTCCATAAGGTGGCTGGGCACCGTGCAGCAGTCGTACGCGGAGGAGCACGAGGCTCTCGTCGACGCCTTCCGGCGGCGCGACCCGCTGATCGCCGACCTGGTCAAGGCCCACGTCCTCGGGTGCGCTCCCCGGCCGTGAGCCGTGGGGTGCGCGGACACCGCGGGCCGGGCCGAGACGAGGCCGGCCCACGGGTGCCCGTCCCCGTACGGCGTCCCCTTGCGGCGCCCTCTTGCAGCGCTCCCGTACAGCCTCCGTACAGCGGAGCGGCGTCTCGCTCAGGCGTGCTCTCACCTGCGAGAACCCGGGATATGCACGGCACGCCGTGCCTGAGGGGAAGGCACCGCGTGCCGACTTTCTCGATCTGAAGAGGTTTTCCCCCGCAACCCTTTGATCGATCATCGATCAGGGAGTTACAGTCACCGATGGGCTCCCACCAGAGCCCGCCGCCCTGTCCTGCCAAAGACCGAGGGCACCCCCGAAAACCCCTTGCCGACGAGGGAACCCCCCTCCGCATCCGGAAGGCGGCGCAATGACCGACCCCACCGCAATCCAGCCGAGCGAGCTCGACCAGCTCCCGGACCGCGACCCCGAGGAGACCGCCGAATGGCAGGCCTCCCTGGACGCCGTCACCCAGGCGGCCGGGCCGCACCGTGCCGCGTACCTGATGCGCCGCACCCTGGAGCGCGCCGAGGGCAACGGCCTCGCGCTGCCCAAGCTGCTTGAGACCGACTACGTCAACTCCATCCCGACCTCCGCCGAGCCCGCCGTGGACGGCGACGAGGCGATGGAGGCCCGGATCACCGCCTGGAACCGCTGGAACGCGGCGGCGATGGTCACCCGGGGCGCCAAGCACGGCGTCGGCGGCCACATCGCCACCTTCGCCTCCGCGGCCTGGCTCTACGAGACCGGCTTCAACCACTTCTTCAAGGGCAAGGAGGGCGACGGGTCCGGCGACCAGCTCTACATCCAGGGCCACGCCTCCCCCGGCATCTACGCCCGCGCCTTCCTCGACGGCCGGCTCGGCGAACAGCACCTGGACAACTTCCGCCAGGAGTCGGGCGGCAACGGCCTCCCCTCGTACCCGCACCCGCGCCGGCTGCCCTGGCTGTGGGAGTTCCCGACCGTCTCCATGGGCCTCGGCCCGCTGTCGGCGATCTACCAGGCCCGCTTCAACCGCTACCTCACCAACCGCGGCATCAAGGACGTCTCGGCGTCCCACGTGTGGGCGTTCCTCGGTGACGGCGAGATGGACGAGCCGGAGTCGACCGCGGCACTCGCGCTCGCCTCCCGCGAGGGCCTGGACAACCTGACCTTCGTCATCAACTGCAACCTCCAGCGCCTCGACGGCCCGGTGCGCGCGAACTTCAAGATCGTGCAGGAGCTGGAGGCCCAGTTCCGCGGCGCCGGCTGGAACGTCGTGAAGTCGCTGTGGGGCAACGCCTGGGACGAGCTGTTCCGGCTCGACACCACCGGCGCCCTCGTCCGCCGCCTGCGCCAGGTGCCCGACGCCCAGGTGCAGACGTACCAGACCCGCGACGCCGCCTACATCCGCCAGGACTTCTTCGGCTCCGACCCGGCGCTCGTCGAGATGGCGAAGCTGCTGAGCGACGACAAGATCCTGGAGTGTTTCCACCTCTCCCGCGGTGGTCACGAGCCGCGCAAGGTGTACGCGGCGTACAAGGCGGCGGTCGAGCACAAGGGCGCGCCGACCGTCATCCTCGCGCAGACCGTCAAGGGCTTCACCCTCGGCGAGGGCTTCGCGTCGAAGAACGCCAACCACCAGATGAAGAAGCTGTCGACGGACGAGTTCAAGCAGATGCGTGACCTGCTCGAACTGCCCATCTCCGACAGCGAGTTCGTCGACGGCGTGGTCCCCTACGGCCACCCGGGCGCCGACTCCCCCGAGGTCCGCTACCTCCAGGAGCGCCGCGCCGCCCTCGGCGGACCGGCCCCGGCCCGCCGTACGCACCCGCTGGCCCCGCTGCCCGCCGCCGCCGACAAGACGTTCGCGTCCTTCGACAAGGGCTCCGGCTCGCAGAACGTGGCGACGACCATGGCGTTCGTCCGCCTCGTCAAGGACCTGGTCCGCGACAAGGAGACCGGCAAGCGCTGGGTGCCGATCGTCCCCGACGAGGCCCGTACCTTCGGTATGGAGTCGCTGTTCCCCTCGCTCGGCATCTACTCGCCCAAGGGCCAGACGTACGAGCCGGTCGACCGCGACCAGTTGATGTACTACAAGGAGGCCAAGAACGGCCAGATCCTCAACGAGGGGATCACCGAGGCCGGTTCGATGGCCGACTTCATCGCCGCGTCCACCGCGTACGCCACCCACGGCGAGGCGATGATCCCGTTCTACATCTTCTACTCGATGTTCGGCTGGCAGCGCACGGCCGACCAGATGTGGCAGCTCGGCGACCAGCTCGGCCGCGGCTTCCTGGTCGGCGCCACCGCCGGCCGCACGACGCTGACCGGCGAGGGCCTCCAGCACGCCGACGGGCACTCCCCCGTCATCGCGGCCACCAACCCGGCCGCGCTCTCCTACGACCCCGCGTTCGCCTACGAGATCGCGGCGATCGTCAAGGACGGTCTGCGCCGGATGTACGGCGAGGCGGCCCCGGGCGAGGACCAGAACGTCTTCTACTACCTGACCGTCTACAACGAGCCGATGCCGCAGCCCGCCAAGCCGGCCGGCGTGGACGAGGGCATCCTCAAGGGCCTGTACCGCTTCAACACGGCGGAGTCGGCGGGTCTGAACGTGGCGGCCGCGAACGCCCCGCGCATCCAGCTCCTCGGCTCCGGCACGGCCATCCACTGGACGCTCGCCGCCCAGAAGCTGCTCGCCGAGGAGTGGGGCGTGGCCGCCGACGTGTGGTCCGCGACCTCCTGGGCCGAGCTGCGCCGTGACGCGCTGGAGGCCGACGCGGCCCTGCTGCGCGGCGAGGAGCGGGTGCCGTACGTCCGTCAGGCGCTGCACGGCGCCGAGGGCCCGGTCCTCGCGGTCTCCGACTACATGCGCCAGGTCCCGGACCAGATCGCGCAGTGGGTCGAGCAGGACTACTCCTCGCTCGGCGCCGACGGCTTCGGCCTCTCCGACACCCGCGAGGCGGCCCGCCGGCACTTCGGTGTCGACGCCGAGTCGATCGTCGTCGCGGCGCTGGCGCAGCTCGCCCGGCGCGGTGAGGTCAAGGCGTCCGCGGTCAAGGAGGCCCGGGAGCGCTACGGCCTGTAGGCCGCGGCAGCGGTAACCGGCCGAAGGGACGAGACCGAGGAGGGGCACGGCGTTCGCGCGGTGGCCCTCCTCGGCGTTGTGCCGTGCCCCTCCTCGGCGTTGTGCCGTGGCCCGGGTGTCGGCCGTCCGTTCCTCCGTTGTCGGCGGGGCCCGGCATCATGAACGCATGCGTGCTGCTCGGCTGATCAAGATGGTGCTGCTGCTCCAGACGCGGGCGTCGATGACCGCCGCCGAGCTGGCGCGGGAGCTGGAGGTGTCCGAGCGCACCATCACCCGGGACGCGCAGGCCCTGTCCGAGGCGGGCGTCCCGGTGTACGCGGACCGGGGCAGGGCCGGCGGGTACCGGCTGGTCGGCGGCTACCACACCCGTCTGACGGGGCTCGCCCGCAGTGAGGCGGAGGCGCTGTTCCTGAGCGGGGTGCCGGGGGCGCTGCGCGAGATGGGCCTCCAGGACACGGCGTCGGCGGCCCGGCTGAAGGTGTCGGCGGCGCTTCAGCCCTCGGTGCGGGACGCCTCGCGGACGGCGGCGCAGCGGTTCCATCTGGACGCGCCGGCCTGGTTCAGCGAGCCGCGCACGCCCGAGTTGCTGCCGTCGGTCGCGGAGGCGGTGTGGGACGACCGGCCGGTCGTCGCGCGCTACCGGCGGGGCGCCTCGGAGGTGGAGCGCACGCTCGATCCGTACGGACTCGTCCTCAAGGCGGGCCTGTGGTACCTGTGCGCACGGGTGTCCGGTACGGATGCCTTCCGGGTGTACCGGATCGACCGGTTCACCGCCGTCGAGCCCGGCGAGGAGCGGTTCCGGCGGGAGGAGGGGTTCGATCTGCCGGGGTTCTGGGCGGAGCGGGCCGAGGAGTTCGCCCGCTCGATCCTGCGCGCCGAGATCGCCGTACGGCTCTCCCCGGAGGGCCTGCGGCAGCTCCCGTACGTCCTTGATCCGGCGACCGTGAAGGAGGCGCTGGGCAGCGCCGGTGAGCCCGACGGACAGGGCTGGACGACCCTCACGCTGCCGATGGAGACCGAGGAGGTCGCCCGCGCCCAGCTCCGGGGGCTGGGCCCGGAGGTGGAGGTGCTCGCTCCCGAGTCCCTGCGCAAGAGGTGCGCCGAGGACGCCGAACGGTCGGCCGCGCTCTACCGCTGAGCGGCTCCCCGGCGGCCCGCTCCACCGGGGGGGGGCGCTACTCCCCGGTGACCCCGGCCCCGGAACCCGCTTGAAATCCGTACGAACCCGGCGGTTTTACCTTCGGCATGTGCACGCATAACAATCTGCGCCACTCCGCGTGCGTCCCTCCCCTCCAGGCCCGATGCTTGACCCGTGATGGACGAGACGGAGTTCTGGCTGCTGGTGGATTCGACCCGCGAGGCTGCCGAGGGCGACCCCGAGGAACAGGCCGACCTGCTGGTCGAGCGGCTCGTCCAGCTCGACCCGGACTCGGTCCTGGACTTCGCCCGGCACTTCGAGTCCCGCTACAACCGCGCCTACCGCTGGGACCTGTGGGGTGCCGCCTGGGTGCTCCTCGACGGGGCGAGCGACGACGCCTTCGACTTCTTCCGCTGCTGGCTGATCGGCCAGGGCCGGGAGGTCTTCGAGGGCGCCATGCACGACCCCGACTCGCTCGCCGACTTGCTGGACGACTTCGACGAGGAGATCGACGGCGACGGCGAGGAGCTGGGATACGCGGCGGACGAGGCCTACGAGCAGCTCACCGGTGCGGTCGCGCCGGACCTCGGCATCCCGGCCCCGGCCTCCGAGCCCGCGGGCACCCCGCTCGACTTCGAGAACGAGTCCGTCATCGCGGAGCGCTACCCGAACCTGTGGGAACGGTTCCGGGAGAGCTGACCGGGGGCCGAGGGCCCGCCCGGCGCCCGTTCAGGGTGCCGTCCGGCGGCGGCCGGGGTCCGTGGGGAGGCAGGCCTGCGGTCGCTCGGCCGCCCGCGCGGTGGACCGGGGCGGGGCCGCGTTCGCCTGGTCCAGCGCGGAGGCGGTGACCGCCGCCGGTCCGAGGACGACCGCCGTCACCGCGCAGACCACCACCCACGGCCCCCGCACGGCCCTCGTCCAGCGGCCACCCGCCCGCTCCGGGCGCCGCGCGGATTCCGTCCCGCTGCTCCTCATGATCCCCACCTCCGGTCGGTTCCTGTGCCGATCCTCCGCCCCACGACTCTGCGGAGCCTGTGAGCGGCCTGCCGGGTACCTGTGACCGTCGTACAAGGACGGGACGGGACGGGATGGGACGGGATGGGACGGGATGGGACGGGATGGGACGGGGACGAGGGCCGTGGCGTGGGGTCGGGCCGTCAGCGGCCCTGGTAGTGGGCCGCCGCCGCGCGGATCTCCGGGAGGCGGGCGGCGAGGGCGGCGCCGGGGCAGCTCGTGCTGAAGCCGTCCTTGTGGCCGGCGATGGCGGGCAGGACGGCGGTGGTGCCCTTGACGTACCGGCTGAGACTGTTGCTGGAGGTGAGGCGGACGGTGCCCCGGGGGTCGACGCCGCCGAGGCCGAGCTTCCAGGCGGCGAGACGGGCGATGGCGTCGGTCATGGCCTTCGGCACCGGGGTGCCCGCCGTGAAGGTGCCGATCGCGGCGATACCGGCGGTGCGGTGGTTGAAGCCCTGGGCGTGGGCCCCGGTGACGGGACGGTCGACGCCGCCCGCGCGGCCCTCGTAGATCGTGCCGCAGCGGTCGACGAGGAAGTTGTAGCCGATGTCGTCCCACTGCTTGGCGCCGGTCTGGCCCGCGTAGAGGTCGCCGATGACGCGGGGCGCGTCGGCGCAGTCGTAGCCGTTCGGCGAGTCGGTGTGGTGGACGAAGACCGCCACGACTCGGTCGTCGTAGTGCGGCGGCGGCTGCCGGTGGGGGCCGGCCGAGCCGAGCCAGGCCGCCCGCGGCACGATGGGCGGCCGTTCCGCGGGGTGTCCGACCGCCGCGCGGGCCGTCACCGGCGGCGGGGCCGCGCGGG
>NZ_JBEYFY010000110.1:0-7962 GCF_040703595.1 Streptomyces sp. NPDC007084
CGCGACGGCCGCTCCTCGCGGGGCGGCCCGCGCCGCTCTGACGCCGCGTACCGAACGGGCCGAACGGGGAGACGCTGCGGGGGCGCGGCGCTTGCCCCGCGCGTCCCGGCCGGGAGTCGAGATAGCGCCGGGCGCCCCAGCCGAGTACCGCCTCCGCGAGAAGGACGCCCAACCCCTCCTCGAACAGCCCGAGTTGCTCGGCGGCGTGCCGGCAGTAGGCACACTCCCCCAGGTGCCGGCCGACATCCGGCAACAAGGTGCCGCCGCGACGGATCTGCACATCGAGGAGCCGGTTGTAGAAACCGCATTCTCTGGTCGGCGCGAGTTCCCGGTGGGCGCGTACCAGGCCTTCCCTGAATTGGTCGCGGGCCTGTTCCAGGGCGGCGAGGGAGGTGTCGGTGTCCATGCCGGAAAGGGCGGCCGGCAGGGATAGCGGTTCGGCCTCCACCTCGGTGTGCCAGAGCAGACACCGGGCGAGTCCGGGAAGGGCGAGGAATGCCCGCTCGGCGAGCTTGCGGTTTTCCGCCGTCAGGGTCTTCGCGGCGCGCATACCGCGGCCTCCGGCGGGTTTCCGCAGATCCGGAAGCACGCCGGATATCCGCTCGTCCCCGGCCCAGTCCCGGACGGTGTCCCGTACGGTCACCAGGAACCGGGGCCGCAGCGCGAGACCCGGCTCGCCTTCCCCGACGCGGCCCAGCACCTGGTGGAAGGCGGTCGCGGCCACCATCGCGGCGACGTCGGCCTTCGTGGCGAGGCAGACCACCGCGTAGTCGTACGTCGGCTGCCAGTGCCGGGCGGTCAGCAGCGCGACGGGCCGCGGGGCCTCGCCGGGCGGCCGGCCCCTGAGCAGCGCGGCGAGATCCTCGTCGGACTCGCCGGGAACGCCACTGGGCGGATACGCGGGAAGCGGTGGGCGGGGGGTGTGCACGGAGCGGGTTCCTTCCGGGGTGCGTGGGGCGGCACGCGGAAACAGCACGGCCCGTCGGAAAAGACGCCTGATTGGTGTGGACCTTTTCGACGGAGCGCCGGGAAAACGGCCGGAGGACGAAGGCCGTACGGCGACCGTCGGACAGGAGCCTTTCGAGCCCGTCGACAGCCGGGGATGACGAACAGCGATTCAGTCCCGGGCGATTGACCAGGCGCGGGGGGTTCACCCTCGCACAACACGCTCGTGACCAACAAGGCACACGGGCCCCGGCACCCCTTATTGAAAGAACGTCAAAAGGACCGCCGGTAACTCGTCCGCATTTCAACGGCGTTCGATATCGGGACCGGCGCATATGAGCGGGCTTCCTCCGGTTCGGGGACGGACTCGGTTCGGGCACCGGGAGGGCGTACGGGTTGGTCCCGGCAGGGGGGGGCCGGCATCCCCGCTGCCGGCGGACGAAGGCCGGGGAGAGCCGGCCGACCGACGCGCGCCGGTCCGCCGGGGCGGAGAGCCGGGTGCGGGCGTCCCCGCCGTCCGCCGCCGGCGGTGCCGACCGTTCGCCGCCGGTGGTGCCCGCCCTCCACGTTCGGGGGTGGCCGTCATTGCCGTTCAGGGGTGGCCGTCATTCCCGTTCGGGGGTGGCCGCGCCGCGCAGGCCCTAGGCTGGAAGCGGAACGACGCGCTTGTTCACTGTGGGTGTGCGCAAGGGAAAGTGGCGAAGATGAGCCCGGTCCATCCGCTCCACGAGGCCGCCACCGCGCGGGCGGTGATCGACGGGAGCGGCATCCTGGTCCGCTGGAGCGAAGGCGCCCGGCGGCTGCTGGGGTACGCGCCGGAGGAGGTCGAGGGCCGCCCGGCCGCCGGCCTGCTGGCCGCCGGGTTCGAGGTCGCCCGGCCGGAAGCCGCCGCCCGCCGCCGGGACGGCGTCCTCCCGCTGTGCCGCCGCGACGGACGGGTGATCGACGTGTGGGTGCTCGCCCACCACATCGAGGACAGCGACGACTGGCTGCTGGTCTCCCCGCTGGGCGGCCCGCCGGTGCGCGGCCCGGACGACCCCCTCGTCCGCGCGGTGCTCACCCAGTCGCCCTGCGCCATGGCCGTCTACGACGAACGGCTGCGGCTCTACGGGATCAACGACGCGATGGCCCAGGTGATCGGCCTGCCCGAGGAACGCATCCTCGGACTGACCGTCGCGGAGATCGGCGGCAGACCGGCCAGCGAGGACATCGAACGGGAGATCGCCGCCGTCCTCGCCTCCGGCCGGGGACGCGACGTCGAGACGTACGCCCGCGCCGGCGGGGAGGAGCGGGCACACGCCTGGCTCGCCCGGATCGCCCCGCTGACCGACACCGAAGGCCGGGTGCGCGGGGTGTGCGTGGCCCTGCACGACGTCAGCGAGCAGTACCGGTCCCGTGAGCGGCTCCAGTTGGTCAACGAGGCGAGCGTCCGGATCGGCACCACCCTGGACGTCACCCGGACGGCTCAGGAACTGGCCGACGTCTGTGTGCCGGCCCTCGCCGACTTCGTGAGCGTCGATCTGCTGGACCCGCCCGAGAACGGCGGCGAGTACCGCACCGAGCCGACCGCCGCCCCGATCACCCTGCGCCGCACCGCCCACCGGTCGGTGAACCCCGGCTGTCCGGAGGCGATCCTCGCGGTCGGTGAGATCGACGTCTATCCGGCGGCCTCCCCGCAGGCCGACTCGATGATCGCCGGCCGGCCGCTCGTGGCGCCGAACGCCGGCGGGTCGCTGGAGGACTGGCTCGCCTGGGACGAGCGGCGCGACAAGCTCATCGCCGAGTTCGGGCTGCACACCACCATGTGGGTGCCCATCGCGGCCCGGGGCAAGACCCTCGGCGTCGCCGTCCTGAGCCGGTTCCGCCATCCCGACCCCTTCACCGCCGACGACGTCCTGCTCGCCGAGGAGGTCACGGCCCGGGCCGCCGTCTGTATCGACAACGCCCGGCGCTTCTCCCGCGAGCGGCAGACCGCGCTCGCCCTGCAGCGCAGCCTGCTCCCCCAGTCGCTGCCCCGCACGGCCGCCCTGGAGGCGGCCTCGCGGTATCTGCCCGCGGCGCGCGCCGGGATCGGCGGCGACTGGTTCGATGTCATCCCGCTGTCCGGGATGCGGGTCGCCATGGTCGTCGGCGACGTCATCGGGCAGGGCATCCAGGCCTCGGCGACCATGGGCCGGCTGCGTACGGCCGTGCGCACCCTCGCGGACATCGACCTCGCCCCGGACGAACTGCTCACCCATCTCGACGACCTCGTCGTCCGGCTGTCCACCGAGGCGGGCGCCGAGGGCACCACCGGCGAGGTCGGCGCCACCTGTCTGTACGCGGTCTACGACCCGGTGTCGCGGCGCTGCACGTTCGCCCGCGCCGGACATCCGCCGCCCTTCGTACTGCCGCCGGACGGCCCGCCCCGGCAGATCGACGTACCGGCGGGACCGGCGCTCGGCCTCGGCGGGCTGCCCTTCGAGTCCGTCGAGCTGGAACTGGCCGAGGGCACGGTGCTCGCGCTGTACACCGACGGGCTGATCGAGAGCCGCGAGCGGGACGTCGACACCAGCCACCGGCTGCTGTGCGGGGCGCTGCGCGAGTCGGCGCGGTCCCTGGAGGGGGCGGCCCACGCGATCCTGCGGGCGCTGCTGCCGGCCGGGGGCGCGCCGGACGACGTGGCGCTGCTGCTCGCCCGTACCCACGGGCTGCCCTCGTCCGCCGTGGCCGCCTGGGACGTACCCGCCGATCCGTCGCTCGTCGCGTCGGTCCGCAAGCAGGTCACCGATCAACTGGACCTGTGGGGGCTGACGGCGGCCACGTTCACGACCGAGCTGGTGGTGAGCGAACTCGTCACCAACGCGATCCGGTACGGCGACCCGCCCATCAAGCTGCGGCTCATCCACGACGAGACGACGCTGATCTGCGAGGTGTCGGACACCAGTCACACCGCGCCGCACCTGCGCCGGGCGAGGACCTTCGACGAGGGCGGGCGCGGGCTGCTGCTGGTCGCGCAGCTCACGCAGCGCTGGGGCAGCCGGCACACGCCGGAGGGCAAGACCATCTGGGCGGAGTTGTCCCTCCTCGGCGAGGAGTGAGGGTGCTCCCGGGGTGGCGGTGTCCCGTCTGATGTGATGGCTGCCGCGCAGCCGTCACCGCCCGGAGGACCGAACCCTGAACAGCCCGCTCGTGCCCGGCGCCGTCCCGCCCTTCGCCGGCGGGACCGGCGTGTCCGGCTCCCCGCTCGCCGGCCCGCTCCCCGGCCCGTTGGCCGCGGGCCCGGGTGCCCATCTCGGCGCGCCGCTCGCCGCCGCTCTCGGGAGCCCGTTCGCCGAGGCCCTGTCCGCCGTGCTGCTCGTGGCCGTGCTGGTCTGCGCGGTGGTGCGGCCGTTCGACTGGCCCGAGGCGGTGGTGGCCGTGCCCGCCGCGGGCCTGGCCCTGGTGACGGGGGCCGTCTCCTGGGACCACGCGCGGGCCGAGACGGGGCATCTGGGGCCGGTGATCGGCTTCCTCGCGGCCGTCCTGGTGCTCGCCAAGTACTGCGACGACGAGGGGCTCTTCCGGGCCTGCGGGGCGTGGACGGCCCGCTGGGCGGCCGGGAGCCCGGGCCGGCTGCTGACCGCGGTCTTCGTGCTCGCCTCCGCGATCACGGCGGTGCTCAGCCTGGACGCCACCATCGTGCTGCTCACCCCGGTGGTGTTCGCGACCGCCGCCCGCATGGGGGCCCGGCCCAAACCGCACGTCTACGCGTGCACCCACCTCTCGAACACGGCCTCGCTGCTGCTGCCGGTCTCCAACCTCACCAACCTGCTGGCGTTCACCGCGAGCGGGCTGAGCTTCACCCGGTTCGCCGCGCTGATGGCGCTGCCCTGGCTGGCCGCGATCGGCGCCGAGTACCTGGTGTTCCGGCGCTTCTTCGCCCGTGACATCGCGGCGGGCGCCTTCGTCGAGGCGGCCGGGGAGCCACCGGAGGTGCCGCTGTTCGCGCTGGTCACCGTGGGCTGCACGCTCGCCGGGTTCGTCGTCGCCTCGGCGGCCGGGATCGATCCCGCCTGGTCCGCGACGGCGGGGGCGCTCGTGCTGGCGACGCGCGCCCTCGTCCGCCGCCGCACCAGCCCGCTCGCCGTGGTGCGGGCCGCCGCGCCGTCGTTCCTCGCCTTCGTCCTCGCGCTCGGTGTCGTGGTGCGCGCGGTGGTCGACAACGGGCCGGCCGACGCGCTCGGGCGGCTCCTCCCGGGCGGCTCCTCGCCAGCCGCGCTGCTCGGCATCGCGGCGATCGCCGCCGTCCTGGCCAACCTGATCAACAACCTGCCGGCCGTCCTGGTGCTGCTGCCGCCGGCCGCCTCGCTGGGCTCGGGCGCGGTGCTGGCCGTGCTGCTCGGCGTCAACATCGGGCCCAATCTGACGTACGCGGGCTCCCTGGCGACGCTGTTGTGGCGGCGTATCGTCCATCAGCACGAACACGGCGTCGACCTCAGGGAGTTCACCCGGCTGGGCCTGATCGCCGTGCCCGCGGCGCTGGTGCCCGCCGTACTGGCTCTGTGGGTCTCGCTCCAGGTCATCGGAGGCTGATGGACATGCGGGTGGTCGTCTGGCTGGTCGAGGGCACGTGGCACGCGTGCGTGGACGCCGTCCGCACACACGCGCCGGGCGCCACCGACGTGGTGCTGCTGCACGTCACCGACCCCGGAGTGCCCGGCCTCGCGCACGGCGCCTTCGCGGGACTCCTCGGCCGCCGGCGCTCCGAGCCCGACCCGGGCGACCTGCTGGACAGCCTCGGCACGGCCTCGGGCGCGGAACTCCTCGACGCGGCGGCCGAGCGGCTGGGCGGTCCGGCGACGCGGGAGGAGCGGGCCGGGCGGCCCGAGCGCGAGGTGGTCGCCGCGGCCGAGGGCGCCGGTCTGCTGGTCGTGGCGCGCGACGGCGACCGGGACAGGCTCGGTCCGCACAGTCTGGGGCCTGCCGGGCGGTTCGTGGTCGACCACGCGCCCTGCCCGGTGCTGCTCGTCTGGCCGGAACCGGCACCGGACGTCACGACGCTGCCGCCCCCTCCCCCGCCGGGACACACGCCCCCGCCGCAGCCCCCGCATCCGCCCGCGCCCCCACAGCCTCCTGCGGCGCCGCAGCCGCCGGAGTCGTAGACGGTCGCTCGGGCAGTACGCGTACGCCGGTGGGCCGCGGGCGCGCGGAGGCCCCACGGTGACCATGGCCAGGGGGGCAGGCGGGTGGCGGGCACCCGTCGCGACCAGGGAGTTGGTGGCCGAATGCCGACCCCGCCGGGGCGGGCTCGCCTTGACGGATCAAGGGCCCTCGCGCTTTGATCCTGCCGTGCCGTGGTGCGACCCGGCACGCAGAGGTACGCCCAGCCGGTAGCGGACTCGGTTCAAATCCGGCCCAAGTCGCCAGGATCGCGCACAGCGTCCGAGGCGGGGACGTGCTCGCGATTGGTGGAGCTGACATGCCCCCCGTCACACCTGTTCTCCGCGCCGGAGTTCTGGGTACCGCCACGGCTCTGGCCGGGCTCCTCGCGCTCACCGGCTGCGGCTCCGGCAAGGACACCGGCGCCGGGCCGAAGACCCCGCGCGGTGCGGCGAGCGCGCCGGCCCCGTCCCGGACGTCCGCCGAGCCCTCGGCCGGCGCGGCCGAGGAGTCGTCCGGCGCGGGCGAGGAGTCCTCCGGCTCGCCCACGCCGGCCCGTCGTCCCGACGGAAAACCGACCGGCGTCCGGCTCCCCCCGCTGCACGCGGGCTTCGACTACCAGATCGGCGGCGCCTATCCCCCGGCCCCGGGCGTCCGCGTCGTCAGCCGTGACCGTTCCGCGTCGCCCGCGCCCGGCCTGTACAACATCTGCTACGTCAACGCCTTCCAGGCGCAGCCCGAGGAGCGCGGCCGGTGGCCCGCCGACCTGCTGCTGCGGGACGCGGACGGCAAGGTCGTGGTCGACAAGGACTGGGACGAGGCGCTGCTGGACATCAGTACGCCGGACAAGCGCCGCCGGGTCGCGGAGCGCGTCAACCGGTGGATCGACTCCTGCGCCGACAAGGGCTTCGACGCGATCGAACCCGACAACTACGACAGCTACACGCGCTCCCGGAAGCTGCTGACCGCGGACGACGCGACGGCCTTCATCTCGCTGCTGTCCGCGCACGCCCACGCCCGGCATCTGGCGATCGGCCAGAAGAACACCGTCGAACTGGCCGGGGCCAGGAAGCGGACCGGGCTCGACTTCGCGGTGGCGGAGGAGTGCGGCCAGTACGACGAGTGCGGGGAGTACGCGAAGGCGTTCGGGGACCGGGTGGTCGTGATCGAGTACACCGACAGCGGTCTGCGCAAGGCCCGGGCCGCCTACGGGGACCGGCTGAGCATCGTGCGCCGGGACGTGCTGGTCTCGACGCCGGGCAGCGCGCACTACGTCCGCCGTACGCGCTGAGACGGGGTCGGCCCCTTCAACGGGCGCCGCACGTCCGGGAGTTCACAGGAGGTGGAGGTCGCGGGCGCGGCGTACCGCCTCGCTCCGGCGGGTCGCGGCGAGCTTGCGGTAGACGCTCTTGAGGTGGGTCTTGACCGTGTTGACCGACAGATGCAGGTCGGCGGCGATCTCGTCACGGGACATCATCAGCGCCAGCCGCTCCAGCACCTCCCGCTCACGCTCGCTGAGCGCCTCGACCACCGGCGCGGGCGCCTCCCGCGCGGCCGGCCCCGGCCCGCCCGCCGCGGCCACCACCGGAAGCCACTCGTGCCCCTGCGCCAGAGCGGGACGGCGGCGCACCAGGGCCGGCAGCCAGGGGCCGGCCTCCACGAACGGCCGTCTGAGGTGCTCGGGCCGGGCCCCGCGCAGGGCACGCGCTACCAGCCGCTGGGCGGTGGGATCGTCGCCCAGCGCGTCCACCGCCTGCGCCCGGGCCAGCAGCACGCGCACCGTCGTGCCGGGCACCTCCTCCCGCTCGGCGGGCAGCGCGTCGAGCAGGGCGAGCGCCCCGGCCGCGTCGCCGGTGGCGAGCAGCGCCCGGGCCGCCGCCGCGGCGCCCTCCGGCC
>NZ_JBEYFY010000111.1:0-7780 GCF_040703595.1 Streptomyces sp. NPDC007084
GCTGGGCCGAGCGGGGCAGGGTGCGTGCAGCTGCAAGGCGGAGGAGGGCGACGACGCGGAGCGTCGGCAACCGACGACAACGCCGCAGATGTGCGCACCCTGCCCCGCGACCCGCCACATGATCCAAACGACACGCCCTAGGTCTCGGGGTCTTCCCCGAGGGGGTGTCCGATGTGTCCCGACTGTTCCCCTACTGTTCCGAGCTGTCCTCGCGGGGTACCGGCTGCTCGACGAGCGCCAGCACTCGGGTCGCCATGAAGCGGGCGGTCCGCACCACTGATCCGCTTCGGGTGACTTCGCTCACTTCCACCACCCCTCGGCGCACCGCCGTCTCCACCCTGCGGCCCGCCCTGCTGGCCACCACCTCGTACGTACGCGTCGTGTCCCCTGCGTCCACGACTATCTCCACGCGGTCACCCTTCACGGAGTCAATCCCCCTTCTGCGACGGGTGGTTGGGATCCCGGGCGCCCCAAGGAGGTCCTGGGCGCACGCTCCCTGACCACCTTTCAAGTTTCCCACCCGGCACTGACAATCGATCGGGACGAGAGGGCGCGGCCTCTGCGCGCACCCGGCCGCGGAAACGTAAGCTGTGGCTCGTCAAACGGACCGGGCAGCGGGGATGGACATGGCGATGATGCGCCTGAGGCGCGAGGACCCGCGCGTCGTCGGCTCGTTCCGGCTTCACCGAAGGCTGGGCGCGGGCGGGATGGGCGTCGTCTACCTGGGCTCCGACCGGCGCGGTCAGCGGGTCGCGCTGAAGGTGATCCGGCCGGATCTGGCGGAGGATCAGGAGTTCCGGTCGCGGTTCGCCCGGGAGGTCTCGGCGGCGCGGCGGATCAGGGGCGGCTGTACGGCCCGCCTCGTCGCCGCCGACCTGGAGGCCGACCGGCCCTGGTTCGCCACCCAGTACGTGCCGGGCCCCTCGCTGCACGACAAGGTCGCGGAGGAAGGGCCGCTCGCGGCGGCCGACGTGGCCGCCGTCGGGGCCGCCCTCTCCGAGGGGCTGGTCGCGGTGCACGAGGCGGGTGTGGTCCACCGTGACCTCAAGCCGTCGAACATCCTGCTGTCCCCGAAGGGACCGCGGATCATCGACTTCGGTATCGCCTGGGCGACCGGCGCGAGCACTCTCACACACGTCGGCACGGCCGTCGGCTCCCCGGGGTTCCTCGCTCCGGAGCAGGTGCGCGGCGCCGCCGTCACCCCGGCCACGGACGTGTTCGCGCTCGGCGCCACCCTGGCGTACGCGGCGACCCAGGACTCGCCGTTCGGGCAGGGCAGTTCCGAGGTGATGCTCTACCGGGTGGTGCACGAGGAGCCCCAGCTGCACGGGGTGCCGGACGCGCTCGCGCCGCTCGTCCGGGCCTGTCTGGCCAAGGACCCCGAGGAGCGGCCCAGCACGCTCCAACTGTCGCTGCGGCTCAAGGAGATCGCGGCGCGCGAGGCGCAGGGCATGCCGGACGTACGGCCGCCCGCCCAGCGCAACGACCCGGACCGTCCGTCGGGCCGGCTGGCGGAGCAGTACGCCGAGCAGCGCACCCAGCGGCGCCCGCAGGGCACTCCCCCGCCGCGCACCGGGGGGACGAGCGGCGGAGCGCGGTCGGGGACGCGTCCCGCGCCGGCGTCCCGCAACACCGGGCGCTCGGGCAGCACCACCGGGCGCTCGGGCAGCAACACCGGGCGCTCCGGCGGCAGGCCCGCGCCCCGCAGCGGTGCCGGGCGGCCCGGGCCGCGCACGACCGGCACGGGCAGGCGGCCCGCCAATCCGCGGCTGCTGCGCCAGCGGCTGTTCGTCTTCGTCGTGGTGACCCTGCTGGTCGCGCTGGGTATCGCGGTGGCCCAGGGCTGCCAGGGACCGGCCCGGGGACTGGACGGCGGGGACCGGCGCGGGGAGGTGCGTCAGGAGCAGCCGTCGTTCACGCCGCTGCCCACGGACGCCGTCATGGCCGACACGTACCGCAGCGAGGTACGGCAGGACGACGAAGTACGGCAGGGCGGCTGAGCAGTCCGGACGGGCGGCGGCTGTCGCGCGGGGGTCAGCTCTCGGGGCGGCCGGTGGCGACGGCGTAGAAGGCGACCGCCGCGGCGGCTCCCACGTTCAGCGAGTCGACGCCGTGGGCCATCGGGATGCGGACCCATTCGTCGGCGGCCATCAGGGCGCGGGTGGACAGGCCGTCGCCCTCGGCGCCGAGCATCAGCGCGACCCGGTCCATGCGGTGCGGGGCGGCCTCGTCGAGGGACCTGGCCTTCTCGTCGGGGGTGAGCGCGAGCAGGGTGAAGCCGGCGTCGCGCACCGACTCCAGGCTCCTCGGCCAGGCGTCCAGCCGGGCGTAGGGGACCGAGAAGACCGCGCCCATCGACACCTTCACCGAGCGGCGGTAGAGGGGGTCCGCGCAGTCCGGGGAGAGCAGCACCGCGTCCATGCCGAGGGCGGCGGCGGAGCGGAAGATGGCGCCGATGTTGGTGTGGTCGTTGACCGACTCCATGACGACGACCCGGCGGGCGGTGCGCAGGAGTTCGTCCGAGGCCGGCAGCGGCTTGCGCTGCATCGAGGCGAGGGCGCCGCGGTGCACGTGGTAGCCGGTGACCTGTTCGGCCAGCTCCGGGCTGACCGCGTAGACGGGGGCCGGGAGTTCGTCGATGACGTCGCGCATGACGTCGACCCACTTGGCCGACAGGAGCATGGAGCGCATCTCGTACCCGGCGTCCTTGGCGCGTCTGATGACCTTCTCGCCCTCGGCGATGAACAGGCCCTCGGCGGGTTCGCGCTTGCGGCGCAGTTCCACGTCGGTCAAGCCCGTGTAGTCGCTCAGGCGCGGGTCGTCGGGGTTGTCGACGGTGATGAGATCGGCCACAGGGTGATACTGCCTTGTCCTGGGTGTGGTGCCAACGGCTGGGAACGGGTTGGGTTACCCGTGGTTACTGAGGGGTTCCGGGACCCGCGTTGACGACCTCGCCGATGACGATGACCGCGGGCGGGCGGACGTCCTCGGCGCGGACGGTCTCGGCGACGGTGGCCAGGGTGGCGTCGACGCGGCGCTGTGCGGCGGTCGTGCCCTCCTGGACCAGGGCGACGGGGGTGCCGGCCGGCTTGCCGTGCGCCACGAGGGTGTCCGCGATCCTGCCGATCTTGTCGACGCCCATGAGGACGACGAGGGTGCCGCGGAGGCGGGCGAGCGCCGGCCAGTCGACGAGCGAGCGGGCGTCGTCCGGGGCGACATGACCGCTGACCACCGTGAACTCATGTGCGACACCCCGGTGGGTGACGGGGATGCCGGCCGCGCCCGGCACCGAGATCGAGCTGGAGATACCGGGGACCACCGTGCAGGCGATGCCCGCCTCGGCGAGCGCCTGTGCCTCCTCCATGCCACGGCCGAAGACGAACGGGTCGCCGCCCTTGAGCCGGACCACGGACTTGCCCTGCCTGGCGTGCTCGATGAGCGCGTTGTTGATGGCCTCCTGGGCCATGTACCTGCCGTACGGGATCTTCGCCGCGTCGATCACCTCGACGTGCGGCGGGAGTTCGGCGAGCAGGTCGCGGGGGCCGAGCCGGTCGGCGATGACCACGTCGGCCTCGGCGAGCAGCCGGCGGCCCCGGACGGTGATCAGGTCGGGGTCGCCGGGTCCGCCGCCGACCAGTGCCACCCCGGCGGTGCGGGTGCGGTGGTGCGGGGCGACGAGGGTGCCGTCGCGCAGCCCCTCGACCACGGCGTCACGGATCGCGGCGGTGTGCCGGGGGTCGCGGCCCCGGGCGTCGGTGGTGAGGACGGCGACGGTCACGCCCTCGCTGTGGCCGGTGGCCGGGGTCCAGGCGGTCGCCCGGTCGGCGTCGTCCGCGCGGACGCACCAGACGCGGTGGCGCTCCGCCTCGGCCGAGGCGGCGGCGTTGGCGTCCGGGTCGGTGGTGGCGATGAGCGCGTACCACGCGTCCGCGAGGTCGCCGTCGGCGTATGCGCGTCGTGTCCAGGTGATCTCGCCGGTGTCCGCCATCGCCTCGACCGACGGGGTCGCCGCCGGTGACACGAGGTGGATGTCCGCGCCTGCCGCGATGAGCGCCGGGAGCCGTCGCTGGGCCACCTGGCCGCCGCCTAGGACGACGACACGGCGTCCGGCGAGGCGCAGGCCCACGGGGTAGGCGGGGTGTTCGGCCATGGAGGTGCGGCTCCTCGTACGGGCGTGCGGTGCGGTGGGCGCGCCGCGGCTTCGCAGCGGCCCTGGCAGGGGTATCCGCCCTGGTGGGGATCTTAGGGGTGCGTCCAGCGTACGGCGGAGCCGGGTGGGCGGCGCCGGGCGCCTGCCCACCCGCTCCGGTCCGTGCGGGGCTACTTCTCGGTCACGCCGGCCGAGTCGAACGTGGCCACCTCGTGCATGGCGCGGGCCGCGCTCTGCACGACGGGAAGGGCCAGCAGGGCGCCGGTCCCCTCGCCGAGGCGCAGGTCGAGGTCGATCAGCGGGCGCAGGCCCAGCTTGTTCAGGGCCGCCACGTGACCGGGCTCGGCGCTGCGGTGGCCCGCGATGCAGGCGGCCAGCACCTCGGGGGCGATCGCGCGGGCCACCAGGGCGGCGGCACCGGCGCTGACGCCGTCCAGGATCACCGGCGTGCGCAGGGAGGCGCCGCCGAGCAGGAGGCCCACCATGGCGGCGTGCTCCAGTCCGCCGACGGCGGCGAGGACGCCGATGGGGTCGGCGGGGTCCGGCTGGTGGAGTTCGAGGGCGCGGCGGACGACCTCGGTCTTGCGGGCGAGGGTCTCGTCGTTGATGCCGGTGCCGCGCCCGGTGACCTCGGAGGGGTCGGCGCCGGTGTAGACGGCGATCAGGGCGGCCGACGCGGTGGTGTTGGCGATGCCCATCTCGCCGGTCAGCAGCGCCTTGTTGCCGGCGGCCACCAGGTCGCGGGCGGTCTCGATGCCCACCTCCAGGGCCGCGACGACCTCCTCGCGGGTCATCGCCGCTCCGGTGGTCATGTCGCCGGTTCCGGCGCGGACCTTGCGGGGCAGCAGGCCCGGGGTGGCCGGCAGGTCGGAGGCGACGCCCACGTCGATGACGCAGACCTCGGCGCCCACCTGGTTGGCGAAGGCATTGCAGACCGCTCCGCCGCCCAGGAAGTTGGCCACCATCTGCCCGGTGACCTCCTGCGGCCACGGGGTGACGCCCTGGGCGTGCACGCCGTGGTCCCCGGCGAAGATCGCGACGGCGGCGGGCTCCGGGATCGGCGGCGGGCACTTGCGGGACAGGCCCGACAACTGCGCGGAGATGATCTCCAGCATGCCGAGGGCGCCGGCCGGCTTGGTCATCCGCTTCTGCCGCTCCCAGGCCTCGCCGAGCGCCTTGGCGTCCAGCGGGCGGATGTTGGAGACGGTCTCGGCGAGCAGGTCGTGCGGCTCCTCGCCGGGCAGCGCGCGACGGCCGTACGTCTCCTCGTGCACGACCCAGGACAGCGGGCGGCGCTTGGACCAGCCGGCCTGCATCAGCTCGGGCTCGTCCGGGAACTCGTCGACGTAGCCGACGCACAGGTAGGCGACGACCTCCAGGTGGTCGGGGAGCCCGAGGGCGCGGACCATCTCGCGCTCGTCGAAGAAGCTGACCCAGCCGACGCCGAGCCCCTCGGCGCGGGCGGCGAGCCAGAGGTTCTCGACGGCGAGGGCGGAGGAGTACGGGGCCATCTGCGGCTGGGTGTGCCGGCCCAGGGTGTGCCGGCCGCCGCGGGTCGGGTCGGCGGTGACGACGATGTTCACCGGGGTGTCGAGGATGGCCTCGATCTTCAGTTCCTTGAACTGCTTGGCGCGGCCCTTGGGCAGCGACTTGGCGTAGGCCTCGCGCTGGCGCTGGGCGAGTTCGTGCATGCTGCGCCGGGTGTCGGCGGAGCGGATGACGACGAAGTCCCAGGGCTGGGAGTGGCCGACGGAGGGCGCGGTGTGCGCGGCCTCCAGGACGCGCAGCAGCACGTCGTGCGGGATCGGGTCGCTGCGGAAGCCGTTGCGGATGTCGCGGCGCTCGCGCATCACGCGCAGCACGGCCTCGCGTTCGGCGTCGTCGTACCCGGGGGCCGCCGGGCCGCTGGACTCGCGTACGTCTTCCACTGCGGCGGTGTTCTCCTCCTGGTCGGCGCCCTGGGTGTCCAGGTCCTCCGCGAGCTGTGCGGCGACGGGTTCCGGCTCGGTGTCGAAACCCTCGGGGCCGGCGGTCGCCTCGGGAGCGGGCTCCGCCTCACGCGGGGCGGGAACGGCCGCCTGGGCGACGGGCCCGGCACCCGCGCCCGTGCCGACGGTCTCGCCGGCCGGGTCCTGCGTCGCTCCGGGCGCCTGCGGGAAGGCGGGCTCCTGGGCCGGCTGCTGCTCCTCGGCGGGCAGCGGCGGCACGGTCATGGCGTGCGGCGGGGTCGGGGCCAGGTGCGGTGTGGTCGGGACCTGGCCGTCGACCGGCACGAACCGGCCGAAGGAGTCGTCCGCCGAGGGCTCCGGGGCGGCGCCCTCGAAGCCGGGGGCGGCGGCCGACGCGTCCTGGTGCCGCTGATCGGCGTGCGGGTGGCCCGGCGCCGGGTGGGAGGCGTCCGCGTGGGAGGCGTCCGCCCGGGAAGCGTCCGCGTGGGCGGTGTCCGTCTGGGCGGCCACGCCGACCGGGACGTACGACAGACCGTCCTCGGTGAAGGCGACCGCCTCGGGCGCGAGGGGTCCGTCCACCGGCAGGGCGGTGCCGTTCGCGGTGAAGGTGCCCTCGGTGTAGGCGGCCGGTTCCGTGAACTGCTGGGCGGCGACGGCGTCGAGGCCCTCGACGGGACGGCCGTGCGAGGCCCCGGCGGTGTGCGCGGTCAGGGCCGTCAGCGCGGACTCGGAGGCGTCGAAGGCGTGCTGGACGGGCGGCTGCTCGGCGTCCGCCTGGGGCGCCCCTTGCGCGAAGGCTGCCGCGGCGGTCGCGGCGTCGGACGGCTGACCGTCCTGCTCGGCGTACTCCGCGGGCCCGGCCGCGTAGCCGTCCCGCTCGCCGGTCTCCGAGGGGGCCTGCGGCACGGCGGGATTCTCGGCAGAAGCCGAAGCCGAAGCCAAGGCCGAAGCGGGAGCCGCAGCCGGGTTCGGGCCCGGGTTCGGCTCGGACGCGACGGGCTCGGCGTCCGCCGGGGCCGGGGTCTCCGCCGGGGCCTCCGTAGGCGCCGGGGCCTCCGTAGGCGCCGGGGTCTCCGTGGCCGCCGGTGCCTGCGTCACGTGGGCGGCCGGGCCGGTGGCGCCGCCCTCGGGGACCGGCGTTTCGCCGGCTGCTGCCTGGACGGTGTCCGGCGTGCCGAGGGTCAGCGGGGTGTCCGGGAACTGCGGGGCGTCGGAGACCGGCGCGAGGGACGGGCCGTCCGTCGCGGGTGCGGTCTCGGCGACAGCGGCGGCCTCGGGCGCCTCCGCCGGGGCCTGGGGCTCGGCGTCCGCAACGACGGTCACCGCGTCGGCCTGCGGCGCGGGCTCCGGTGCGGTGTCAGGGGTCTGGCCGTGGTCGAAGTGGGCGGCCGCGAACTCCGGTTCCAGCCCGGTGTCCGGGACGGCCACCGGCTGGGGGTCGGCGGCGGGCGCGAGGGGCGCGCCGGTCTCCGGGACGACCGTTTCTGCAGCCGGGGCCTCGGGGCCCGGCTGCGGGTCGCCCCACGGCGCGGCGCCCTGCGGCGGGGTGTCCGCGGCCGGGGGCACGTCGAGGTATTCGGGTCCGGTGGTCGGCGGTCCCGCCTGCCGCAGCGGGGTGACCGGCGCGGCCACGGAGCCGGGCCGGGAGCCGGCGGGTCCGCGGTCGGCGAGCGAGCGGACC
>NZ_JBEYFY010000112.1:0-7059 GCF_040703595.1 Streptomyces sp. NPDC007084
CCAGGTGGAGCACCCGGTCACCGAGGAGGTCGCCGGCATCGACCTCGTCCGCGAGATGCTCCGCGCCGCCGACACCCGCCGCACCGCCCACCTGCTCGCCGAACGGCTCGGCGTGCCCGTCGTCCCCGCCTACGCCTCCGGCGCCGCCCCCACCGTGCCCGCCGCGCTGCGCGCCCTGGCCGCCCGGGGCCGCCACCGGATCGCCGTCGCCTCCCACTTCACCACCCCGGGCCGGCTCGCCTCCCGCTGCGCCGAGGCCGCTCCCTGGATCCGCGCCGAACCCCTCGGCGACCACCCGGCGATGGCCCGCCTCGTCCTGCACCGCTACGACCAGGCCCTCGCGGCGCCCGCCGCCACCCCGCCCCGCACCCTGACCCCGGCCTGAACGGCCGGTCCCCGCACCCTCCCCGCCCGCCCCCGCCGAAGCCCGGCGCCCCGATTGTCACCGGGTGCGTTTACTGTCGGTGCATGGAAGGCATGGAAGCGCACGCGGCAGGACCCGTACCGAAGGCCCCCGAGATCCCCCCGTCCCACGACGTGTACGACGTGTCCGCCGTCGAGCGGCGGGCCACCGAGCCCGACAAACACCCCGGCCGCACCGCCTTCCAGCGCGACCGCGCCCGCGTGCTGCACTCCGCCGCCCTGCGCCGCCTCGCCGGCAAGACCCAGGTGGTCACCCCCGGCACCCTCCCGCAGGTCCTCGGCTCCGCCCGTACCGGCCAGATCCCCATCCAGGTGTGGGACGCCAGCCCCCGCACCCGGCTGACCCACTCCCTGGAGTGCGCCCAGGTCGGCCGGGACCTCGGCGCCGCCCTCGGCTGCGACCCCGACCTGGTCGAGGCCGCCTGCCTCTCGCACGACCTCGGCCACCCGCCCTTCGGGCACAACGGCGAACAGGCGCTCAACGAATTCGCCGAGGACTGCGGCGGATTCGAGGGCAACGCGCAGTCGCTGCGCCTGCTCACCCGGATCGAACCCAAGCGCTTCGTGCGCAGCGACATGGTCGCCTCGGCGCCCGCCGACGCCGACGCGGACCTCGTGAGCGTCGGACTCAACCTCACCCGCGCCGCCCTCGACGCCGCCACCAAGTACCCGTGGCCGAGAGGCGCCTGCCCCACCGACCCGAAGTCGCCGAAGTTCGGCGTCTACGAGGACGACCGGCCCGTCTTCGACTGGATCCGCCAGGGCGCCCCCGGCACCCGCACCTGCTTCGAGGCCCAGGTGATGGACTGGTCCGACGACGTGGCCTACTCGGTGCACGACGTCGAGGACGGCCTGCACGCCGGCCACATCGACCCCGCGATCCTGACCTCGGGCCCGGAGCGCGAGGAGATCTTCGCCGTCGCCATCGGGCGGTACGTGCCCGCGGACACCGATCCGGCCGAGCTGGCCCAGGCCCTCGACCGGCTCCTCGTCCAGGACTGGTGGCCGCACCGCTACGACGGCTCGGCCGTCGCCCAGGCCCGCCTGAAGGACGCCACCAGCCAGCTCATCGGCCGGTTCTGCCTGGCCGCCGAGGGCGCCACCCGCGCCCGCTACGGCAGCGGCCGCCTCACCCGGTACGCGGCGGAGCTGGTCGTCCCGCGCGCCGCCCGCCACGAGTGCGCCGTCCTCAAGGCCGTCGCCGACCGGTACGTGATGCAGCGCGCCGAGCAGGAGCGGCTCCGCGCCGACCAGCGGATCGTCGTCGCCGAACTCGCCGAGGCGCTCACCGCCCGCGCCCCCGAGGTGCTCGACCCGCAGTTCCGGGCCCTGTTCGAGCGCGCGGCCGACGACCGCGCCCGCAAGCGGGTGATCGTCGACCAGATCGCATCCCTCACGGATGCCTCGGCGCGTTCCCTGCACCTCAGGCTCACCACGCGTTCCCATGGAGGCGGCGGAGTGTGACCCTGCGTGGCCTGATCGGGCCACTCCCCCTTCCCGCATCACGCTCCGTGCGGGACGCTCGCATATGGCGACATCCTTACGAGGAGGCATCAAGTGGTCGACGCGGATCAGACATTCGTCATCGTCGGAGGAGGCCTGGCAGGCGCCAAGGCGGCCGAGACGCTCCGAGCGGAGGGCTTCACCGGACGCGTGATACTGATCTGCGACGAGCGCGACCACCCCTACGAACGCCCCCCGCTGTCCAAGGGCTACCTCCTCGGCAAGGAGGAACGCGACAGCGTCTTCGTCCACGAGCCCGCCTGGTACGCGCGCAACGACATCGAGCTGCACCTCGGCCAGACCGTCGACGCGATCGACCGCGCCGCGCGGACCGTCCGCTTCGGGGACGACGGCACCCTCGTCCACTACGACAAGCTCCTCCTCGTCACCGGCTCCGAGCCGCGCCGCCTCGACATCCCGGGCACCGACCTCGCCGGCGTCCACCACCTGCGCCGCCTCGCCCACGCCGAGCGCCTCAAGGGCGTCCTCGCCGCCCTCGGCCGGGACAACGGCCACATCGTCATCGCCGGAGCCGGCTGGATCGGCCTGGAGATCGCCGCGGCGGCCCGCCAGTACGGCGCCGAGGTCACCGTCGTCGAACCGGAGCCGACCCCGCTGCACGGCGTGCTCGGCCCCGAGCTGGGCCAGGTCTTCGCCGAGCTGCACCGCGAGCACGGCGTCCGCTTCCACTTCGGCGCCCGCCTCACCGAGATCGTCGGCCAGGACGGCATGGTCCTCGCCGCCCGCACCGACGACGGCGAGGAGCACCCCGCGCACGACGTCCTCGCCGCCATCGGCGCCGCCCCGCGCACCGGCCTCGCCGAGGCCGCGGGCCTCGACCTGGCAGGACGGGAGCACGGCGGGGGCATCGCGGTCGACGAACTGCTGCGCACCTCCGACCCCGACGTGTACGCGGCGGGCGACGTCGCCTCCTTCCACCACCCGCTGTACGGCACCCGGCTGCGCGTCGAGCACTGGGCCAACGCCCTGAACGGCGGACCGGCCGCCGCCCGCTCGATGCTCGGCCGCGGCACCCCGTACGACCGGGTGCCCTACTTCTTCTCCGACCAGTACGACGTCGGCCTGGAGTACTCGGGCTGGGCGCCCCCGGGGACGTACGACCAGGTGGTGATCCGCGGGGACGCCGGCAAGCGCGAGTTCATCGCGTTCTGGCTGAAGGACGGCCGGGTGCTCGCGGGGATGAACGTGAACGTGTGGGATGTCACGGAACCCGTCCAGCGGCTCGTCCGGTCCCGGACCCCGGTGGACGCCGACGCGCTCGCCGACCCGCACGTCCCCCTGGAGGGCCTGGTTCCCTGACGCGCGGCGGCACCGGCCGCCCACGCGTTCCCGTGCCGGGGCCCGCAGCGGTTCCCCGGGGCTCCGGCACGGCGCCGCTCACCCCGCCCGGGAGTGTCGGTCCGGCCCCGTAGAATCACCACGTGGCCGGCAGGATCAACGACGAGGACGTGAAGGCGGTTCGGGACGCGGTCCCGATCGACGCCGTGGTCTCCGAGTACCTCCAGTTGCGCAACGCGGGCGGCGGCAACCTGAAGGGCCTGTGCCCCTTCCACGACGAGAAGTCACCGTCGTTCCAGGTCAGCCCCAGCAAGGGCCTCTTCCACTGCTTCGGCTGCCAGGAGGGCGGCGACACCATCACGTTCGTGATGAAGGTCGACCACCTCACCTTCTCCGAGTCCGTCGAGCGGCTCGCCGCCCGGGCCGGCATCACCCTGCGCTACGAGGAGGGCGGGTACAACCCCTCCCACCAGCGCGGCGAGCGGATCCGCCTGGTCGAGGCGCACAAGGCCGCCGCCCAGTTCTACATCGAGCAGCTCGGCACCAGCCCCGAGGCCGACACCGGCCGCACCTTCCTCGCCGAGCGCGGCTTCGACCAGGCCGCCGCCGCCCACTTCGGCGTCGGCTACAGCCCCCAGGGCTGGGACCACCTCACCCGCTACCTGCGCGGCAAGGGCTTCACCGACAAGGAGCTGGTCCTCTCCGGCCTCGCCCAGGAGGGCCGCCGCGGGCCCATCGACCGCTTCCGCGGCCGGCTCATGTGGCCCATCCGCGACATCGGCGGCGAGGTCGTCGGCTTCGGCGCCCGCAAGCTCTACGAGTCCGACAACGGCCCGAAGTACCTGAACACGCCCGACACGGCGATCTACAAGAAGTCCCAGGTGCTCTACGGCATCGACCTCGCCAAGAAGGACATCGCCAAGAGCAGCCGCGCGGTCGTCGTCGAGGGCTACACCGACGTCATGGCCTGCCATCTGGCCGGCATCACCACCGCCATCGCGACCTGCGGCACCGCGTTCGGCACCGACCACATCAAGATCCTCCGCCGCCTCCTCATGGACAACGGCTCGGCCCGGGTGATCTTCACCTTCGACGGTGACGCGGCCGGCCAGAAGGCCGCCCTGCGCGCCTTCGAGGACGACCAGAAGTTCGCCGCCGAGACGTACATCGCCATCGCCCCCGACGGCATGGACCCCTGCGAGCTGCGCCTCGCCAAGGGCGACGAGGCCGTCGCCGACCTGGTCGAACCCCGCACCCCGCTCTTCGAGTTCGCGCTGCGCCAGATCGTCCTGCGCTACGACCTGGAGACCCCGGCGGGCCGCGCCGCCGCCCTGGACGAGGCCGCCCCGATCGTCGCCCGCATCAAGAACAGCGGCGCCCAGCACGAGGTGGCCGTCCAGCTCGCCGGCATGCTCGGCATCCTCGACACCCAGTTCGTCGTCAAGCGGGTGGCGCAGCTCGCCCGCTGGGCCCGCGACCGCGGCGGCCGGGGCCCCGCCCCCGCCGGGAACCGCCCCCAGCAGACGTACACCGCGGCCCAGACCCCGGCGAACGGCGGCCCGGCCCTCACCCTGCGCAACCCCGTCTTCGCCACCGAGCGCGAGCTGCTCAAACTCGCCCTCCAGCGCCCCGAGCTGGTCGCCCCCGCCTTCGACGCGTACGGCGTCGACGAGTTCACCGCGCCCCCGTACGCCGCCGTGCGGCAGTGCGTCATGGAGGCGGGCGGCGCCGAGTACGGCATCCAGGACCCCCAGGAGTACCTGATCCGGGTCCGCGACGCCGCCCCCGACGACGCGGTGCGCGCGATGGTCACCGAGCTGGCCGTCGAGGCGATCCTGCGCAAGACCGTCGACGAGACCTACGCCGGCGAGCAGCTCGTCATGGTCCGCCGCCGCGCCGTCGACCGCCGCATCCGCGAGGTCCAGGGCTCCCTGTCCCGGCTCAGCGCGGGCGGCGACCCGGCCCGGCTCGCCGCCGTACAGAACGAGTTGTGGGTGCTCCAGCAGTACGAGCAGGCGCTGCGCGAGAAGGGCGCCGAAGCGCTCTGACCCGCCCCGCCCGCCGGCACGGCCGCTCCCGTACGCGCCGACCCGCCCGGCGCGTACGGGTGTTACGGCACCGCGCGGACGCGCACGGCGGGGCGCGCGGGGCGTAGGACACCTCCCGTGGGCTCCCGCGCACATGCCAATCCCGGAGCCCCGCCCACCGGTTACGGCTCCGCTGAACTGCGCACTCGCCCGCCACGGTCACCAGGCGGTCACGGACCGGACGCAAAAAGTCACCGCACGCCCCTCGTGGCGGCGATGTGTCGTACTCCACACTGGGTTCCGGTGCCTGAGTCCTCGGAGCGCGGCCGACCCGCACGCGACGGGTTCCCTTCCCCCGCGGTTCCGCCAAACGACCACGGGATGGACGGCGGCGAGGCCGTCGAGCCCATCCCGGACGTACCGCTGCCGCACGACTTCGCAGCGACATTCCTGGAGGCCGCCCCCGTGCAGACCCAGACCCTCCCCGAGACCGGCGACACCACCGTCGCGGACGCGGACGCCGACGTCGTCGCGGCGGTCCCCGCGCAGAGCCGCGCCGCGCACCACCCCGAGAGCGACCCGGACGGCCCGCCCGGCGCCCCGGCGGCGGACGCGGAGGCGGAGGTGGAGACCGAGGCCGAGGACCCCGAGCCGGTCGAGACACCGCGCCGCGCCGCCGACACCGGCGGCCCCTCCTCGGACCTGTTCCGCCAGTACCTCCGGGAGATCGGGCGGATCCCGCTGCTCACCGCGGCCGAGGAGGTCGAACTGGCCCGCCGCGTCGAGGCCGGCCTCTTCGCGGAGGAGAAACTCCGCCTCACCCCCGACCTGGACAGCCAGCTCGCCCTCGACCTGGACAAGATCGTCGTCATGGGCCGGATGGCCAAGCGCCGGCTCATCGAGGCGAACCTGCGGCTCGTGGTCTCCGTGGCCAAGCGGTACGTGGGACGCGGGCTGACCATGCTCGACCTGGTCCAGGAGGGCAACCTCGGCCTCATCCGGGCCGTCGAGAAGTTCGACTACGCCCGCGGCTACAAGTTCTCCACCTACGCCACCTGGTGGATCCGGCAGGCCATGTCCCGCGCCCTCGCCGACCAGGCGCGCACCATCCGCGTCCCCGTCCACGTGGTCGAACTGATCAACCGGGTGGTCCGGGTGCAGCGCCGGATGCTCCAGGAGCGCGGCTACGAGCCCACCCCCGAGGAGGTCGCCGCCCATCTCGACCTGACCGGCGAGCGGGTCAGCGAGGTCCTGCGGCTGGCCCAGGAGCCGGTGTCGCTGCACGCGCCCGTGGGGGAGGAGGACGACGTCGCCCTCGGCGACCTCATCGAGGACGGCGACGCGGCCTCGCCGGTGGAGTCCGCCGCGTTCCTGCTGCTCAGGCAGCACCTGGAGGCGGTGCTGTCGACGCTCGGGGAGCGGGAGCGGAAGGTCGTGCAGCTGCGGTACGGGCTGGCGGACGGGCGTCCGCGGACCCTGGAGGAGATAGGGCGGATCTTCGGGGTCACCCGGGAGCGGATCCGGCAGATCGAGTCCAAGACCCTCAACAAGCTGCGGGACCACGCCTTCGCGGATCAGTTGCGGGGCTATCTGGACTGACCCGCTCCCGCCCGGGCGCGCCGCCCCCGGACCCCCGCTCCGCAAACGCCGGAGGGGCTGACATCGTCAGCCGGGGGTCCAGGGGAGGCGGGCCTCGCCCGGCCGGTCCCTGTCTAGGGCGTGTCGTTTGGATCATGTGGCGGGTCGCGGGGCAGGGCACGCACTCCCCCAAGCTCTTCGAGCAGGGGGTACCCCCAGCGGCGTTGTC
>NZ_JBEYFY010000113.1:0-6974 GCF_040703595.1 Streptomyces sp. NPDC007084
GCCGCCCGGTGCGCCCCCGCCGCCCCCGGCGCCGGCGGCGGCTCACGGCGCACCCGTGTCCGGCGCGTCCGCCGGCTGCCAGTGGTCGATCTCGAAGGTGACCGCGGGGCCGCGGTCCACCCCGTCGTCGCGGCGCAGACCGGATGCCACCGAGATGGGGAAGCCGTCGGGGTCGGCGGTCGAACCCCGCTCCCGCAGAAGGCCGGCGACGCGGCCCCGCAGGTCCTCGCGGACGAGGGCCGCCATCTCGGCGGTGCGCCGCAGGTCCAGATGCGGGTTGCGCCCGTCGCCGTGACCGGTCAGCCGTACCGCGGGCAGCGGCAGGCCGTGGTCCAGGTTCCAGAGACCGACCCGGACCAGGTGCTCGGCGAGCTGGTTCAGCTTGAACTGGCCGCCGTCGGCCATCCCGCCCGACGCCTCGAAGGTGATGAACCGGTGCAGCGGCGGGCTGTGGCCGTGCAGGACCACCAGGGTCAGCGGGTTCGCCTCGGCCGCCGCGTGGTCGGACAGCAGCGCCGCGTGCGACTCGTGCGGGGACTCGCCGGGGCGACGGCTGTAGGAACGGAAGTACCACTGCTCCTTGCCGTCGATCATGGGAGCCGTCTTCAGCATGCGCGTGGCCGCCTGCCGCAGGGTGCGCTCCTGCTCGGCCTCGGGCGCCCCCTGGTCGCGGGCCTCCTTCGCCGCCACCAGCGACTCGGCCAGCCGGACCCGTGCCGTGAGCCGCGCCGCCTCCTCGGTCGCGCCGCGCTGCTCGGCCCGTCGCAGCCGGCGGCCCAGCGCCTCGCTCACGGAGCGCAGTTCGCCGGCCGACTGCTTCAGGTTCTCCTCGACCGCCCCCGCCATCTCGGCCCGCGTCCTGCTGACCCGGGCGTGGTTCTCCAGGGTGAGCTGGGCCCCGCCGTCCTCGCTGGACAGCACGACGGTCGCGAAGTGGTATCCGAAGTGCGAGCCCGCGGGCGCGCCCGGCTTGGCGTGGTTGACGTCGAGGGACGGCTGCCCGCCCGGTCCCGCCGCGTTGACGGACTGGACGAGGTATCCCTCGCCGACCTGCGCCCAGGCACCCTCGTTCACCCCGATCCGCAGCGCCGCCGCCGACAGCGCGTCCCGGCGCGGATCGTCCACGTACGCGTAGCTCAGCGCCTCGCCGTACTCCCGGCCGGGCAGCGGCGCGCCGCCCTGGCCGCCGACCGCCCGGTCGTCCTCGCCGAGCCGGGCCGCCGCCCACGCCGGTCCGGTGCCGGCGGGGTCCAGATCTCCGTCGGCGACCCGGACGAGGGACTGGGCGAGGTGGTGCGTGCCGGTGACCTCGGCCGTGTCCAGGGCACTGATCCGGCCGGTCGCGACACGGGCGCCCGGAACCCGGAACACCGCGTGCGAGGCCCGGACCTCGCCGGACACCATCTGCGCGAAGTCCCGGCAGGCCTCCTCGTCGGAGCGGCCCGACCGGGTCAGGAAGCGCGGGCTGATCCGCAGCAGCGGCTCGCCGGGCGATCCGTCCGCGTGCCGTGGGGTGATGGTGACCTCGGGGTCGGCGGTCAGCCGGACCTTGCTTCCGGCGGCGGCCAGCCGGACGTTCGCGTCGTCCACCGCCCGCCGGGTCGCGTACGCGTGCCGGCTCAGGCCGCCGTTGTCCACGGCCAGCGTGCGGTCCTGCGACACCTCGATCCAGGACCCGTCACGGACCCGCACCTCCTCGAACTGCTGCACGGGCAGCACCAGGGCCGGACTGTCGTCACGGGCCGGTTCGGCGGGATGGAAGGTGGTGAACCGGGTCCCGGGAAGCCGCTGGAACAGCACCGCCTCCTCCGGGGCCCCGGCCGTGTACGCGTCCGTGACCAGCCGGTTCGCCCGGAGAGCGGCGAACGGGTCGGCCTCCCCGGTGGCCTCCCAGCGGGGGTCGGCGCCCGACAGGGTGATGCGCTCCGCCGTCATCGCCGCCGTCCGGTGGGTCCGCGTGGTCAGTGTGCCGCCGACCGGCGTCCACACCCGGACCCCGGTCGCCTGATGGACGGCCCGCGGAAGGCCGAGGGCCCCCTCCGGCAGGCCGCGTACGGCGAGCACGATGTCGGCGTGGGACGGCCGGTGCGGGTCGCTCGCGAGCAGGGCGGCGAACTCCTCGGGATCGGACAGCCTGACCTTGCCGCCCGGAGTCTCCAGCGTGAGATGGCCCTCCGACGCGCGGGCCGTCACCACGTACGCGTTCGCCGGCATCGGCGCCGTCTCCCGCTCCCCGCCGTCGCGGGCCACGGTGTAGCGCTCGGTGTCGAGCCGGGCGCGCCCCGGGCCCATCCAGTTCCGGCCGCGGACGATACGGGTGTTCTCGTGCAGCACCCGGTCGACCAGGGCGTCGACGTACGCCTGGTCGCGGCCGGCGAACGGCGCGGCGGCCGGCTCCCGGCCGGTGCCCGTCCGGTCCGCGTCCGGCGCCAGCAGCTCGTCGCGGGCGGCGGCCTGGCCGAGGCCGGGCGCGCCCTCACCGGTGTTCGGCAGGTCGCGCAGGACGGGGCCGGAGTCGGTGACCGCCTCGATCGCCCGCGCGTACGCCTCGGGCACCTCGATCGTGTCGACGTCCGCCATCACGCCGTGCCGGTCGGTCTGCCGCTCCAGCCGGCGGAAGAGCGTCGACGGGTCTCGGTAGCGGTCGGGCAGACCCGCGTAGTGCAGCAGCTCGTGCAGGGCCCGGGCGTCGTCCGCGATGTTCTCACGGGTGCCGAGCGGGAAGGTGAACTGGTCCCACTCCAGGCGCGGTTGGCCGCTCCGGCTGATCTCGATGGCCTCCGGGTGGTCCGGGCGGGGCTCCATCTCGACGTCGATGTGCAACTGGTCGCCCGAACCGGGCAGCCGCAGCCGGTCGTTGACGTGCGTGTCGAGCAGCGACTGGAGCCGGGTCCGGTAGGGGCCCAGGTCGGCGGGGCCGAAACCCGCGCCGAACCGGACCGGAAGGTGCAGCGACAGATTGCGGACCCAGCGGCCGTCGTCGGCCTGGATCCGCGCGATCGCCGTCCGGACGACGACGTCCCGCCCGGCCAGCATGCCCGCCGCGGGCCGGTCTGCGCCCGGATCGCGGGCCGGGTCGTACCGCTCGGTACGCAGCACGGCCCAGGCCGCCTGCTCCCGGCGTCCACGCCACTGTTCGGGGCGGACGGGGGGACGCGCGTCGGGAGCGGCAGGTGAGGGCACGGGTGACGGTGTGGGCGCCGCGGGTTCCGCGGGCTGGTCGGCCGGTGCGGAGGACGACCCTTCAGGCGGTACGTCGGGTCCCTCGCCCGGGGAGGACGACGGCCGATCAGCCGGTGCGCCGGGTCCTTCGGCCTGTGCGGACGAAGGCAGTTCAGGCGATACGACGGATCCCTCGGCCTGTGCGTGAGAAGGCGGTTCAGGCGATTCGACGGGTGACTCCGCCGACATGACGCGCCGTTCGGCGTCGGTCGGCGTCAACTCGTTTCGCACGGAGGCCTGTTCGGCGGGCAGGCGGGTCACGGTGACGAGGGCGCGGTCGCGGGCCTCCGGAGTGTCGTGTGCCGGGTCGGTGCCGTGCGGGAGGTCGGGGCCCAGTGACTCGCGCAGAATCGTCAACGAGTCGGACGTCAGCGGCGATCCGAGGTCCCGAAGGTGGGCGTCGAGCCGTCGTGCGAACAACTCACCCACGGCGTCGGCGCGTTCGGCACCGATCTGGACGGACCTGCCGAAGTGGGGCCTGCCGGCCACGGAGGCGATGCCGTGCCCGGTGATCGTCACGTCCGGCAGCCGCAGCCCCGCCGCCGCGCTCCGTACCGCGCCGTTCGCCACCTCGGCGGCCAGGGCGTCCACATGGGCGACCTCGTCGGGCCCGAGCGCTGTCACGTCCTGCGAGGCGAAGCCCACGGAACGGGTGACCGCCGGTGCGGAGGCGGGCGGGGGAGCGGTGTGCGTCTGAACCGCCGATGGGGCCGGCTGCGCGGGGTGTGCCGTTCGCGGGGCACGGGGGGTGAGTTCGTCGGCGCGCAGATCCGCGACGCGGCTCCTGGGCGCGGGGGCGGGGGGACGAACGGAGGGGCGGAGCGGACGCTCCGGCGCGTCCGCGCTCACGTGCGCCGCCGTTCGGCCGACGTCCTCGTGCGTCGCCGTCTCGTTCACGACCGTGTGCGCTGCCGTTCGGCCGACGTCCTCGTGCCTCGCTGTCTCGGTCACGACCGTGTGCGCTGCCGTTCGGCCGACGTCCTCGTGCCTCGCCGTCTCGTTCACGACCGTGTGCGCCGCCGTTCGGCCCACGCCCTCGTGTCTCACGGTCTCCCGCACGTCCGCGTGGGTCGCACTTCGGTTCACGTCCGTGCGCGCCGCCGCGTCCCGCACGGGCTCGTGCAGGGCCCCGTGCAGAGCCTCGTCCAGGGCGGGAACGGCGCTCGACGTCGTGGGTGTGCCGGGGTGCTCGGCGACGACGGCGGCCGGTGTCAGCGCCGTTGCCGGCGCCGGTGCTTGAGCCGGTGCCGTGGACCAGTGGAAGATGTGGCCGTCGACGGTCCGGGGAGTGCCGTAACGCCCCTGGTCGTCCTCGCTGTGCACGCTGATCCGCACGGGCTGCCGCATCAGCACGGCGGGCCCGCTGATCTTGGCTTTGCCGGGTTCGGTGGCCGTTCTGCCGTGCGGAAGCACCGCTGCCGGGGTCTCCCGGCTCGGGGTGCCCGGCGCCCGGCTGACCGGACGGTCCGCGTCGTAGGACTGGTCGCGGGTGATCCGGCCCGTGTTCAGCGGGACCGCGACCACCGGATCGCTGGTGAGGACCGAGAAGTCGAGGGGGGAGACCGACCAGTTGTAGGCGGTGGTGGCGGTGGTGGCGTCCTCGCCCTTGACGGAGACGGCGAGTTCGTCGTCGGCCGCGTCGCGGCGGCTCAGCTCCACCGCCGGCCCGGTCGCCTCCATGGACAGGGCGACGGACGTGCCGGGCACCCGGTAGGGGGCGTCGGCGCCGCGCAGCCGGTGGAACAGCGCCGGCAGGGAATGCCCGGCGAGGGTCTGGCGGATCGCGAACTGCTCCTCCAGGCCGAGCCGTTGCTCCCGGCTCAGGTCGGGATCGTCGCCCAGGCGCGGGTCGGCCGTGAAGGTGCTGAGGAACCGGGTCCCCGTGGACAGCAGCGGCTCGGGCAGCGTCGACCGTGCCGTCCACCCGGCCAGGTCGGTGCCGCGCGAGAGCGCCCACGAGTAGTACGCGCCGGTCTGCCCGAGCAGTCCGTCCCCCCAGGGGCGGGGGGTGGCCTGGGCCTGGACGGCGGTGTCGTGGAGGGCTCTGGTGTTGTCGAAGCCGACCAGGTCGTGGGCCTCCCCGAGGGTGGCCTGCCAGGCGGCCCGGTCGGCCGGGTCGGCCGGGCGTGGGAGCAGGCCGAGTTCGAGGTCGTCCGGCCGGGCGGGCACGGCGGGCTCGGGGGTGTCCGGGAGGCGGGGATGCGGGGCGGCCGTCGCGCTCTCGGTGAGCGACTCCGGCACCCAGGCGGTGGTCTCGAAGGGGCCGACGGTCGCCGGCGGCCGGTCCAGATGGACGAAGCGGCCGACCTCCGTACGCCGCGTGACCGTCACGCGGAACTCCATGTCCGTCGTGAACCGGGCGTTCGCGTCACCGAACCCGGCGGTCTTGTGGCCGACCGTCGTGGTCACGCCGGACTCGGCGCCGGTGCCCCGGCCGCCCTCGGCCGACGCGGCGGGGGCCAGCGCGGCCGCGTTGAGGTGCGGGACCGGCGGCTGTACGGCGGCACGGAAGGCGGCCTCGGCGCCGAGCGCCCACTTGCCCCCGTCCTTGCCCTTGACCGTGTGGGCCGCGCTCACGTCCCGGGTCAGCGGCCGGTCCGAACGCGAGCCGTCGTCGCGCCAGCCGTTCGGGATCCCGCGTACCAGCACCTCCGTGACGACCCGGCCGGCCCGGGTCTCCTCCACGTGCCGGTCCAGGACGCCGGGGCCCACGAGTTCGTCGTAGCGGGCGGCGAGACCGTCCGGCGAGAACGTCTCGGCGAAGGGCAGGGCCGCGACCGGCACCGGGTCCTGGTTGTCGCCGCGCAGTTGGTGGTCGATCGCGCGCAAGATGGGATCGGTGTCCGGGATCTCGACCAGGGCACCGCCCGAGACGCCCTGGTCGAGAAGGGTGGCCCGCAGCGGCGCGGGCGAACCGCCGGCGCTGTCAGTGGTGTTGGGGGAGTCAGTGGTGGCGGCGGTACGGGCCGCGCCGCGCCGGGGCGGCGCCCCGGCGTGCAGCCGGGCCACGTCCTCGTCGGACAGCAGCACGAGCACCTCGTGATCACGCCGGACCGGACGCCCGACGTGCGGCACCCCGCTCGCGTCGGTGACCCGTCCCGCGACGCTCAGCTCGGCCGTCGCCCGGTACACGTGCCAGGTCCCGGTGTGGCTCACGTTGCGGGTCGTGCTGAGCTGCTGCTTGAGCGTGTCGGCGCCGTCCCACTGGCCGCCCAGCTTGCCCTTGACGCCGCCCCGGAGCTGGTAGTTGGTGGTCAGCTCGCCGGCCGGGGTCTCCGGGAACCACCCGAAGTCCGGTCCGATACCGCCCTTGAGCGCCCAGGACGACTGGTCGGTCAGGGTCGTCGACCCGCTCGCCTTCACCTCCAGATCGAGAGTGGAGTCCCCGGTCAGGGTCTCCTGGTAGGTGAGGTCGGTCAGCCGGGTGCGGACGGACAGGCCCACGGTGTCGGGGGCCCGGCCGTCACCGACGTGCTGGTCGAGGGTGTTGGCCCAGCCCGCGTGCGAGGCCGAGACCAGCCCGCGCAACTGCGCCTGCCCGGCAAGGGAGTTCACCGCGTCACCGAGGTCGGGAACGGCCGGTGGCTCGCTGTCCGGCGTACGGGACCCGTACGCCTCGCGCAGCGCGGTCTCCGCCTGCCGCCGGAACCCCGTCTCGTCGGCGACGTGCGCCACCGCGTGCAACTGCGGCAGCCGCGCGGGCCGCAGGAACCGCGGCGCCGCCGCCGACACCTCCGGGCGCCGCACCTCCG
>NZ_JBEYFY010000114.1:0-4807 GCF_040703595.1 Streptomyces sp. NPDC007084
TCCGCTCTCGCACAGCCGAGAACGGGGCCCCGTTCTCGGCTGTGCGAGAGCGGAGTCCCGTCCGTTCCGGCTTGGTGGTCCGGAAGGCGGGTGCTCCCCGGCGGGCGAACCGTCACGGCGGGTGAGCGTTCCGGCACCCGCCGTCCCCGCTCGACCGCACCGCTCCGATTCCGGCGGCACGACGGCGCATACTCGTCTTGCTACCGTGAGCATGGCAACCGATGAGCCGCTCACGGACCAGCGGCCCCCGCAGGCACGCAGAGTCGGAGTTCCTCATGGCATCGCATCCGTCGCCCGCCCACCGTTCCAGCGGGAAGCGTCCCGTCCGGCTCGCCTCCGTGCTGGCGCTCTCGCTCGCTGTCGCGGGGGTGGGAGGGGGCGTGGCGGTCTCACAGGCCGCCGCCGTCGATCCGGCCAAGGCGTCCGGCACCGCCGCCGCGGCGACCACCTGCGCCGACACGACCTTCAAGGCCATGACTGCCTCCCAGCGGGTCGGCCAGCTCTTCATGGGCTCGGTCACACCCTCCGCACCGGACAGCAAGCGCATAGCGCTCATGCGCCAGTACCACGTCGGCTCGGTGTTCCTCGCCGGGCGGAGCAAGGCCGGGACCAAGGCGACCAAGACCCTTGTCGACGGTCTCCAGGCGAAGGCGGACAGCGCGGGCGGCCATCGGGTGCGCCTGCTCGTGTCGACCGACCAGGAGGGCGGGCAGGTGCAGGTGCTGTCCGGCCCCGGTTTCTCGACCATCCCGAGCGCCCTGACGCAGGGAGGCTGGAGCACGTCGACGCTGCGGACCAAGGCCGCGGGCTGGGCCAAGGAGCTGAAGGCCGCGGGCGTGAACCTGAACCTCGCTCCCGTCGCGGACGTCGTACCGGCGAGCCTCGGCAGGGCCAACGCCCCGATCGGCCGGTACGACCGCGAATTCGGGCACACGGCGGCGACGGTGGCCCCCCACAGCAACGCGTTCCTCGCGGGCTCCGCCCAGTCCGGAGTGCTGGCCACGCTCAAGCACTTCCCGGGGCTCGGCAGCGTACGGGGCAACACCGACACCACGGCGAACGTCGTGGACACCGTGACGACCACCACGAGCGGGAGCGTCACCGCGTTCAAGTCCGGGATCGGCGCCGGAGCGCCGTTCGTGATGACCTCCTCCGCCACGTACAGCAAGATCGACGCGAAGAACCGGGCCGCGTTCTCCTCGAAGGTGATCAAGGATCTGCTCCACGAGAAGCTGGGCTTCAAGGGCGTGGTCATCTCCGACGACCTCGGCAACGCGGTGGCGGTGAAGGCGGTGTCCCCGGGCGACCGCGCCGTCAAGTTCCTGTCGGCGGGCGGTGACCTGGTCCTCACGGTGGAGCCCAACCTGATCCCGGCCATGACCAAGGCGGTCCAGAGCCGGATCACGCAGAGCGCCACCTTCCGCAAGCAGGTGGATCAGAGCGTCCATCGCGTCCTGAACGCCAAGCAGAAGGCGGGCCTGCTGTCCTGCGGCTGATCCGGCATCGCACCGGCCCGTGACCGGTGACGGAGGCTGATCCGGCATCGCACCGGCCCGTGACCGGTGACGGAGGCGTGAACGGCAACAACTACGTCACCGTCACCACACTTCACCCACATTCCCTCCACAACTGCTGTTACGGTCACCCGACCACGAACCAGCCTTGGGGGGCCCATGTCGTACCACCAACCGCCGCCACCACCGCCCGGACACTGGCCGCCGGCCGCCCCGGCCCCTCGGCCGCCCGGGCCCAAGTGGGCTCGGAAGCGGTATGTGCTGCCCGCCCTCGGGCTCGCCTTCTGCATCGGTCTCGCCGGCGGGAACGGCCAGGACACCGACACCACGAAGACCGCCGCCGCCAAGACGCGGCCCGTCCCCACCGTGACCACGACGGCCACCGCCACGGCGACGGAGACCGCGAGTCCGGAACCCGCGCCGACGGTGACGGCCACCCAGACGGTCAAGGTGAAAGTCACCGTCACCGCGCGGGCCAACTCCGCCGGCTCCGGCAGCGGCTCGTCCGGCGGGTCCTCGACCAGCGGCGGGAGCGGTGGCGGGTCGTCGACGAGCGGTGGATCGTCCTCGGGCGGCGGATCGAGTTCCTCCGGCGGCTCCACCGCCGCCGGGAACGGCGCCACCGCCCGCTGCAACGACGGCACTTACTCGTACGCCGCACACCATCAGGGAGCCTGCTCACACCACGGAGGCGTGGCCGTCTTCTACAAGTAGGCGGGTGGGTGAGGGCGTTCGCCGTCGGCCCGGTCACGACCCACACGGCACCGGTGCCCCCGCCCCGACTTGGGGCGGGGGCCGCTCCTCATGCCAGGGCCGCCCGCCTCGGACGCCCTCCCGGTCCGCCCGTCCCGGATGCGCCCCTGGTCCGCCCGCCTCGCGCGTCACGGGCCCGCCCCTCTCGGCCGCTGCCGCGCCGCCCCGTGGCGGCGGACGCCGTTGTCCGTGCCGGATGGCAGCATGCGGGCATGAGCGATGGATCTTTCGACTGGCATGAATTCCTGGGGCGCTGGCAGCGGGAGTGGGTTCCGCGCGCCGACGCGCACGAGGGCGCCCCGGACCTTCTCACCCTGGGAAAGCCTGGACTGGACGAGGCGGCGATCGTCTCGGCCGAGGAGCGGCTCGGCCGGCGCCTGCCGCCCTCGTACCGGGAGTTCCTGGCCGTGAGCGACGGGTGGCACGTGGAGCAGACGGCCGGGGTCTACCAGCTCGGCGGCGCCGCCGAGATCGACTGGTTCAACGACCCGTACGACATGACCTCGGTGTACGAGGAAGGCCTGGGCGACAACCCGCGTGCGGAGGAACTCCTGTTGGCCGGGATGTGGCGGCGGGCGCTGCGGCTGGAGACGGACTCCGACATGTCCTCGGCGCTGCTCGATCCGGGGGACGTGGACCAGGACGGTGAGTGGGCGCTCTACCTCTACAAGGGCTGGGGCGGTGAACTGCCGGACCGGTACCCGTCGTTCCGCGCGTACATGGAGGCCATGTACCGGGGCTTCCACGGCGACCGGGTGGAGAGGGCCGACTTCGTGAACGCGACCACCCGCGCTCAGGACGCCCGGGTTGCGGAGGCCCGGCTGCTGGTCCTGCGGGGAGATCACGCGGAGGCGCTGCCTCTGTTGGAGGAGGCGTTCTCCTTCGGGCGGCCCGGAAGCGCTGCCTTGGTGTACCAGATCCGGCATCTGCTGTCCCCGGACGCCGCACTTGACTACGGGCCGCTGGTCGCGGACCCGCGCTATCTGCCCGAACTCCTGCCCCTGGCGGCCGCGTCGGCGGTGGCGCGGGCCCGGCACCGGTCGCGGCAGGACGAGGACGAGCAGTGGTTCGGGATGATGACGGCCCGCGGCGTCGACCGGAAGACCGCCGAAACCGCGCTGACCGCCGTGCGCGACGGCACGTACGCCTACACTCCCCCGGGCCCCTGGGGCCGGGCCGTCGACGCGGCGCGGGAGTCGGCCCGGTGGGGGTCGACCGACGCCGCGTGGCGGACGCTGCGGGCCGCGCTCCCGCTGTGGGAGGCGCCGGGACCTTCGCTGATCGCCCCGATCGGCCTGCTCGCCGACCCCGTCCTCGGTCCCTTGATCACCTCCGAGCGGGGAAGGGAGATCCTCGCGACACCCCGGTCCGGGCAGCCGGGCGGCGCTCCCGAGCCGGTGCCCGATCTCGATCCGCCGGGGCTCGCCTGGCGGATGGAGCCCGGGGCGGGTACGGAGCCGCTGGGCGGATACCGCTGTGTGTGGGTGGAGGGGATCGAGCCCGCCCGGCTTGCGGCTCTGATCGGTGACGGTTCGGAGCTGAGCGCGCCCGTGGATCAGCGTCGTGCCGCCTGGCGCCCCGCCTCGGACGGCGGGCGGGAGGGCCTGGAGTTGTGGGAGGACCGGGCCGTGGCCGCCGTCGGCCGCACCGCCGAAGGCTGGGCGTTCGCCTTCGACGGCCGACCCGGTTACCTGAACAAGCTGTTCCTCTCCCCCGCCGAGGCCGCCTCCGTGTCCGGGCGGGCCGTGGTGGTGTGGCGTGAGCCGGGACACTCGGCGCACGGGGATCACCCGGCGGCGTTCCATCTGTCCGTGGCCGAACTGGGGCGGGAACTGTACGCGTTCACCGTGCGCGGGCGGGAGGTCCAGCGGTCGGGGGCGATACCCGAGGCACTGGACCCCGCACGGCTGTTCCGTCCGCAGGACACCGAGGCGGCCGACGAGACGCGCGTGCTGGAGGCGCTGCACAGCGAACTCGGGCTCTCGCTCCCCCGCTTCGCGCTGACCCGGGGCACTCTGCACACCTTCACCACCCGGTCCTGGACCCGGCCACCGCACGCCGGCGAGACGTTCCTCTCCGCCGGCTTCACGCGACACCGGCCATGAGTGCCCCCTGAGGGGGTGGAACAGAGGGGGCCTGACGGGTCGTCACGTCGGCGCCGCCTGGACGTGCTTGCCCGTTCGTCGCCCGCACGGCGCCCGGCGCGCGCGTGCTGTTCGGTGATTGTTCGCGCTCCGGACGCTTTGTCCGTGTGTCATGGCGGGCGGTTGTGAACACGGGGGGTGCAATCCGTCGCCGGAGTGCCATCCTGGGTGTTCGCTTCCGTCTCACTCTGGGTCGCACACCCGGTGGCCCGGACTGACAACGTTGTCTTCCGGTGTGGCCGGCGGGGTGTGCGTACAGCGACGCTGGAGAGGTCACGTGCCCATCAGATCCCATCCCCCGCTCCCCCGCCCGGTCCTGGAGAGAACCGCCCGCCGGCGGCGCCGAGCGCCCGGACGGCTGCGCGCGACGGTGGCCGCGCTGCTCGCCGGGGCGCT
>NZ_JBEYFY010000115.1:0-4496 GCF_040703595.1 Streptomyces sp. NPDC007084
CAGTCGCCGCGCAACGTAGCGGCTGACCGCCCAGTAGTGCTCGCGATAGGCAGCGGCGAAGATCTCGTCGTTGCTCATGGTCCGTAGGTGTCCGGCAGGTCTCCCGTCGTCACAGCTCCCGGGTGTGACGCTCGTCGCAGGGCTCCCGTGTGACGGCCGTGGGGGCGCCGGACACAGGCGGGGCATGGAGAGCAACACTGTCACGGCGCTGCCCGCGCCCCCTCCGGTGCGCGCACGCCGCCCGGGAACCGCCGCGGTGAAGTGGCTGACCACCACCGACCACAAGACGATCGGCACGCTGTATCTGGTCACGGCGTTCGGGTTCTTCTGCCTGGCCGGGGTGATGGCGCTGCTGATGCGTGCCGAACTGGCCCGCCCGGGGCTGCAGATCATGTCGAACGAGCAGTTCAACCAGGCGTTCACGATGCACGGCACGGTGATGCTGCTGATGTTCGCGACGCCGCTGTTCGCCGGGTTCGCGAACTGGATCATGCCGTTGCAGATCGGGGCACCCGATGTGGCGTTCCCGAGGCTGAACATGCTGGCCTACTGGCTCTATCTGCTCGGTTCGCTCATCGCGGTCGGCGGTTTCCTCACCCCGCAGGGCGCGGCGGACTTCGGCTGGTTCGCGTACGCGCCGCTGTCGGACGCGGTGCACTCGCCGGGCGTCGGCGCCGACATGTGGATCATGGGTCTGGCCCTCTCGGGGTTCGGCACGATCCTCGGTTCGGTCAACTTCATCACGACGATCGTCTGCATGCGCGCGCCCGGCATGACGATGTTCCGGATGCCGATCTTCGTGTGGAACGTGCTGCTCACCGGTGTTCTGGTGCTGCTGGCCTTCCCGGTGCTCGCGGCGGCCCTGTTCGCGCTGGAGGCGGACCGCGAGTTCGGCGCGCACGTCTTCGACGCGGCGAACGGCGGGGCGCTGCTGTGGCAGCACCTGTTCTGGTTCTTCGGGCATCCGGAGGTGTACATCATCGCGCTGCCCTTCTTCGGGATCATCAGCGAGGTGATCCCGGTGTTCTCGCGCAAGCCGATGTTCGGTTACATGGGTCTGGTGGGCGCGACGATCGCGATCGCCGGGCTGTCGGTGACGGTGTGGGCGCACCACATGTACGTCACCGGCGGGGTGCTGCTGCCGTTCTTCTCGTTCATGACGTTTTTGATCGCGGTGCCGACGGGGGTGAAGTTCTTCAACTGGATCGGCACGATGTGGCAGGGTTCGCTGTCCTTCGAGACGCCGATGCTGTGGTCGGTCGGCTTCCTGGTGACGTTCGTGTTCGGCGGTCTGACCGGGGTGATGCTGGCCTCGCCGCCGATGGACTTCCCGCTGTCGGACAGCTACTTCGTGGTGGCGCACTTCCACTACGTGATCTTCGGTACGGTCGTGTTCGCGATGTTCGCCGGATTCCACTTCTGGTGGCCGAAGTTCACCGGCCGGATGCTCGACGAGCGGCTCGGGAAGATCACCTTCTGGACGCTGTTCGCGGGCTTCCACGGTACGTTCCTCGTCCAGCACTGGCTGGGCGCGAACGGGATGCAGCGCCGGATCCCGGACTATCTGGCGGTGGAGGGGCTGACCACCTTGAACACGGTCTCCACGATCTCGTCGTTCTTGCTCGGCATCTCGTTCCTGCCGTTCCTCTACAACGTGTGGAAGACGGCCCGGTACGGGAAGCGGATCGAGGTCGACGACCCCTGGGGGTACGGCCGTTCGCTGGAGTGGGCGACCTCCTGTCCGCCGCCGCGGCACAACTTCGCCGTCCTGCCGCGTATCCGTTCGGAGTCCCCGGCGTTCGACCTGCACCATCCCGGGGTGGCCGCCGGTCGTGTCCCGGCGCGGGTGGTGCGCGAGGAGCTGCGGTGACCGCGATGGACGACCGTGCGCCGGCGGCGGGCGCCCTGATCAGGGAGCTGGAGGGGCATCTGCTCATCGCCGCCGCGCGGGCCGAGGGCCGCGCCGCCGCGGTCCGGTTCGCGGGCTCGCTGGCCTGGCTGACGGACACCCAGCGGGAGGAGGTCGAGGCCCGTTACGAGGAGGCTCATCTCGCGCTCGCCCGGCTGTCCTGGGAGCGGACGGTTCGCCGGGGGAACGAGCTGCGGGCCGAGTACGAGAGGCGGTACCGCGCGCTGCGGGCCCGCTTGTGCGCGGCCGCTCTGCTGGGCGCCGCCTTCGTGGTGGCGGTGCTGACGGTGGCGACCGCGCCGGGCGGGTAGCCGCGCTCAGTCCCCGGCCCGCAGCGCTCCGGCGACGGCCTCCCGCGGGTGCAGGAGCATCGGGGAGGCCTGGTCCACCAGGTCGTGCAGGAGCACGAGGTGGGCCGGGTCCCCGCCGAGTTTGTCCAGCAGGCCGTGCGCGCGGTCCCGGAAGCGGAAGATGTCCTCCTCGTACTGCCGGAGCACGTCGGGGGCGAGGAGAACGGCGGTGAAGGCCTCGCGGGCTTCGGCCGAGTGCCGGGCCTCGGTGTGCAGCCGCAGGGCCGCGTCGCGGGCGTCGGGGGCGGTGTTCTCCAGGGCGCAGGCCAGCAGATAGGTCACCGTGCCGTTCGCCAGGTCCTCGTTGCGGCCGGTCAGGATGTCCTGCTGGTCGTTGAAGAGCTGCCACAGGATGCCGAAGACATTGCCGAACTCCCGCCAGAGTTCCACGCGTTCGTCCCCACGGCCGGCGAGCCGCGCGGCCATGGCGGTGACCATGCTGAAGGGCGCGCCGGACTTGCCGAGGTACGCCGCGACGACCGCGTCGCGGGTGGCGTCCCGGATGTCCGCGCGCAGATCCCGCAACTGCCCCTCGGTGCCGCTGACCCAGCAGCGCACGACCTCGGCGGACAGCGGGGCGCGGGCGGCCTCGGGAACGCGCGGGGAGCCGACGACGAGCAGGGGAAGCATGGTTCCGCCGATGAGGGTGGCGAGCAGCGCCTCGCTCTCGTCGAGGTTGCCGGCGGCGGAGGCGGCCTGGCCGTCCGCGAGATCGTCCAGGTAGCAGGCGGACGTCCACCACAGGTCGCTGACGACGGCGAGCGGGAGGGCGGGTCCCGGTTCGCCGGTCTCCGCGGCGTGGACCATCAGGGGCAGCACGCCGAGGGGGTAGGCGAACGTCCGGTTCTCCAGGAGTTCGGCGACCACCGCCCGGACCGAGGCGGCCGGCCCGCCCAGCAGATCGAGCGCGGCCTCACGCTCCGCCCGGATGTCCGCGGCCATCTCCCGCCGCAGATCCATGTACGACGTCACCCGCACGAGCCCACCCCCCGGTCACCGAGTCCGATCGAGCACTGATTCGATCATTCGGCATCACGGGAGGCTAGGGCGTTTTTCCGCCACCGCTGGCTCAATACTGCCGGGCCTGCGTTCGATACGGATGGGTCCGCGTTCGATACGGCCGGGTCGGCGCTCGACCCGGCCGCGTCCTCGGCCGCCGCGGCCCGGTCCGCCCGTCAACCACCCACCCGGCGCGTGACGTTCAGCAGGTATTCCTTCCGGTCCAGCGGGTTCAGGTCGCTGCGCGGGCGGTCCGGGATCACGCCGTGCGCTACGGGCGCGTAGTGGTCGAAGGCGCACTCCAGCTCGCCTTCGCCCCGGGTCAACCCCGGGAGCAGTTGCTCCAGTTGGTGTGTCTCCAGCACGGGCAGGACACCCTCCAGCACGCAGACGGCACCGAGCATCCGGGTGGTCTGCGGCACCGCGCGCCGCCTGGCCAGCACCGGCAGCACGGCGGCCAGCGTGTCCGCCGGGGCCTCCAGCCGGAAGCGGTTCATCGGCTCGTGCACCCGGCTGCCGGCCGCGCGCAGGGCGTCCATCAGGACGAGCGGGGTGAGCCCGCGGAAGTCGGCGCCGGTGCTGGACATGCTCTTGTCGAACCCCTGGTGGGCGTGGCTCTGGCGCGGCGAGTAGCCGGCGTGCGTCATCGTGACGGCGCAGTCGGTGACCTGCCAGCCGTGCACACCCTGTTCCAGGGTCTCCCGGACGGTGTCCTCGACCGCCTTGAAGAACGCGTAGGGCATCGACCCGAGTTCGACCTCCAGCCCGAAGGAGACGCCCGAGCCGGCCGGCGCCGGATCGACGCGCAGGCCCACGGTCGCGAGGAAGGGGTTGGCGTCCTTCTTGTTGAACTCGACGGCCGCGCCCGTGCCGGCCGGCCGTTCGACGCAGAGCGGTGTCGTCTCGCGGAACACCACGTCGATGCCGAACTCGTCCGCCAGGGTCGCCTCGATGACCTCCTTCTGGACCTCTCCGTAGAGGGAGACGGAGATCTCCCCGCGCACGTCGTCCTGCCGCAGGCCGATCAGCGGGTCCTGCTCGGCGAGTTGGGTGAGCGCGAGGTGCAACGCGCCCCGGTCGGCGCCGTGCCGGGGGGTGACGACGGTTTCCAGGGTCGGCGGCGCGAAGTGGTGGCCGTGCGCCGAGGAGGTCCGCGGGGCGCCGAGGGGGTCGCCGATCCGGACCGCGCCGAGTCCCCACACCTTGGCGATCCGCCCCGCGGTCACGGCCTCCGCCCG
>NZ_JBEYFY010000116.1:0-4404 GCF_040703595.1 Streptomyces sp. NPDC007084
CGGCGCTTTCCAGGTTTCCGCTTTCGCGTTTCCCTTTCCGGCGAGTCCGACTCTATCAGATCCTTTCGGGCCTGATTCCCAGTCAGCGGGGTTTGTCTTCCCGGCTGTTGGGCCGTTCCGACGAGTGAGACTTTAGCGGATTCCGGGCCCCCGAGCTAATCGGGGTCGCGTCCTTTCGAACGCGGAATCCTCATTTCGCAAACACGCATGAAAACGAGCGGACGACGAGTCGTCGATCGTTGAGTGGTGGTGCGGAATGGTTGTCCGGGGACCGACCGGGGTCGGCGCTCACGTCGGACAACTCGGAGAACACTACGTACGGGGTGGGGGCGTGTCAACTCCGGTCCGGACGGGACTGCCGGGGCGTAACCTGGCCCCATGACCACGCGTACGTACACCCAGTTCTGGTGGGCCGCCTGACGGCGGCCGTACGCATGTGGGTACCCAACGGCCGCCGCTCTCGGCGGCCGTTTTCGTGTGTCCCTCCTGGGGGCCGGCCGGTGGGTGCGGCGGCCTCGATCAGGAGGTGGAGAGATGACGCGGATCTTCAGCGGGGTCAAGCCGACCGGGCATCTGACGCTGGGGAACTATCTGGGGGCCGTGCGGCGGTGGGCCGAGGTGGACCAGCACCGCGCCGACGCGCTGTTCTGCGTCGTCGACCTGCACGCGCTCACCGTGGACCACGATCCGGCGCGGGTGCGCAGACTCAGCAGGCAGGCGGCGACCCTTCTGCTGGCCTCGGGGCTCGATCCGGAGCTGTGCACGGTGTTCGTCCAGAGTCATGTGGACGAACACGCGCGGCTGTCGTATCTGCTGGAGTGCGTCGCGACCGACGGCGAGATGCGGCGGATGATCCAGTACAAGGAGAAGGCCGCGCGGGAGCGGGAGCGGGGCGGGAGTGTGCGGCTGTCGCTGCTGACGTATCCCGTGCTGATGGCGGCGGACATCCTGGCGTACGGCACGGACGAGGTGCCGGTCGGGGACGACCAGACGCAGCACGTCGAGCTGACCCGGGATCTGGCGGTGCGGTTCAACCAGCGCTACGGGCATACGTTCACCGTGCCGAAGGCGACCCGGCCCGAGGTGGCGGCGCGGGTCATGAACCTCCAGGAACCGACCTCGAAAATGGGCAAGAGCGACGACGTCGGGCCCGGGGTCGTGTATCTGCTGGACGAGCCCGATGCCGTACGGAAGAAGGTCATGCGGGCCGTGACCGACAGCGGGCAGGACGTCGCCTACGACAGGGAGGGGCGGCCCGGGGTGTCGAATCTGCTGGAGATCCTCGCCGCCTGCGAAGGCGGGGACCCCGAGACGCTGGCCGACGCGTACACCTCGTACGGGGCGCTGAAGAAGGACACCGCCGAGGCCGTGGTCGAACTGCTCAGGCCGGTGCAGCGGAGGCACAAGGAGCTGTGCGCCGATCCCGCGCGGGTCGAGCGGGTGCTGCGGGCCGGGGCGGCGAAGGCGCGGGAGGCGGCCCGGCCGACGGTCGACGCGGCGTACCGGGCGATCGGGTTGCTGCCCGCGGTGGACTGAGGCGCGGTTGAGCGTCCGGCTTCGGCACCCGGCCGGCGGGGTGGCGAAGCCGGACGGCTCGGGTCAGCCGTTGCCGGAGGCGAGTTCGCGGCTGCGGTCGCGGGCCGCTTCGAGCGCGGCGATGAGCGCGGCGCGTACGCCGTGGTTCTCCAGCTCGCGGATCGCGTTGATGGTGGTGCCCGCGGGGGAGGTGACGTTCTCGCGGAGTTTCACCGGGTGCTCGCCGCTGTCGCGGAGCATGACGGCGGCGCCGATCGCGGACTGGACGATCAGCTCGTGGGCCTTGTCGCGGGGCAGGCCGAGCAGGATTCCGGCGTCCGTCATGGCCTCGACGAGGTAGAAGAAGTACGCGGGTCCGGAGCCGGAGAGGGCCGTGCAGGCGTCCTGCTGCGACTCGGGGACGAGGAGCGTCTTGCCGACGGCGCCGAAGATCTCCTCGGCGTGGGCCACGTGCTCGGGTGTGGCGTGGCTGCCGGCGGAGATGACGGACATGGCCTCGTCCACGAGGGCCGGGGTGTTCGTCATGACGCGGACGACGGGCGTCCCGGCGGTCAGCCGCTCCTCGAAGAAGGCGGTGGGGATGCCGGCCGCGCCGCTGATGATCAGGCGGTCGGCGGGGATGTGCGGCGCGAGTTCGTCCAAGAGGGTGCCCATGTCCTGGGGCTTGACGGTCAGGATCAGCGTGTCGGCGCTCTTCGCCGCTTCCGCGTTGGTGACCGGGGTGACGCCGTGGCGCTCCTGGAGTTCCTTCGCCCGCTCGGGGCGGCGGGTGGTGACCAGGAGGTCGGCGGGGGCCCAGCCGGCTCGGATCATTCCGCTGAGCAGGGCTTCACCGATCTTGCCGGTGCCGAGGACTGCGACTTTCTGGACCATGGTTGCGGGTGCCCTCCGAGGGTTGGGTCGTCCGCGGTCATCCTCCCACCGGGGTCGGGGGCGCGAGCGGGTTGTCCGGTGGGCGGACGGGCAGACGGGCGGACCTCGGCGACACGGGGGGGGGCGGCGCGCCCATGTCGTACGGGGCGCAGGGTGGCGGCTATGTCGTACGGCGGCGCAGGGTGGCCGCGCCGAGGCACAGCACCAGTACCGCCGTACCGGCGACGATCAGGACGTCGCGGACGAAGGTGGCGGTCAGGTCCGTGTGCTGGAGGACCTCGTTCATGCCGTCGACCGCGTACGACATCGGGAGCACGTCGGAGACGGCCTCCAGGGCGGGGTGCATGGCGGAGCGCGGGGTGAAGAGGCCGCAGAGGAGCAGTTGGGGGAAGATCACGGCCGGCATGAACTGGACGGCTTGGAACTCGGAGGCGGCGAACGCCGAGACGAACAGGCCGAGGGCGGTTCCGAGGAGCGCGTCGAGCAGGGCGACGAGCAGGAGCAGCCAGGGGGAGCCGGTGACGTCGAGGCCGAGGACCCACAGGGCGAGGCCGGTGGCCAGCGCCGACTGGACGACGGCGACGGCACCGAAGGCGAGGGCGTAGCCGGCGATCAGGTCGCCCTTGCCGAGGGGCAGGGCGAGGAGGCGTTCGAGGGTGCCGGAGGTGCGTTCGCGCAGGGTCGCGATGGAGGTCACCAGGAACATCGTGATCAGCGGGAAGATCCCGAGCAGCGAGGCGCCGATGGAGTCGAAGGTCCGGGGGCTGCTGTCGAAGACGTAGCGGAGCAGGACCAGCATCACGCAGGGGATGACGATCATCAGCGCGATGGTGCGGGGGTCGTGCCGAAGCTGGCGCAGGACGCGGCTCGCGGTGGCGGCGGTGCGGGCGGGGGTGAGCGCGCGGGGGCGGCGGGCGGCGGGGACGGGGGCCGCCGCGGGCTGGGCGGGGCTCATCGGGCGGTCTCCTCGCGGGGGTCGGGGTCGGGGGCGGGGGCGGTAGCCGCGGGGGTGTCGGGCTGGGGCGAGTGGTCCGCCGCGGCCTCGTCCACGAGGTGGAGGAAGGCGGTCTCGACGGTGTCGGAGCCGGTCTTCTCGCGCAGGGCGTCCGGGGTGCCGTCGGCGAGGATCTCGCCCTCGCGCATGAGCAGGAGCCGGTGGCAGCGCTCGGCCTCGTCCATCACGTGGGAGGAGATGAGGAGGGTGGCGTCGCGCTGTTCGGCGATGTCGTGGAAGAGGCTCCACAGGTCGCGGCGCAGGACCGGGTCGAGTCCGACGGTGGGCTCGTCCAGGACGAGGAGTTCGGGGGCGCCGAGCAGGGCGACGGCGAGGGAGACGCGGTTGCGCTGGCCGCCGGAGAGGGTGCCGGCCACGGCGTCGGCGTGCGAGGTGAGGTCGACGTCGGTGATGGCACGGGTGACGTCGGCGTGCCGGCGTTCGGCGGCGGCTCGGCCGGGGTCGAGGATCGCGGCGAAGTAGTCGAGGTTCTGGCGCACGGTCAGGTCGTCGTAGACGGACGGGGCCTGGGTGACGTAGCCGATGCGGGAGCGGAGCACGGGGTCGCCGGCGGGGCGGCCGAGGACGTCGAGGGTGCCGCGCACTCCGGCCTGGGTGCCGACGATCGCCCGGATCAGGGTCGACTTGCCACAGCCGGAGGGGCCGAGCAGCCCGGTGATCCGCCCGCGCGGGACGACGAAGTCGAGCCCGCGCAGGACGGTACGGGGGCCGCGCCGGACGGTGAGGCCTTCGGCGCGGACGGCGGGCTGGGGGGAGGACACGGGGGTGGTGTGGGGTGAGGACACGGGGGTGGGCTCGCCCGGGGTGTTAATCATCGTGTGATGAATATTGGGGGCGGGTGGGGGGTCGGTCAAGGGGTGGGGGCTTCGGGGAGGGGGGTGGGGAGTGCGGGGGTGGGGAGTGCGGGGGTGGGGAGTGCGGGGGTGGGGGCTCGGGGGTCATGCGGGGGCCGGGGCCCGGGCCTCTGCGCTGCGCGCCCA
>NZ_JBEYFY010000117.1:0-3988 GCF_040703595.1 Streptomyces sp. NPDC007084
CCGCCTTGCAGCTGCACGCACCCTGCCCCGCTCGGCCCAGCCGACAAGGCGCCGCACTCCGGCGCCACCTGATCCAAACGACACGCCCTAGGTCCGCGGACGGAGCCATGGCCGGTTCTTGGTCCGCACTTGGGTTAATCGGTTGAGGTAACACCGGTGGGGTGCCCGACGATAGGGGGTGGTGCACCATCCCGCGCCCGCCGATCACCCAGCCGCCGACGATCCCGAGAGACCCCGCGTGCTCATACGACTCCTGCGGACCCACCTCAGTCCGTACAAGAAACCCATCGCTCTGCTGGTGCTGCTCCAGCTCCTGCAGACCTGCGCCACGCTCTACCTGCCCACGCTCAACGCGCACATCATCGACAACGGTGTCGTGAAGGGGGATACGGGCTACATCCTGTCCTTCGGTGCCCTGATGATCGGCATCTCGCTGGTGCAGGTCTGCTGCAACATCGGCGCCGTCTACTACGGCGCCCGTACGGCCTCCGCGGTCGGCCGGGACGTCCGGGCCGCCGTCTTCGACCGCGTCCAGTCCTTCTCCGCGCGTGAGATGGGTCACTTCGGGGCGCCGTCGCTGATCACCCGCACCACCAATGACGTCCAGCAGGTGCAGATGCTCGCGCTGATGACGTTCACCCTTCTGGTGTCCGCCCCGATCATGTGTGTGGGCGGCATCGTGCTGGCCCTCGGCCTCGACGTGCCGCTGTCCGGGGTGCTGGTCGCCGTGGTGCCCACCCTCGGCATCTGCGTCACGCTCATCGTGCGCCGGCTGCGCCCGCTGTTCCGCACCATGCAGGTGCGCCTGGACACCGTGAACCGGGTGCTGCGCGAGCAGATCAGCGGCAACCGGGTGATCCGCGCGTTCGTCCGGGACGGCTACGAGAAGGAGCGCTTCAAGGGCGCCAACACCCAGCTCACCGAGACCTCGCTGGCCACCGGCCGGATACTCGCCCTGATGTTCCCGATCGTCATGACGGTGGTGAACCTGTCGTCCATCGCGGTCGTCTGGTTCGGCGCCCACCGCATCGACAGCGGCGGCATGCAGATCGGTGACCTCACCGCGTTCCTCGCCTATCTGATGCAGATCGTCATGTCCGTGATGATGGCCACCTTCATGTTCATGATGGTGCCGCGCGCCGAGGTCTGCGCCGAGCGCATCCAGGAGGTCCTGGACACCCGGAGCAGCGTGATCCCGCCGGTCGCGCCCGTGCTGGAGCTGCGCCGCCACGGCCATCTGGAGCTGCGCGGGGCGGGCTTCCGCTACCCGGGCGCCGAGGAGCCGGTGCTGAAGTCCGTCGACCTGGTGGCCCGCCCCGGCGAGGTCACCGCCGTCATCGGCTCGACGGGCAGCGGCAAGTCGACGCTGCTCGGCCTGGTCCCGCGCCTGTTCGACGCCACCGACGGCGAGGTCCTGGTCGACGGGGTCGACGTGGCCACGATCGGCCCGAAGCTGCTGGCCAGGACGGTCGGGCTGGTCCCGCAGAAGCCGTACCTGTTCGCCGGGACGGTCGCCACCAACCTGCGCTACGGCAACCCCGACGCGACCGACGAGGAGCTGTGGCACGCGCTGGAGGTGGCGCAGGCCAAGGGCTTCGTGGAGCGTCTCGAAGGCGGCCTCGACGCGCCGGTCGCCCAGGGCGGTACGAACGTGTCGGGCGGCCAGCGCCAGCGTCTGGCCATCGCCCGCACCCTGGTGCAGCGGCCCGAGATCTACCTGTTCGACGACTCCTTCTCGGCCCTCGACTACGCGACCGACGCGGCCCTGCGCGCCGCGCTCGCCGAGGAGACCGCCGAGGCGACCGTGGTGATCGTCGCCCAGCGGGTGTCGACCATCCGGGACGCCGACCGGATCGTGGTCCTCGACGAGGGCCGGGTCGTCGGCACCGGACGCCATCACGAACTGATGGCCGACAACGAGACCTACCGGGAGATCGTCCTGTCCCAGCTGACGGAAGCGGAGGCCGCCTGATGGCCGGGCCGATGGGGCGCATGATGGCCGGGACGGGCCCGGACCAGCGCTCGATGGAATTCAAGGTGTCGGGCCGCCGGCTCCTCGCCCAGTTCAAGCCCGAGCGCGCCACGCTGTACGTGATGCTGGTCGCCGTGGTCCTCAGCGTCGGCCTCTCGGTGGTCGGCCCGAAGATCCTCGGCCGGGCCACCGACCTGGTCTTCGCGGGCATCGTCGGGCGCCGGATGCCGGACGGCACCACCAAGGCGGAGTCGCTGGACTCGCTGCGCGCGCACGGCCAGGGCGCCGTCGCCGACATGCTCAAGGGCACCGACTTCACCCCCGGCCAGGGCATCGACTTCCACGCCGTGGGGAACGTCCTGCTCCTCGCGCTCGGCACGTTCCTGCTGGCCGGCCTGCTGATGGCGGTGGCGACGCGGCTGGTCAACCGGGCCGTGAACAAGACCGTCTACCGGATGCGCGAGGACCTCCAGGCGAAGCTGTCGCGGCTGCCGCTGTCGTACTTCGACAAGCGCCAGCGCGGTGAGGTGCTCAGCCGGGCCACGAACGACATGGACAACATCCAGCAGACCCTCCAGCAGTCGATGGGCCAGCTCGTCAACTCGCTGCTGACCATCGTGGGCGTGCTCGCGATGATGTTCTGGGTGTCCCCGCTGCTCGCGCTGGTCGCGCTGGTGACGGTGCCGCTGTCGTTCGTCGTCGCCACCCGGGTCGGCAAGCGCTCGCAGCCGCACTTCGTGCAGCAGTGGCGCACCACCGGCAAGCTGAACGCCCACATCGAGGAGATGTACACCGGCCACAATCTGGTGAAGGTATTCGGGCGGGCCGACGAGTCGGCTGCGCAGTTCGCCGAGCAGAACGAGAAGCTCTACCAGGCCGGGTTCCGGGCGCAGTTCAACAGCGGGATCATGCAGCCGCTGATGATGTTCGTGTCCAACCTGAACTACGTGCTGGTGGCGGTCGTCGGCGGACTGCGGGTCGCGTCCGGCACGCTGTCCATCGGTGACGTGCAGGCCTTCATCCAGTACTCCCGCCAGTTCTCGATGCCGCTGACGCAGGTCGCCTCGATGGCGAACCTGGTGCAGTCGGGTGTGGCGTCGGCGGAGCGGATCTTCGAGGTCCTCGACGCGGACGAGCAGGAGGCGGACCCGGCGGTGTCGGCCCGTCCCGCCGAACTGCGCGGGCGGGTGGCGCTGGAGCACGTGTCGTTCCGCTACGACGCGGACAAGCCGCTCATCGAGGACCTCTCGCTGACGGTGGAGCCGGGCCAGACGGTGGCCATCGTCGGCCCGACCGGAGCGGGCAAGACCACCCTGGTGAACCTGCTCATGCGGTTCTACGACGTCACGGGCGGCCGGATCACCCTCGACGGGGTCGACGTGGCGTCCATGTCCCGTGACGAACTCCGCGCCGGGATAGGGATGGTGCTCCAGGACACCTGGCTGTTCGGCGGCACGATCGCCGACAACATCGCGTACGGCGCGGCGCGGGAGGTCACCCGCGGGGAGATCGAGGAGGCGGCGCGCGCCGCGCACGCCGACCGGTTCGTCCGGACGCTGCCCGACGGCTACGACACCGTGATCGACGACGAGGGGTCGGGGGTCAGCGCGGGCGAGAAGCAGCTCATCACGATCGCCCGGGCGTTCCTGTCGGACCCGGTGATCCTGGTGCTCGACGAGGCGACCAGCTCCGTCGACACCCGCACCGAGGTGCTGATCCAGAAGGCCATGGCGAAACTCGCGCACGGCCGGACCTCGTTCGTGATCGCGCACCGGCTGTCGACCATCCGGGACGCCGACACGATCCTGGTGATGGAGGACGGCGCGATCGTCGAACAGGGCGCGCACGCCGAGCTGCTGGAGTCCGGCGGCGCCTACGCCCGCCTGTACCAGGCCCAGTTCGCCCAGGCGGTCGCCGAGGTCGACTAGGGCGTGTCGTTTGGATCAGGTGGCGCCGGAGTGCGGCGCCTTGTCGGCTGGGCCGAGCGGGGCAGGGTGCGTGCAGCTGCAAGGCGGA
>NZ_JBEYFY010000118.1:0-3853 GCF_040703595.1 Streptomyces sp. NPDC007084
CAGCGCGCCGCCGAGCGGGCCGGGCCGGGAGGTGCCGCGCGCCGGGCGGGGCAGCGGCAGCCGGGGGGCGCTCGCGAGGGCGCGTGCGGTGGTGAGTGCGCCCCTCGCGCTCCGGGGTGAGCCGGGCGCGGCGGCCCGGTGGTGGTGGCCGTCGCTGTGCAGCAGCACACCGGGCGAGAACGGGCGCAGGACCAGGGAGTCCAGGCCCGGGGTGTGGCGCAGCTCCGGATGGGAGGTGGACAGGGGCCGGCCGAGCCGGTCCAGCCGGAAGCCGTCGACCTTCTCCGTGGCCATCCGGCCGCCCACATCGGGAGCGGCCTCCAGGACGACGGCCCTCAGTCCCGCCCCGGTCAGATGTCGCGCGGCAGCGAGACCGGCGGCACCGGCCCCCACCACCACGACGTCCACGTCTTCCGCTGTCGCCGCCCTGTGCGCGGCTTGGCGTACGGGCTCTAGCACGTGCCCCTCCTCGAGGTTGCGCGGCCGGTGGGAACGTCATGCCCCCAACAGGCGTCAGGAATACCCGAGTTCGGAACGAGCGTGCGAGCCCCGCGCCCCCGCGGGAACCCGCGCGACAGCCGTGCACGGGGGCACGGGGGGTGCATGTGTCCACCGGGCGGCCGACGGGGGCCACCCCGCCCGCAGGGCAGGGCTTCCGCGGTCAGCCCAGCGTCGCCCGCAGCGCCCCGTCGATCGAGGGGAACGCGAAGGTGAAGCCCGATTCCAGGAGGCGGGTGGGCAGGACGCGCTGGCTGCCCAGGATCTCGCCGGACATCTCGCCGAGGGCCAGGCGCATCAGCGGGGCCGGGGTGGTCAGCAGGGTCGGCCGGTGCAGGACCCGGCCCATCGCCTCGGTGATCTCGGCGTTGGTGAGCGGGTCGGGGGCGGTCAGGTTCACCGGCCCGGACACCGACTCCGTGTCCATCAGGTGCCGGATCGCGGCCACCTCGTCGTGCAGGGCGATGAAGCTCCAGTACTGCCGGCCGTTCCCCAGCCGCCCGCCCAGCCCCGCCTTGAACAGCGGGAACAGCTTCGCCCAGGCGCCACCCGCCCGGGACACCACCAGCCCGGTGCGCGGCAGCACCGTACGGATGCCCGCCTCCCGCACCGGCGCCGTCGCCCCCTCCCACTCCACGCACACCGAGGCCAGGAACCCGTCACCGGCGGGCGCCGACTCGTCCACCGCGCGGCTGCCCGTGTCGCCGTAGAAGCCGATCGCGCTTCCGTTCACGAAGACCCGCGGCGGTTCGTCGAGCGAGGTCACCGCCTCGGCGAGCGTCGCCGTGCCGAGCACCCTGCTGTCCCGGATCTGCCGCTTGTACGACCGTGTCCACGGCCGTGAGGCCACCCCGGCCCCCGCCAGGTTGACCACGGCCGCGCAGCCGGCCAGCCCGGCGGTGTCGATCCGCCGCCGCAGCGGGTCCCAGCGGACCTCCTCCGGCGAGCCGGGCTCGTGGCGCACCAGCCGGACCACCTCGTGCCCGTCCGCCCGCAGCGAGCGCGTGAGTTCGGAGCCGATGAGGCCGGACGCGCCGGCGATCGCGATACGGGAGCCCGGGGGGAGGGGTGAGTCGCTCATGAGTCCATCCTGCCCGCACAACGGCCGGAATCCCGGCCGGACCTGCCCGATCCGCCCCCGTACAGTGACCGGCATGGCAGCCGCACCGCAGATACGTACCGCCACCCTCGACGACGAGGACCCGCTCGGCAGACTCGACCGCGACACCTGGTCCACGCTGCACGCCGTCATGCCGCGTCCCCAGCCGCCGTACGAGCCGTTCTACAACCAGCGGTTCGGCCCCCGGGACCACATCGTCGCCGAACTCGACGGCCGCGTCGTCGGCTACATCCGGCTGGGCTACCCCACCACCCTCGCCTCCAACGCGCACGTCCGGCAGATCCTCGGACTCGCCGTCGCCGACGAGGCGCGCGGCGCCGGGGTGGGCCGCGCGCTGCTGCGGGCCGCGTGCGAGGAGGCCCGCAGCCAGGGCGCCCGGCGGATCACCCTGCGGGTGCTCGGCCACAACGTCCCGGCGCGCGCCCTGTACGCCTCCGAGGGCTTCGTCGTCGAGGGCGTCCTGCCGGGGGAGTTCCTGCTGGACGGGGCGTACGTCGACGACGTCCTGATGGGCCGCTCCCTCTGACTCCTTGAACCCGTGCCCGATTCGGCGGGGGCCGGGGCCGGGGCCGGTCATGACGTGACGGGCCAGGTCAGGTCACGACGTGACGAGGTCGCCCGTGTCCACCCGGGCGGTGGCGTGGGCGGCCTTGCGGGCGTCGCCCGCCACCTCGTGCGCCGTCAGCACGTACCCCGTCTCGCTGTCCGAGGTCGACCGGGCGAAGACCACGCCGTACACCTTGCCGTCGGTGGTCAGCAGCGGGCCGCCGGAGTTGCCCGGGCGGACCGTCGAGCGGATCGAGTAGATCTCGCGGGTCACCGTGCCGGAGTTGTAGATGTTCTGGCCCGTCGCGTTGATCCGGCTCGCCACCGTGGCCGCCTGGAGGTCGAGGCCGCCGTCCTGCGGATAGCCCGCGACCACCGCCGAGTCCCCGCGCGAGGCGACCCCGTCGAAGGGCAGCACGGGGGCCCGCAGCCCGGGCACGTACAGCACGGCGACGTCCTTCCGCGGGTCGAACAGCACCACGCGCGCCGGATACGGCCGGCTGACCCCGCCCACCCGCACGGTCGGCCGGTCGATGCCCGCCACCACGTGCGCGTTGGTCATCACGCGCTGCGCGGAGTAGACGAAGCCGCTGCCCTCGCGGCCCTGGTTGCCCGAGACGCCCTCGACCTTCACGGTGCTCAGCTTCGCCGCGTTCGCCGCGGACGGGGTCACATTGTCGCCTGAGGGGCGCGCGACGCCCGCCGTCGGTTCGTTCTCGAAGGGGTTGAAGACCTGCGGGAAGCCCGCCTCGGTCAGCGCCGAGGTGGCGCGCGAGAACCAGGTGGGCGTGGTCTCCGGCATCGTCTTCTGCACGGCGCCCAGCAGCGCCGAGTTGCGGATCGACTGCGTCACCACCGGTGACGAGGACGCGCCGAGCACGCTCGCGGCCACCCAGGCCACCAGCAGCACCGCCAGGGTGTTCGCCGCGGCCCCGCCGATCCCGTCCGCCACCCGCAGCGGCCCCTCGTCCAGCTCCCGGCGCAGCTTCAGCGCCAGCCGCCCGGCCAGCTCGTGGCCCACCACGGCGGGCACCAGCACCGTCAGCACCGCCGTGACCGTCGCCGCCGGGGTGCCCGCCGTGACCAGCTCCATCGCCCAGGGCAGCACCCACACGCCGATCACCGCGCCGCCCACGAAACCGGCCAGCGACACACAGCCGGCGACCAGGCCACGGCGGTACCCGGACGCCGCGTAGGCCAGGATGACCAGCATCAGCAGGAGGTCGAGCACGTCCACGGAGCCGCCTTTCTCTGGGGCCCCTGAATACGCGCCGGGCGGGCCCATTGATCAGCCACGCGCGTGTGGTGCCGTGGGACGACCACACACCGTGGACCCGTAAAAACGTCCCGGACACGCCCGATGGTTCCACCGGGTGGCACACCACACATCGCGGGCCGCGCGGATCCGGGTCAGGGTGGGTCCATGTGTGTCTTCGGGAAGACCGGGAAGACTCGGGGGCCTCGAATACGGAACGGGCGGCGAGGAAGCCGCCCCGTGCGCCACGCACGCCCCGAGAACCGGGCGAGCGGGACCCGCGGAGGGCCGGGGCGCGAACCCCGGGCCGCCAGACGCCGGGCCTCCGGACCGTGGAGTCTCCCCCTACCACCTGGTGCCCACGAGATGCTCCCTCGCATTCGACGAGGTGTTCGGAACCACGCAGCAGCTACACACCCCCGAACTCGGCGCCG
>NZ_JBEYFY010000119.1:0-3669 GCF_040703595.1 Streptomyces sp. NPDC007084
CGGGGCTGGGGTAGGGCATCTTGTTCGGCGACGAGTACTCCTGCGTCGCCGGCTTGCCCTGCTCCAGCGCCGCCGCGGCGGCGGGGGCGGACCGGCGCGGGCTGACCCACGTTGGACGGACCGGCGGGGGCGGACCGGCGGGAGGCCGGTCAGGCGGTGTGCAGGGTGAGACCGTAGCGGTTCAGGATCTCGTTGATGGGCTGGTACCAGGTCTCGCCTCCGCTGCTGCAGTTGCCCCAGCCGCCGGAGGTGACGCCCTGTGCCTGGTCACCGCTGATGAACGAACCGCCCGAGTCGCCGGGTTCGGCGCAGACGCTCGTCTTGGTCATCTGGTGCACGGCGCCCTGGCTGTAGTTCACGGTCTCGTTCTTGGCGAGGACGTTGCCGCAGTGCCAGTGCGAGGTCGAGCCGGAACGGCAGATCGAAGCGCCGATGGGCGCCTCGCCCGAACCCCGGACGAGCTGGTCGGAGACGGTGCCCCAGCCGAGGACCACGGGAACCGTCCACCACCCGCTGCCGACGTTCACCCAGGCGTAGTCGTTGTCCGGGAACGAGGAGCCCTGGAAGTTGCCGATGTAGCTGCCGTCCCAGCCGCTGACACCCGCGCCGGCCTGGCCGCAGTGACCGGCGGTGACGAAACCGCCGTACACGGAGAAGCCGATGGAACAGCGGACGTTGCCCGTGTAGTACGGGTCTCCGCCCACCGTTCCCGCCGCGAAGGTGCTCGGCGCCGAGGCGGTCTCCCGTACGGTCACGGGACCCGCCGCCCGGGCCCGGTCCACGAAGGCCTGGACATCGTTGTCACTCTTGTGCGGAGAGACCACGTCGACGACGACGGAGCTGGACTTCGGGTCGACGTGCCAACTGCTGACACCGGCCGGCGCGTCGAGCGCGTCGAGGCGCTTCATGGTGGCGTCGAGCTGCCGCTCGCTGTGCTTGACGAGGGTGACCTTCGCGCCGGTCGCCTCGACGGCCGCGCGTGAGGTCGCCTTGGTCAGGGCGACGACCAGCCGGCCGCTCTTCGCGTCGAACCACGAGCCGCCGTACGAGGCGCCGGCCTTGCGCTTGGCGGTGCGCTCGACGGCGCGTGCGGTGGCCTCCTGGGAGAGCCGGGCGGTCGCCTGCTTCTCGGTGAGCCCGAGATCGCGTCGCATCGCCGAGATCAGCGCCGAGGAGGCGGGGGCCCGCGATGCGGAAGGGGAGGAGGTGGCGGGGGCTTCGTCGGCGGCGGCCTGGGTGAGTCCCAGGGTGGCGGCGCTGACGAGCAGACCCGCGGACACGGCGGTACGCAGAACTGTGGTGCGTCTCAAGGGAGTTGCCTTTCGTCGATCCGATGGTCGGTGAGTGGGGCGAAGGGCAGGAGAGAGCGCTCTCAGAGTTGCGTGGACGAGGATAGTCAATGAGGTTGGACAGGTCCATGCCAATGCGTGACCGGTCTTTGGCGGGATGGGTGGCCCTCCCGCTCCGGCCGCTTGCGGGCAGGGGAGAATGATCTTTCGCCTCGGTGTCGCGGAGGGCATCCGGCGTCACACCCGATCGGATTCGGACGTCTTGCCGACCGGTTCTCCGCGATCTTGGGCGAGGGTGCGGTCCCCCGGCCGAACGCCGCCTGACCACGGGCGCGTTGGCAGTAGGCTCACCCTGCTGCGGCGCCCCGGTCACCTGGACCGACAGGCTCGTCAACGGCCCGCGGCGACGGACGGATCTCTACGGCGTGAGGATGAAGTACAGGTGCTGATAGCGGGGCGGTATCGGCTGCACACCACTCTCGGGCGGGGCGCGATGGGGGAGGTGTGGCGGGCGCAGGACGAGATGATCGGCCGGCCCGTCGCCGTCAAACTGCTGCTCTCCCAGGATGCCGACCCGACCGCCGCGGCCCGGTTCCGCCTGGAGGCGCAGACGGCGGGACGGCTGAACCATCGGCATGTGGTCGGCGTCCTGGACTTCGGGTCGTTCGAGAACCGGCTCTTCCTGGTGATGGAGCTGATCGAGGGCGACAGCCTCTCCCATGTGCTCGCCACCGCCGGCACCCTGTCCGCCGAGCGGGTGGCCCAGATCGCCGCCCAGGCCGCCGCCGGGCTCGCCGCCGCGCACCAACAGGGCATCGTGCACCGGGACATCAAGCCGGGCAACCTGATGCTGGACGCCGACGGCAGTGTCAAGATCGGCGACTTCGGCATCGCGCGTTTCATGGACGACCCGGCGGGCGGCCTCACCGCGACCGGGCAGATCGTCGGCACCAGCCTGTACCTGGCGCCGGAGCGGGCCCTCGGGAAGACCGCGGGGCCGCCGTCCGACATGTACTCGCTCGGCTGCGTCCTGTACCAACTCCTCACCGGACGCCCGCCCTTCCAGGGTGGCAGTGCCGTCGCGATCCTGCACCACCACCTCGACACCGCACCGACCCCGCCCCGGCAGCTCGGCGTCGAGCTGCCGCCCGCGTTCGAGAACTACCTCCTCGGCCTCCTGGCCAAGCAGCCCGAGGACCGGCCGACCGCACAGCAGGCGGCGTCCTGGTACAGCACCGGAGCCTGGCAGGGCCGGCCGGAACCACTCCCGGCCGCGCGCCCCGCGCAGCACCGGAACACGCCGGACCTCTGCGTCGTCGGCCCGGCCACCACGTATGCCCTGCCGTCCGCGTCGTCCACCGGAGCGCCGTCCGCCGGTGCGACGGTCACCCGGGGCGCCGCGGCCGGACACCACTCGCGCAGGCGCAGACGTCCGGGCGTCGCCGAACTGCTCACCCAGCGGCCCCGCGCGGTGGGAGCGGCGGCCGGAGCGGTGGTCTTCCTGCTGGCGGTGCTGGTCGGTGTGGCCTGGTTCTCACCGGACAGCAGCTCGGCGGAGACGCCTCGCCCCGGCGCGGAGAGCACGCCGAGCGCTTCGCCGACGGTCAAGGGGCCGTAGGCGTAGGCGCTTTGGGCGGGGCCGGGTCGGTCTCGGCCTCCGGCCCGCCACCCTGCCGCCTGGACAGCGCGGCCTCCAGGGCGACGCGTGTCTCCTCGGGCAGGGTGCCGCCCTGGGCGAACGCGAGGACCTGCTCCGCGATGACGTGCAGCTTGCGGTTGGTGTGCTGGGAGGTCTCGCGCAGCACGTCCCAACTGTCCTCCGGCCCGATCCGGCCGAGGACCAGCAGCGCGCCGATGGCCTGGTCCACCGTGGCGTGCGAGGTCACGGCACGGTGCAGGTGGGTGCGCTCCTCGGCCAGTTTGTCGTTCTCCCGCACGAGGTCCGTGGTGGAGAGCAGACGCAGCGGATCGGATCTGGATATCGCGAAGAACGCCATCGCTCGGGGTGGGGTCGGCTGATCATTCATCGGTGATCGTCTGCCCGGGATCGGCGGCACAATTCCCCTCGGACCGTGGCACTTCATCCCTCGGGGCGGGGATGATCCAGCCTTCACGCGGGGGCGCTGCACCTGAACTTGGCCGAGCCGAGACCGAGTTCGGGCCCGAGTCCGAACCAGGTCCGAGTCCGGGTATGGGTACGCGAGAGCGGGGCCGACCGGAGTGTTCCCGGTCGGCCCCGCTCTCGCGTACCGCGCTGGTGCCGCTACGCTCAGATGCCGCGCTGGGTCTGGTAGTAGCCGCCGACCTGCTCGTGGTAGCCGGCGTCGCCGACGTGCTTGTCCTTGTCGAACTCCGGGGAGTTCTTGATCTGGTCCTTGGT
>NZ_JBEYFY010000120.1:0-3233 GCF_040703595.1 Streptomyces sp. NPDC007084
TCCGCCTTGCAGCTGCACGCACCCTGCCCCGCTCGGCCCAGCCGACAAGGCGCCGCACTCCGGCGCCACCTGATCCAAACGACACGCCCTAGCCCCGGCCGGCCACCCGCCCTCCCCGGCCGACCCCTGGTCCCGCCCCGGCCGGCCGACCGCTCAGCCTCACCGCGAGCCGGCCGATCAGCCCCGCCGCCGGCCGGCCGGACCGGTGCGCGACGGCCCGCCCCGGGCGCATCCCCGGCCGGCAGGCGCCCCGCCTCCGTGGGCAGTTGAGGGTGCCCCCGGGCGGCCTCGGGTCCGTACAGTCGCGGGCAATAGGACGAGGGTCACGTGAACCCCGGGTGACGGTTCGACCCGGGTTCAGGCGATAGTGGAGTACGTGACTGCTGTACCTCACCCCCGATCCGAAGCCGCCGGACCCTCCCGGTCCGGCCGCCGCAGCCTTGGCGTGGCCCTGCTGAGCGGTGCGCTCGGCGCGGCCGTGGCCCTGCTGTCCACCCGGCAGAGCTGGGCGGAGGGGACCGTGACCGTGGCCGGCGGCGCCTTCCCGCTGACCGCCAAGGGCAGCGACGTCACGGGTGTGCCCGCCGCGCTCGCGATAGTCGGCCTCGCCGCGCTCGTCGCCGTCTTCGCCGTCCGCCGCTCCGGCCGTCTTCTCGTCTCAGCGCTGCTCGCGCTCTCCGGGGCGGGCACGGTCGTCGCGGCCGTGCTCGGCGCGGGCGACAGCTCCGCCCTCGACGAGCAGGCCGCCGCCGCGTCCGGCAACACCGCCGCCACCGCCGCCGGCCTCAGCCACACCGCCTGGCCGTACGTGGCCGCGGCGGGCGGCGCGCTCATCCTCCTCGCGGGCCTGCTCGCCGTGCGCTACGGCCGGCTGTGGCCCGCCATGTCCGGCCGCTACGAGCGCGACGGCACCCCCCGGCCCCGTAGGACCAGGCCCGTGGACCCGGACCGGCCCGAGGACCTCTGGAAGGCCCTGGACCGCGGCGAGGACCCGACCGGCCCGGACCCCGCCGGGACCTGAGCCCCGGCCTCCCGGGACCCGCGTACCCACGCCGAGGACCCCGCGCCCCGGGCCGCGCGTCCCGGACCGGCCGGACCGACGCGCGAGGGACGACCCCCGGCTCACGGCGGACCCGTCCGTACGGGACAATGGACGCGAGCGTCCGACTCACACACGCATACAGCAACGAGGAGCAAGTCATGGCGGGCAGCAGCCACGGTCACACCCCGGCCGCCTGGACCGGTGTCATCATCGCCTTCATCGGTTTCTGCGTCGCGGGCGCCTTCATGGTGATGGCCGAGCCGCTGGGCTTCTGGGCCGGCCTGGTCGTCGTCGCCCTCGGCGGTGTCGTCGGCCTGATCATGCGGAGCATGGGCCTGGGACAGCCGAAGGACTCCTCCCCGCAGGTCGTGCGCACCCGGGAGACCGCGAGCGCCGACGCCTGATCCGCGAAGGTTTCGCCCGAGAGGCGGTCCCGGCACACCCGCCGGGGCCGCCTCTCGTGTACCGGGCGCGCGTCCGCCGCGCGCGCCGGGCAGAATGCGTCGGGTGAACGCCGAATCCCACAGGGTGACGCCGGCCGCGAGCCCCGGCCCCCGGACCACCCCCGGCACCGAGGCCGGGGCCTCGCCCCGGGACCGGGCCCACCCCGCCCCCGGAGCCCCGCCGGCTCCGGCCGCCGGGGGCGTCCTGCGGCGGCTCGCCGTCCCGGCCGGGATGCTCGCGGTCGTCGTCGGCGCCTTCGCCTACGTCGGCGCCGTCGACCCCAACCAGCCCGGCCACTACCCGGTCTGCCCGCTGCTGCGCCTCACCGGCGTGTACTGCCCCGGCTGCGGCGGGCTGCGCAGCGCGCACGCCGTCGCGCACGGGGACTTCGCCGCGGCGCTCACGGACAACGCGCTCGCCGTCGCCGGCTACCTCGTCTTCGCCGTCGTATGGGCCTTCTGGGTGATCCGCGTGGTGCGCGGACGCCCCGCGCGGATCGACCTCGGGCCGGTCCACCTGTGGACCGTGGGAGCGTTGACGCTGGTCTTCACCGTTGTCCGGAACCTGCCCTTCGGTGGCTGGTTGCATCCTTGATCAAATGGCGAATGTCCAGGTAGTGGGACCGGCGTCAACCGGATGCGAGGGCTACGCCGTCCTGCGGATACCATCGCAGTGACCCACTTTTCTTTTCCGTCAGCGACGGTGAACCCGGGTCGACAGCTCGACCGCTTCAACCGTCCACCGCAGGAAGGGGGCCGCTCGCGTGAGTGTGCTCGACGAGATCATCGACGGAGTCCGTGCCGACCTCGCGGAGCGGCAGGCGCGGGTCAGCCTCGACGAGCTCAAGGAGCGCGCGGCGAAGGCTCCCGCCGCCAAGGACGGCGTGGCCGCCCTGCGCGGTGACGGCGTCAAGGTCATCTGCGAGGTCAAGCGGTCCAGTCCCTCCAAGGGCGCGCTCGCCGCGATCGCCGACCCGGCGGCCCTGGCCGCCGACTACGAGGCGGGCGGCGCGGCCGTCATCTCCGTCCTCACCGAACAGCGCCGCTTCGGCGGCTCGCTCGCCGACCTGGAGGCCGTCCGCGCCCGGGTGGACATCCCGGTGCTGCGCAAGGACTTCATCGTCACGTCGTACCAGCTCTGGGAGGCCCGCGCGTACGGCGCGGACCTGGCGCTGCTCATCGTCGCGGCCCTGGACCAGCCCGCCCTGGAGTCCCTCATCGAGCGCGCCGAGTCCATCGGGCTCACCCCGCTGGTCGAGGTGCACGACGAGGACGAGGTCGAGCGCGCGGTCGACGCCGGCGCGAAGGTCATCGGGGTCAACGCGCGCGACCTGAAGACGCTGAAGGTCGACCGCACCACCTTCGAGCGCGTCGCCCCCGAGATCCCGGCCGACCTGGTCAAGATCGCCGAGTCCGGGGTCCGCGGCCCGCACGACCTGATCGCGTACGCCAACGCGGGCGCCGACGCGGTCCTGGTCGGCGAGTCCCTGGTCACCGGCCGCGACCCGAAGACCGCCGTCTCCGACCTCGTGGCCGCCGGCGCCCACCCGGCGCTGCGGCACGGACGGGACTGACCCGCAGGTGACCACCCCGGCCCTCGCCCCCGCCGTACCCCGTCCGGGCTCCCGCCCCGACGGCGTGGCGGCGTGCGCGGGGCTTCGTCGTCGGCATCCTGTCGGTGATCGGCTTCCTGGGCGGTGGCCTCGTCGCCGTCTATCTGCTCCCGGTGATCTGGGGCTGGGCGACCG
>NZ_JBEYFY010000121.1:0-2728 GCF_040703595.1 Streptomyces sp. NPDC007084
GCATCAGCATGCTGTTCGCCATGCTCCGCGACGGCACCTTCTACGAACCCCGCGCCCCACGCCTCGCTTGACGAAAGACATAGAGGCACCCCCCCAAGTCCCCCGCACGGGCAGGGCATTCGGCCGCCCTCCGGAGGATCGGTGACCGGCGACGGGCCGCAACCCGGCGACATGGTGTCGTGCACCCGCACGGGCCGGCGGTGAACATCCCGGCCCCCGCCGTGCGTACTGATCGGCACAGCGACAGTCGTTCTGCTCGCCCGTCAGGTACGCGGGGCCGCAGATCCGGAACCAAGGAGCACACCATGAAGGCGACCGCGCAGATCGGCGTCACAGGGCTCGCCGTGATGGGCCGCAACCTGGCCCGCAACTTCGCCCGGAACGGCTACACCGTCGCCGTCCACAACCGCACCCCCGCCCGGACGAAGGCGCTGATCGAGGAGTTCGGGCACGAGGGCGCCTTCGTGCCCGCCGAGTCGGCCGAGGAGTTCGTCGCGGCGCTGGAACGCCCCCGCCGCCTGATGATCATGGTGCAGGCGGGCTCGGCCACCGACGCGGTCATCGGGGAGTTCGCGCCGCTCCTGGAGGACGGCGACATGATCATCGACGGGGGCAACGCGCACTTCACCGACACGCGCCGCCGTGAGCAGTCGTTGCGCGAGCGCGGTATCCACTTCGTCGGCGCCGGGGTGTCCGGCGGCGAGGAGGGCGCGCTGCGCGGGCCGAGCATCATGCCCGGCGGTTCCCCGGAGTCGTACGCGTCGCTCGGACCGATGTTCGAGACGATCAGCGCCAAGGTGGACGGTGAGCCCTGCGCCACCCACATCGGCACGGACGGCGCCGGCCACTTCGTGAAGATGGTGCACAACGGCATCGAGTACGCCGACATGCAGCTCATCGGCGAGGCCTACGACCTGCTTCGCCGGGTGGGCGGCTACTCGCCCGCGCGGATCGCGGAGATCTTCCGGCGCTGGAACCGGGGCCGGCTCGACTCGTACCTGATCGAGATCACCGCGGAGGTGCTCGCGCACCAGGACGCGGCGACCGGGGAGCCGTTCGTGGACGTCGTGGTCGACGCGGCGGGCCAGAAGGGGACCGGCCGCTGGACGGTGCAGACGGCCCTCGATCTCGGTTCGCCGGTCACCGCGATCGCGCAGGCGACCTTCGCGCGCGCCGCGTCCAGCCAGCCCGGCCTGCGCGCCGCCTACCGCGAGCTGCCCGGCGGAACGCACTGGGATCTGTCGGCGACGGAGGCCGAGCGGTTCACCAGCCAGGTCGAGCACGCGCTGTACGCCTCGAAGGTGATCGCCTACGACCAGGGCTGGAAGATGATCCTGGACGCCGCCGCCGAGTACGGCTGGGACATCGACCTCGGCGAGGTGGCGAAGATCTGGCGCGGCGGCTGTATCGTCCGGGCCGCGTTCCTGGACCGGATCCGGGCCGCGTACGCCGTCGATCCGGGCCTGGTCAGCCTGCTCTCGGACCCGGGCTTCGCGACCGAGGTCACGGACGCGCAGGTGCCGTGGCGCGAGGTCGTCGCCACCGCCACGCGCAGGGGTGTCCCGGTGCCCGCCTTCTCGGCCGCGCTGTCGTACTACGACACCCTGCGCGCCGACCGGCTACCGGCGGCCCTCACGCAGGGGCAGCGCGACTTCTTCGGCGCCCACACGTACCGGCGCACCGACCGCGAGGGCAGCTTCCACACGCTCTGGGGCGAGGCGTCGCGCGCGGAGACCGAGGTGTTGTGACGGGGGGGGCAGCCGGCCGGCAGGAGCGGAGGGCTCCCAGATCCCTGGCCTCCGCGCACCGCGCGCGGGGTCTCCGGTCCGGGCTCTGACCGGGCCTGATACCGCTTCCCGACGGCGCCCGGCCCGGGGTCGCGGGCCGGGGCCGCGGGCCGGGCTTCCCGCTCCCCGCTCGCGCCCGCACCGATCGGCTTGCACTGTGGGGGGTGTAGCTAGGAGGTGCGGTGCCATGCGCGGAGCACGGGGAGCCCAGGGTGCGAGGCAGTGGTGCTGGCGCTGGCGGAGGAACCCGCTGCGTCGCCGCGACGACGTCATCGAGGCGTGGATCGTGCTGGTCGTCTGGACGGTGATCGTGCTGGGCGGCGCCGTCGCCGGTGTGATGACGGCCCGCGCCGCCGGCGAGTCCTTCGACCGGCTGCGCAACGACCGCAGTCCCGTCCCGGCCGTGCTGGTGGACGGTACGAGTGCGGCGGCGTCCTCCGGTGAGGGGTCGCGTTACGAGCAGGTGCGGGCGACGGTGCGCTGGACCGCGCCGGACGGCTCGCCCCGTACCGGCAGCGCCCTGGTGGACCCCGGGCACAAGGCCGGCTCCCCCGTCGTGGTCTGGATGGACGGCAAGGGGCAGCTCGCCACGCCACCGCCGAGCCCCGGCGCGGCGGCCACCGAGGCGGGGCTGCTCGGAGCCGGCGCGGCCGTGGCCCTCGGCGGTGTGGCCCTGGCGATCGGCGGACTCGCCCGCTGGCGGCTCGACCAGCGGCGTTACGACCGGTGGGGGCGCGAATGGGAACGGCTCGGACCGCAGTGGGGCCGCAAAACCCCCTGACCGCGGCCCGGCCCCTCTCCCACCGCCTTTAACCGCCTCCGCCGCGCCTGCCCGAGCAGGGCTTCTCAGCCGGTCCAGGTCCAGTCCGCGACCTCGGGCAGGTCGGTCCCGTGCTCACGAATCCACACATGATGCCGGGACCGGGCGTCTTCCATCCGCT
>NZ_JBEYFY010000122.1:0-1996 GCF_040703595.1 Streptomyces sp. NPDC007084
CATTGGTAGTCAGGGGCGCGGTGCCATGTACGGCCCGTTTCCCCATCCCCCTTTCAATCCGTACGTGCGGTTTTCCCGCATACGGCTTACCGATGATCTTCTTGACATGGTTACGCTGCCTTCGGATAGCGGATAGTGCCACTCAGCCGGTAAAGGCCGTGCCCAATAAACCACTCTTGCGTCCATTCCTTGACCTGACCAGCACGCAGGTTTCGCCCTCGCTTCTTGATCATCAGTCGGCATAGGCGCCACGCGACGTACGAGTCCATCGTGCGGAATTTCTGTGCGGCATTCCCGGTTCGGAAGTAATTGCCCCAGCCGCGCAGGATTGGATTCAAGTCCGCGATTACATCACGGATATCCATTCCCGACCGGCGGCGGTCAGTCCGTTCACGGACCTTGTCCCGGAGTCGCTTCATCGCCGCTTTCGCGGGCCAGCGATGCAGGTAGTAACGAACACTGCCGTACTTCTCCCACACCCTGCCCGAGAAGCGGGCTCTGAAGTGGCAGCCGAGGAAGTCGAGTCCTTCCCGGCCCTCTCTGAGGTCAACCACCTTCGTTTTGCCCGGGTGCAGCTGCAACCCCAGCGAGTCGAGGATCTCCCCGACAGCCTCCAGGGCCTTCCTGGCCTGATACGCCGAACGGCACAAGACGACTCCGTCGTCCGCGTACCGCACCAGCTCACCCACCCCGCGCTTGGACAGCTCGGAGTCCAGGACGTGCAAGTAGATGTTGGCCAGCAAAGGCGAGATGACTCCGCCCTGAGGTGTCCCAGCGACCGTCCGCTGAACCTCGCCGTCCACCATCACACCCACTTGCAGCCACAAACGAACCAGCTTGAGCACCCGACGATCCGACACCCGGCGCCCTACCTCAGCGAGCAGCCGGTCATGGCCGATCTCACCGAAGAAGTTACGGATGTCGAACTCCACGACAAAGCAGGACCCCTTGATGAAGCCGACGCGAAGCCGTTCCATCGCCTGAGTCGCCGACCGCTTCGGCCGGAAACCGAACGAGCACGGGAGGAACCCGGCCTCGAACACCGGCTCCAGCACGATCTTCGCAGCCTGCTGTGCCACTCTGTCGCGCACCGTGGGAATACCCAGCGGCCGTTTACCACCTTGTGGTTTTGGAATTTCCACGCGCCTGGCCGGCGCGGGACGATACACACCCTTGCGGAGATCCTGCTGGAGTTCGCCAAGCAACCGCCGGACGCCGTACTCCTTCTCCACGAATACCAGGGTGACCCGATCCACCCCGGCACTACCTCTGTTGGCCCGGACTCGTTCCCACGCCTCCCACAGCACGTCACCTCTGTGGATACGGTCGTAAAGAGCATGGAAACGCCGCTCCGGCGACTGCTTGGCCGCAGCCCATAGCCCGCGTTGCAGTTTTCGCACTTTCGAAACGGACGCGTGTCCGTCCACTACGACGGGGCTTTGCCCGTCGGGGTAGTTGGACCGGGCGGTCCCGGCCATGCCCTCGTGCTTACCTCCGCTACGGGCGTGATCAAAGTGAGGGCCCTTCCCTCCTGGCGCGTTATGTTGCACGCCGATCAGCGGTACTACGACCCCCTCGGACTCCCGCTGCCCTCCGGACATTTTCACCATCGGCTTATACGTCCGGTCTCTTGCCTGACGTCAGGCGTGGTCAGACGGGTCTCTCCTGTTCCGGCCCCAACCGTGCACACGTGCCGCCCTCCGTACCCCGGGAGAACCCCGAGAGCTGACCCCGGAACAGGGCCCTCGGGACATGGCCTTCGCCCCGGCATGACGGGCTCGGCTTCTCCGCTGTTGTTGTGACGAGGCTGCAAGGTTCGCTTTACGCTACGGCCCGCGTGCTTGCTTCCTCCAAAGAGGCTCTTGACATCCCGCTCAGCCCGCCGCGTCTCCACGACAAACCGGGACCTGCTACCGGGCACTCCGGTGTCTACCCGGACGGGACTTCCACCCGCAGGCTGGGACCAGCTTTCAGGACGCAACATGGCGGCAACCTA
>NZ_JBEYFY010000123.1:0-1898 GCF_040703595.1 Streptomyces sp. NPDC007084
AAATTATGCCGTATTTAATCAATTTAAAACAAAATTTCACGCAACACGCTTTGTCTGATCTTGCAGAACTCAATAGCAAGTATTCCATTATCTTGTATCGTTGGTTATCTATGAATTATAACCAGTACGAGCATTATAGTTACAAGGGTGGGCGCCGAGAAGAACAAGTGGAAGCCTACCGCAATCCTTCAATTTCCATGCGAGAATTACGAGAAATGACGGACACGGTCAATGAATACAAATTATTCACTAACTTTAGCAAGAAAGTTTTAGATAAACCCCTTGAAGAAATCAATGATCGGACCTCATTTAATATTGCCTATGAGAAAGTGAAAAAAGGTAAAAGCATTGATTCTATTGTCTTTCATATCACGAAAAAACGTCGAGCAGACGATAACAGCTACAAGTTGGAAGATAAAGTCTACCAAGAAGATAAAGCACGTAAAGCAGAAACCGAAGACATGCTGACGGTACAAGCCCTAAAAAGTCCGTATACCAAGCTGCTTATGGAACATTTCTTATTGTCTTATCTAGACTTGACGGATACTAAAATTCTTTCAGGCTTACAAGCACACGTGTACCCTCTCTATGACGAACTGAAAGACTTACGAGGTTTGAATGGGGTCAAAGACCACTTGTCTTATGTGAGAGCCAAGCGAGAAGACTACTCAAAGAAAAATATCACTAAGTATCTCAAAAAAGCAATCGAGCAATACCTACCCACGGTTAAAAGGCAGGACTTATGATGAGTGAAAAGTTAAAGACAATTAAAGTGGACTAATGTCAAATATTTAGACACAAAATGAGCTATATTTTTGGAAAGTCAACGAAAAACTAGACACGGAGTTAAGAGAATTTAAGAATTATATTTTTCAAAGTCTTTTGGCGACTTGTAATCAAGACCTGAATGCATCCTTTTTGTATTGTAATAGGTCTCAATGTATTTAAATATTTCTTGAGTAGCCTCAGCTCTTGTCTCAAAATGAGCATCATTAATAAGCTCCCTCTTTAGCGTCTTATAAAAAGACTCCATCATTGCATTGTCATATGGATTTCCTTTACGACTCATGCTAGATTGAGCACCGACTTGACGAAGAGTAGATTGATAACGAGAGCTTGTATATTGACTCCCTTGATCAGTATGGACAATCAAGCCAGGCTGAGGATGTTCTTTCCCACAAGCTTGTAAGAAGCAATCCCTCACCAGTTTATCTTGCATCCGTGAAGACATTGACCAGCCTACAATCTTACGTGAAAAAACGTCGATATTCACGGCTAAGTATAAGGTGCCTTCTTTGGTAGGGATATAGGTCATGTCTCCCAGCCATACTTTATTAGGAGCTGTTGCTTTAAAGATCTGATTAATTAAATTGGGTCTTGAAAGCGAAGCTCCTTTTCTGTTGTAATGTTTATATTTATAACGGCTTCCCTTGGCATAAAGTCCCATCAAGTGCATCAGTTTCCCAACACGTTTCGTGTTGGTCATAATACCAGTATTATGAAGTACCTTGGTAATTCTAACCGCACCATAGCGTCCCTTATGCTCATGAAAGACAGCTTTTATCTTCTCTGAGAGAATTTCTCTCTCCACTTGTTGTTTTGAAGGACGACGATGCATGTATTCATAGAAACCTGAGCGAGAAACCTTAAGAACTTTTACTGCATGCTTAATTTTTATCTTCCCATGATGTTTCAAGAGAAATTCAAAACGTTTTACTTGCTTCGCTTCAAGAAGACCCGGAACTTTTTTAGAAGTTCAAGTTCCTCCTGAAGATAACGATTTTCTTTCTCTAACAATTTAATCCAGGCCCGTGCGCTGGGCGTCATCCGGCCCGGGCCCGTGCGCCGGGCGTCATCCGGGCCGTCACCCCGCGTTCGGCGTCCACCGGGCCGTCACC
>NZ_JBEYFY010000124.1:0-1870 GCF_040703595.1 Streptomyces sp. NPDC007084
GCTACGACAAACGAGCCCGCCACTACAAAGCCCTGGTCACCATCGCCTGCCTACGACTCTGGCTCCCCACCGACATTGCGGACACACCCTAGGGCCTGGCGCCCCAGGACCAGCCGGCCGACAGGGGCGGCGAAGCCGAGACCCCGGCTTCGCCGCCCCTGTCGTGTTCCCGGCGGCGGCCTGGCCCGCCAGACGCCGGCCCGCTTGACAGGGGCGTCATCCATCCGGAGGATCGCCTGCGTGAACCTGTCAGACAGCCAGACAGGTGGGGTACCGCCGCGGCGCGTCAGCGCGATGGAAGCGGTGCTCACCCACCTCCGCGACGCCATCGAGCGTGGCGAGCACGCCGTCGGCGACAAGCTCCCCTCCGAGGCGGAGCTGTGCCGCCGCCTCGAAGTGAGCCGCCCCGTGCTGCGCGAGGCGCTGCGCGCGCTCCAGGCGATGGGCCTGACCGTGTCCCGGACGGGCAAGGGCACCTTCGTGGTCGCCGCCACCGTGCAGGACCCGACCTTCGGCGACTACACGGCGGGCGACCTGCTGGAGGTGCGGCGCCACGTCGAGCTTCCCGTCGCCGGATACGCGGCCGTGCGCCGCACCCCGGAGGACCTCGACCGCCTCACCCACCTGCTGGACCGGATGGAGCGCGAGACCGACACCACGGCCTGGGTCGCCATGGACACCGTCTTCCACCTCACCGTGGCCGAGGCCTCCCACAACCCGGTCTTCCGCCGCGTCATCGAGGAGATCCGGGACGCGCTCGCACGCCAGTCGGCCTTCCTGAACGAACTGGGCGGCCGGCGCGAGCAGTCCGACCGGGAACACCGGTTGATCGTCGAGGCACTGGCCGACGGCAGCGAGCGCGACGCGGTCGACGCGATGGCCCACCACCTGGACCGCGTGGAGACCACCCTCGCCGCCATCGTGCGCCCCGGGCGCGCGGACACCCCCACGAAAGGCGACCCTCAGACATGAGCGAATCCACCCCGCGGACCCCGGCCCCGCGTCCGGCGCGCCCCACAGCGAACGGGGTCCAGGCGTGAACCCGGCCCTGACCCACGGCTGCCCGCGCTCCACGGCGGCTCCCGTCGTCCGCGAACCCCTGCACGCCCCCGTCGCCCAGCTCGTCCGCGGCGGGGTGATCGAGGGCGTCCACTACGGCTCGGTCGTCGTCCTCGCCGCCGACGGCACCGTGGAGTTCCAGCTCGGCGACATCGAGGCCGCCTTCTACCCGCGCTCCGCGCTCAAGCCCGTACAGGCCGTCGCGATGCTGCGTGCCGGGCTCCCGCTGGACGGCGAACTGCTCGCCCTCGCCGCCGCTAGCCACTCCGGGGAGGAGCGTCACCTCGCCGGGGCCCGCCGCATCCTGGAACGGGCCGGACTGGAAGAGGAACGGCTCCGCAACACCCCCGACCTGCCCTACGGCACCGCCGTCCGCGAGACCTGGATCCGTGAGGGCAGAGCCGCCACCCGGCTGGCCCAGAACTGCTCCGGCAAGCACGCGGCCATGCTGTACACCGCGCGGCTCAACGACTGGACGCTCGACGACTACCTCGACGCGGACCACCCGCTCCAGCGCGCCGTCGCCGCGACCGTCGAGGACCTCACCGGACAGGCCGTCGCCAAGGTCACGGTCGACGGCTGTGGAGCGCCCCTGTTCTCCGTCTCCCTGCACGGCCTCGCCCGCGCTCTCGTGCGGATCGCGGCCGGCGCGCCGGACACCCCCGAGGGCCGGGTCGCGCGCGCCATGCGCGAGCACCCCGAGATGGTGTCCGGGGCCGGCCGCGACGTGGCGGCGCTCGTGCGCGCCGTGCCGGGGCTCATCGCCAAGGACGGCTTCGAGGGCGTGCAGGTCGCCGCCTTGCCGGACGGC
>NZ_JBEYFY010000125.1:0-1510 GCF_040703595.1 Streptomyces sp. NPDC007084
GGCAAGGCATAGATACAAGACTTTATTCGGCAGATAAAATAAACAAAGAATTTGTACCAAAATGATCACAAAATTACTTATAAAAGTTCGCCATTTAATCTGAATCACCACAAATTTTTGCGTATCCTTGACACGAAATAAAAACGTTGTTAAGAATCCAAGCATTGAAGCTAATCCAGCACCATTCAAGCCAAATAATGGAATAAGTAATACTTGTGCAATGACACAAACGATTGCTCCAAATAAAAATGTGATAAATCCTCCTGTAGTTTTTTTAACTACAATATAACTTGTTTCAAAAAAATTTGCAAAGCTAGAAAATAATGCTGAGAGCATGAAAGGTTCTGTTGCGAAGTTTGAAAATCAAACGCGCTCTCTCTGAACTCCAAATATCTTAGGCTGGTATTCCCATTAATACCTTGATTTCAGTAGACACCGAAAAGCCGAAGAGCGTTCCATTTCTTCGGTTCTTTTTATATATTCCTCGAAGGGTCTCCATGCCCTTAATCGTGGAAGAGGCTGTACGGAGACTTTGATAAAATTTATTCCGTCGTTTAATAGGTCGATGGTCTTGTTCTATTAAATTGTTAAGATACTTCACAGTTCGGTGCTCTGTCTTAGGATATAAACCCACACTCTGTAACTTTCTAAAGGCGGAGCCAAGAGAAGGTGCTTTATCGGTCACAATTGCTTTCGGCTCACCAAACTGTTTATGGAGTCGTTTTAAGAAAGCATAGGCTGCTTGCGTATCCCGTTTCTTTCGTAACCAGATATCTAAGGTTAAGCCGTCCGCATCAATTGCACGATAAAGATAATGCCAACGTCCCTTAATTTTGATATAGGTTTCGTCCATTTTCCATGAATAGAAGGATTGTCTATTTTTCTTCTTCCAAAGATAATAGAGGACTTTGCTGTACTCTTGCACCCAACGATAAATCGTAGTATGACAAACATTTATTCCACGATCATATAACAATTCCTGAACTTCACGATAGCTTAGATTGTAACGCAGGTAGTAACCAACAGCGACAATAATGACGTCTTTTTTGAATTGTTTGCCTTTAAAATGATTCATTACTCTGTCCTCTCTGTCTTTTTTCTCAATTTTACACTAAAATAGATTTTTTGGAAAACTTTGCAACAGAACCCCTAAAACCATGGATGAACGAACAAAAAATCTCTCGTATTTTGTTTGTTCATCCACTAAAAATATGCGAACAGTATGGCTTCATTCAATCCTGTTCTTACAAGTCAAAAGCATCGAATCGTCCAAGGACGATTCAACAAAAAAAGTAGTCGTTTTTGGACGACTACTAAGTTCTAAACATTCATTACCCAAAATCAATTTGGTCTAACATCGTTTCTCGACTAGCTTGATCTAATCCAAGATACGTTAAGGTCATGGCTTCACTTGAATGGTTTTGGTGATGCCGCGCGGTGCGAGGTGCCGTGCCAGGTGCAGGGAGAGCTGCTCGACGGCGCGCTTGGTCATCGCGTAGGCGGTCTGGTC
>NZ_JBEYFY010000126.1:0-1492 GCF_040703595.1 Streptomyces sp. NPDC007084
GCCGCCGCCGCCCCCCCCCGCGGCGCCGCCGGCGCCCGCGCCGCCGCGCGCCGCCCCGCCGGCGCCGGGGGGGGCGGCGACGGCGAGGGCGGGGGGGCAGGGGGGGAAAAGGGGGGGCCGGGGCCCGGGGGCGGTGCGGGTGCGGAGGCGGGGCGGGGGCCAGGGCCCGGCGGCGGTGCGGGTGCCGAGGCGGGGCGGGGCGGTCGCACGGGTGCGGGGGCGCGGGCGGCGGTCCAGCGGTCGTATGGGTCTCGGGGTGCGGGCGGCGGCCCCGGTGGGGTGGGGCGCGCCGCACGGTCCGGTTCACGTGCGGGTCGCGACCAGTAGTTCCACGACGTACGTCTCCTCGACGATCCCGTCCGGGAACGTCTGGAGGAGGTGTTCGCGTTCCTCGGCGAAGAACGCCGCCGTGGCCTCCTCGCCGAGGACCAGGAACGCGGAGTGGCTGCCGACGTTCGCGAGGTGCGTGTCCAGGGGGACGTTTCGGCTCCAGCGGACCTGGCCGCGTTCGAAGGAGAGCCGCCCGGCGGGGTCGGCGTTGAGGGAGTGGGCCGCGCGGGCGCCGCTGCCGTTCCGCTCCACCACGGGGTCGAGGCCGAGGAAGCGCTCGGTGCGCCGGGCCGCGGCCTCGATCCACGGGACGTCGAGCGCCTCGGTGTTCCACCACAGGGCCAGCGCCCCGCCGGGTCGCAGCACCCGCAGCGCCTCCGGCACGGAACGGTCCGGGTCGGTCCAGTGCCAGGACTGGGCGTACGTCAGGAAGTCCAGGGAGGCGTCCGCGAGAGGGAGGGCGTCGCCGCTGCCCCGGACGATCGGGAGGCCGGGGTGGACGCGGCGGAACTCGGCGGCCATGCCGGGCCCCGGTTCCACGGCGAGGACGTGCGCGCCGCGGTCGCGCAGGAGCACGGTCGAGATACCGGTGCCGGCCCCGACGTCGGCGACCTTGGCACCGGCGAGGCTCCGGCCGGCGAACTCCTCGACGGCGTCGAAGAGGGCGGGCGGGTACGAGGGACGGTTCGCCGCGTACTGGGCCGCCGCGGCGTTGAAGGAGTGCGCGCGGGCAGTGTGGGCGGCGGGCTCGGGGCGGGGGGAGGGAGAAGAGGAGGAAGAGGAGGAAGAGGGAGAAGCCGTCATGGGGTCATGGTCGCTGGCGGGGCGGGGGTTGAGTAGGGGGCCGCCGCCTTGCCTGGACTGTCATCTCGGGCGCTCCCTTGGCCCGGCGCCGGCTCTCCCCGGCCCGCTCAGACTCCCCTTGGCCCGGGGTCGGCTCTCCCCGGCCCGGTCAGGCTCCTACCTGGTCGGGCTTCCTTGGCCCGGGTCAGACTCCCCTTGGACCTGATCAGGCTCCCGCCTGGTCGGGGAATCCTTGGCCCGGGTCAGGCTTCCTGGCCGGTTCAGGCCTTGCGGCCCTTCCTCGCCTTCGACGGGTTGCCCGTCCGGCGTGTGCCGCGGCGGGCGTACCGCTCCTTCGCCGTCTCGTACTCCTGGCGGT
>NZ_JBEYFY010000127.1:0-1416 GCF_040703595.1 Streptomyces sp. NPDC007084
TCCAGATAGCTAACTAGACAAATCAAAGACTCCCCTTAACCGAATGACTTCACATTCATTAAAACAAGATAATCAAATTCAGTGATTAATGAACCCATTGAAGATATAAAAAATCCGTAATTAACCCGAATTGCTAGTTAATTTCATTGGAAAATAAATAAGTCGTGCTATCCTAATCTAAAACTACTAAGCATTAGAAAGCGCACGACTTATATGACTTATAATAGCACACTTCCAAAAGTTTTTGTTTATTTACTGACAACCATTGAGACGCTTTATCAAACGAGGGTTTCCCTTGAGGTTCAAAACCGAAAAAACGTCCATCTCGCAACATCAGATTGCTTAGTTATCGCTTGTTACCTATGGGGCGTACTGCATTTTAGTGAAACGCTTAAAGCTAAGCACCAACTTGCTCAAAGTTTATTTCCTAATTTCCTAGAATATTCTCGCTTTGTCCGCCGTTGTAATGCCCTCTTACCGAGTATCCAAGTCATTCGCCAAGCACTCGTCTTTAAAGAGGTTGAAGGAATGAGTGTATCCATTATTGACAGCTTCCCCATTCCTTTGTGTCAGCCTATTCGTAATTTCAGAAGCAAAGTTCTTGGAGATTATGCCAATGTTGGCTACAATGCTACAAAGGGACAGTACTTCTATGGATGTAAATGTCATGCTTTAGTCAGTGAATCAGGCTATGTCATAGACTACACAATTACTCCTGCTTCAATGGCTGATAGTTCAATGACCGAGGAAGTGTTGAGTCAATTTGGGACACCAACAGTCCTTGGAGATATGGGATATCTAGGTCAGTCACTGCATGAAAGGCTGGAATTAGAAGGAATTGATCTAATTACACCTGTCAGGAAGAACATGAAGCAAAAGAAAATCCTTTTCCCTAATTTTTCAAAACATAGAAAAGTGATTGAGCGAGTTTTCTCTTTTTTGACAAATCTAGGAGCTGAGCGTTGTAAAAGTCGTTCGCCTCAAGGTTTTCAATTGAAATTAGAGATGATACTTTTAGCGTATTCTTTACTGTTAAAATCAGCTAAATCACTGGAACCAGAGACTTTAAGATATTCTATCGGGTATCAAGTCATGGCTAAATAATCAACTAGCAATTCGGGTATTTTAAAAAAAGAAAATTGGGACTCCTTAGAGTCCCTTTTAATTATTTTATATTATATATTTTGTCTTTTGTTCTTTTGCGAAAAAAAAAATATAGTGTTTGCAAGGGGTAACAGGATTATAGTCCTACAAAAAACTGTGCATAGTCCTACAAAAAACTGTGTATAGTCCTACAAATTATTTGTGTTTGTAGGTGCTTTGGAGTCGGTGCGCAAGTTCCGTATCCTCGCGCACCAGTTCACCGAGGAGTCGGGGCACTTGACTCCGTCGCTGAAGCTGAAGCGGAATGTTGTC
>NZ_JBEYFY010000128.1:0-1414 GCF_040703595.1 Streptomyces sp. NPDC007084
CTGAGACCTGATGCCGAGCCGATTGTGGTGAAGTGGATGATCCTATGCTGTCGAGAAAAGCCTCTAGCGAGTTTCATGGCGGCCCGTACCCTAAACCGACTCAGGTGGTCAGGTAGAGAATACCGAGGCGTTCGGGTGAACTATGGTTAAGGAACTCGGCAAAATGCCCCCGTAACTTCGGGAGAAGGGGGGCCATCACTGGTGATCCGATTTGCTCGGTGAGCTGGGGGTGGCCGCAGAGACCAGCGAGAAGCGACTGTTTACTAAAAACACAGGTCCGTGCGAAGCCGTAAGGCGATGTATACGGACTGACGCCTGCCCGGTGCTGGAACGTTAAGGGGACCGGTTAGTCATTCTTCGGGGTGGCGAAGCTGAGAACTTAAGCGCCAGTAAACGGCGGTGGTAACTATAACCATCCTAAGGTAGCGAAATTCCTTGTCGGGTAAGTTCCGACCTGCACGAATGGCGTAACGACTTCTCGACTGTCTCAACCATAGGCCCGGTGAAATTGCACTACGAGTAAAGATGCTCGTTTCGCGCAGCAGGACGGAAAGACCCCGGGACCTTTACTACAGTTTGATATTGGTGTTCGGTTCGGCTTGTGTAGGATAGCTGGGAGACTGTGAAGCATGCACGCCAGTGTGTGTGGAGTCGTCGTTGAAATACCAGTCTGGTCGTGCTGGATGTCTAACCTGGGTCCGTGATCCGGATCAGGGACAGTGTCTGATGGGTAGTTTAACTGGGGCGGTTGCCTCCTAAAGAGTAACGGAGGCGCCCAAAGGTTCCCTCAGCCTGGTTGGTAATCAGGTGTTGAGTGTAAGTGCACAAGGGAGCTTGACTGTGAGACCGACGGGTCGAGCAGGGACGAAAGTCGGGACTAGTGATCCGGCGGTGGCTTGTGGAAGCGCCGTCGCTCAACGGATAAAAGGTACCCCGGGGATAACAGGCTGATCTTCCCCAAGAGTCCATATCGACGGGATGGTTTGGCACCTCGATGTCGGCTCGTCGCATCCTGGGGCTGGAGTCGGTCCCAAGGGTTGGGCTGTTCGCCCATTAAAGCGGTACGCGAGCTGGGTTTAGAACGTCGTGAGACAGTTCGGTCCCTATCCGCTGTGCGCGTAGGAATATTGAGAAGGGCTGTCCCTAGTACGAGAGGACCGGGACGGACGAACCTCTGGTGTGCCAGTTGTCCTGCCAAGGGCATGGCTGGTTGGCTACGTTCGGGAGGGATAACCGCTGAAAGCATCTAAGCGGGAAGCCTGCTTCAAGATGAGTATTCCCACCCCCTTTGAGGGGTTAAGGCTCCCAGTAGACGACTGGGTTGATAGGCCAGATCTGGAAGGCGGGTAACCGCTGGAGGTGACTGGTACTAATAGGCCGAGGGCTTGTCCTCAGTTGCTCGCGTCCACTGTGT
>NZ_JBEYFY010000129.1:0-1341 GCF_040703595.1 Streptomyces sp. NPDC007084
GCCGAGCGCATGGTGCGCGTCGCCGAGTCCGACCTGAAGAAGCAGAAGCGTGAACTGGTCGCATTGACGTTAAGTCAAGTTTTTAGAGTAACAAACGTAGAATTTTAATCTATTTATTTTAAGCACTTACCTTTTCAAATTGATTAGGTGTAAGATACCCTAAACTTTGATGGATTCGTTTTGAATTATAAAAGGCTTCGATGTACCAGAAAATACTCTGATAGGCTTCTTCAAAGTTCTTATATTTAAATTGATACACCCACTCTCTTTTTAAATGTCCATGCCAAGATTCAAGACTGGCATTATGATAAGGGTATCCCCTTCGACTGAAAGAGTGAGTCATCCCATAATACTTAAGCAACTCTTCATACTCTAGACTCGTATACTGGCTTCCTTGGTCAGAATGAAGAATAACAGCTTCTGGATAGTCTTGTGATTTAATGGCCTTATTTAAAGTTCTTTGCACTAATTCTACAGTCATTCGCTTGCCCAAATCCCAAGCAATGACTTTTTTAGTATAACGATCCATAATGGTTGAGAGATAAGCCCATCCTTGTTGAGTAGGAATATAAGTAATGTCGGTTGACCAAACCTTATTTTTCTTTGTAGGTTCAGTCTGTATAAGATTTTTTCGATTGATGTGATCACTTAGTGAGTATCCAGGCTTAAATTTCTTAATGACTACAGACTTGAGTTGAAGTTGCTTCATTAGCTTCTGTACCAGTTTTAACCCGACTTTTTCCCCTTGTTTAAGTAGAAGATGATGAATTTTAGGAGCACCATAGATTCCTCGGTTAGCATTGAAGAGTTGAGAAATTTTGAGTGACAGGTATTGTCTCCTTAATTGAGTTTTAGATGGATGTCGGTTAATCCGTTCATAATAACTTGATTCAGGAACATCAAGGAGTTGACAGCTTAGTCTGACATTGAGTGCTAAAGTTTGTATGGTTAGAGCCATATCCGCAGCACTCACTTCTTTTTCTCGGCGAATATGGTCAATACTTTTTTTAAGATGTCTCGTTCTTCCTTAACTTTAGCCAGTTGTCTTTTTAATTCTAGAAAATCAGCTTTAGAGACGGAGCTTTCATTAGATTTAGAGTAGAGGTCTATCCATTTATAAATTGTTGCAGGGGCCACGTCGTATTCTTTAGACAGCTGGGTGACGGATTGACCAGAATGATAAAAGGCGATAAGGGTTTCTTTAAATTCTTTTGAGTAGCGTTTTTTCATGTTTTTGTCCTTTGTCTAAATTATACAATAGTGACTCTAAGATTTAAGGATAACATCAATAACGTACAATTAGGGGGTGGGTTTTTACCAGATTTAATAACTATACTACTT
>NZ_JBEYFY010000130.1:0-1320 GCF_040703595.1 Streptomyces sp. NPDC007084
AAACATCCTTGGCAAATGCTTTCGCAGTAGTTAGTCTTCAATAAATCCAAGAATTTCACCTCTGACAATTGAATACTGATGCCCCCGACTGTCCCTATTAATCATTACGGCGGTCCTAGAAACCAACAAAATAGAACCACACGTCCTATTTCATTATTCCATGCTAATGTATTCGAGCATAGGCCTGCCTGGAGCACTCTAATTTTTTCAAAGTAAAAGTCCTGTTTCCCCGTCACACCCAGTGAAGGGCATGAGGTTCCACAGAGGGAAAGGCCCGGCCGGACCAGTACACGCGGTGAGGCGGACCGGCCAGCCAGGCCCAAGGTTCAACTACGAGCTTTTTAACCACAACAACTTTAATATACGCTATTGGAGCTGGAATTACCGCGGCTGCTGGCACCAGACTTGCCCTCCAATTGTTCCTCGTTAAGGGATTTAAATTGTACTCATTCCAATTACAAGACCCAAAAGAGCCCTGTATCAGTATTTATTGTCACTACCTCCCCGTGTCGGGATTGGGTAATTTGCGCGCCTGCTGCCTTCCTTGGATGTAGTAGCCGTTTCTCAGGCTCCTTCTCCGGGGTCGAGCCCTAACCCTCCGTTACCCGTTGCAACCATGTTTGGCCAATACCCAAACATCGAAAGTTGATAGGGAAGAAATTTGAATGAACCATCGCCGGCGCAAGGCCGTGCGATTCGAGAAGTTATCATGAATCACCAAAGAGCCCAGAGGGCATTGGTTTTTAATCTAATAAATACATCCCTTCCGAAGTCGGGATTTTTAGCATGTATTAGCTCTAGAATTACCACGGTTATCCAAGTAGTAAGGTACTATCAAATAAACGATAACTTATATAATGAGCCATTCGCAGTTTCGCTGTATAATTGCTTATACTTAGACATGCATGGCTTAATCTTTGAGACAAGCATATGACTACTGGCAGAATCAACCAGATAACTATCGTCCGCCGCGGAAAAACGGCAACCGGTGCTGCGAGCAGCGCCGGAGAGATGTCAAGTTCACTGGGTGGCGTCCGGAGACGCGCCGGGCAAAGCACCTGCGGCAGGAGCCGTGGGCGCCGTGCGAGCCGGCAATCCGCTTTCCCACTCATGTGTTCCCCAGCGAAGCCGTCGACCACACTGAGCCCGAACGGGCGGCGTGTGGCCTGGGGCACGCCAGGAGAAGGACTCAGCGCCCGACTTCAGCCATTGCGGCGTCCGGCGGGCGTGGTTGCCTTCCGTTGCTCGATGGTAGAACTCGCCAGAGGCCAGTAATCCACAGAACCCATCCCTACAGCGGCGATTGCCGGGGCATTCGTC
>NZ_JBEYFY010000131.1:0-1267 GCF_040703595.1 Streptomyces sp. NPDC007084
GAAGAATCAGCAATTGTCACTTTTCTCTTCGCTTTCGGTGGATTTTTGGAGAAAAAAACGCTTGAAAAAACGCGATCAAGTATCAAAGAACTCACGAATATGGCACCCAGCACAGCCCTATCTGCTGATGGCGAAGAAATGGACATTGATGAAGTTGAAATTGGCGACAAACTCTTAGTAAAAACCGGACGTCAAGTTCCTGTTGATGGTCGTATTTACCAAGGATCTGGCTATGTCAACGAAGCCAGTATCACAGGTGAATCACGTGAAATCAGAAAGGAAGCTGGTACCAAAGTTTTTGCAGGTTCTATCTTAGAAAACGGTACAATTTACGTAGAAGCAGAAAAAGTCGGCGAAGATACAACCTTTGGTAAAATTATTGAACTTGTCGAAGAAGCCCAAGATACCAAATCTCCTGCTGAGAAATTCATCGACCGCTTTGCTAAGTATTACACGCCAGCGGTACTTGTTATTGCAGCTATTACTTGGGTTTTTAGTCATAATCTAGAACTAGCCATCACGATTCTCGTACTTGGTTGCCCTGGTGCCCTCGTGATTGGTGCACCTGTTTCAAATGTTGCAGGAATCGGGAATGGTGCAAAAAGAGGCGTCCTTATCAAGGGAGGTGATGTTATGAATACCTTCAGTCACATTGATACGCTTCTGTTTGATAAGACGGGTACTCTGACGAAAGGCAATACAGAAGTTGTTGTTGTCAAAAATTATGGTGCTTCAAAAGAATTAATTGATGCAGTTGCTTCAGCAGAAAATGAATCTGATCACCCATTAGCAACGGCAGTTGTACGCATGATCGGAAAATTCAATCCTATCAAATTTGAAAAAACGGACGTTGTTAAAGGACAGGGAATCATCGCAGACAACCTATTGATTGGTAATGAAAAAATGATGGTGGTTAATCATATTACGATTTCTCCCGAGCAGAAACAGGACATCACAGAAATCACTGATTCAGGTGCATCAGTTGTTTTGGTCGCAGCTGATAACAGATTGCAACTAATTTATGGTATTGCGGACGAAATACGTTCTGGTGTCAAAGAATCCCTCGAAGAACTACGCCACGAAGGTATTTCTCGTATGATTATGCTGACTGGAGACAACGAGACAACAGCTAAAGCAGTCGCCGCCCAACTCGGCATCGATGAAGTACGTGCCAATCTCATGCCTGAAGAAAAAGCTGAAGTTGTCAAATCACTCAAAAACTCTGGTAAAAAAATTGCTTTTATCGGTGATGGTGTCAACGATTCTC
>NZ_JBEYFY010000132.1:0-1247 GCF_040703595.1 Streptomyces sp. NPDC007084
CGAATATTAATGTATTTAATAAAACATGACAACCGTGGGATTTTCCGGATGTAAGATAAAAAAAGGTATAAAAGTCACAGTTAATTCTTGACAAGTTTAGTTAGGTTTGATAGAATATAATAGTTGTCGCAAGAGACGAGGGTCTTGAAGCGATAAGCTAGACCATTGAAAACTGAATAAAGAAGAATGACTCATGTGATGTAGTAAGATACATCAAAAATCTGTCAATCAATAATGAAAGACAAGCCAGTCACTAAGGTGACTTAAATACTTTATTTGAGAGTTTGATCCTGGCTCAGGACGAACGCTGGCGGCGTGCCTAATACATGCAAGTTGAGCGCTGAAGGTTGGTACTTGTACCGACTGGATGAGCAGCGAACGGGTGAGTAACGCGTGGGGAATCTGCCTTTGAGCGGGGGACAACATTTGGAAACGAATGCTAATACCGCATAAAAACTTTAAACACAAGTTTTAAGTTTGAAAGATGCAATTGCATCACTCAAAGATGATCCCGCGTTGTATTAGCTAGTTGGTGAGGTAAAGGCTCACCAAGGCGATGATACATAGCCGACCTGAGAGGGTGATCGGCCACATTGGGACTGAGACACGGCCCAAACTCCTACGGGAGGCAGCAGTAGGGAATCTTCGGCAATGGACGAAAGTCTGACCGAGCAACGCCGCGTGAGTGAAGAAGGTTTTCGGATCGTAAAACTCTGTTGGTAGAGAAGAACGTTGGTGAGAGTGGAAAGCTCATCAAGTGACGGTAACTACCCAGAAAGGGACGGCTAACTACGTGCCAGCAGCCGCGGTAATACGTAGGTCCCGAGCGTTGTCCGGATTTATTGGGCGTAAAGCGAGCGCAGGTGGTTTATTAAGTCTGGTGTAAAAGGCAGTGGCTCAACCATTGTATGCATTGGAAACTGGTAGACTTGAGTGCAGGAGAGGAGAGTGGAATTCCATGTGTAGCGGTGAAATGCGTAGATATATGGAGGAACACCGGTGGCGAAAGCGGCTCTCTGGCCTGTAACTGACACTGAGGCTCGAAAGCGTGGGGAGCAAACAGGATTAGATACCCTGGTAGTCCACGCCGTAAACGATGAGTGCTAGATGTAGGGAGCTATAAGTTCTCTGTATCGCAGCTAACGCAATAAGCACTCCGCCTGGGGAGTACGACCGCAAGGTTGAAACTCAAAGGAATTGACGGGGGCCCGCACAAGCGGTGTGGCCGTGTCCGCGATCCCGGGCAC
>NZ_JBEYFY010000133.1:0-1233 GCF_040703595.1 Streptomyces sp. NPDC007084
TGGGGGCGTGTTCGCCGTGGATCGAGGTTCCCGACTGCCTGGTGGCCGGGGCGAGGCCGGCGTAGGAGGCCAGGTGGGCGGCGCTGGGGAAGGTGCTGCCGTCGCCGACGGTGGCCAGGAGGACTGCGGTGGTCCTGACACCGATGCCGGGCATCGAGGTCAGGACCTTCGAAAGAGGGTGGGCCTCCAGCAGGGCTTCGATCCGGGCTTCCAGTGCCCGGCGTTGGTCGTGGACGGCGGCCAGCGACTTGGCCAGCGACGGCACGATGACGTCCAGGGTGCCTGTGCCTGGGACGACGACGGTCTGTTCGTCGAGGGCGTCGAAGATGTCGTCGACGAGCCGCTGGGCCATGCGGGGCGCTTTGGGCCGGACGACCTCGACGAGTTTGCGGCGGCCGGCCTTGCGCAGAGCGGCCGGGGATCCGTAGCGCTCCAGCAGCCAGGTGATGGCGGGGTGGTCCAGGCGGGGGCCGAGGACGCGTTCGAGGCTGGGGTGGAACTGGGTGAGCAGGCCGCGGATGCGGTTGGAGGTGCGGTTGGCCTCGCCGGCCAGGTCCTGGTCGAAGCCGACCAGCATGGTCAGCTCGGCGGTGACCTCGTCCGCGAGTTCGAGGGAGCGCAGCGTGTGGGGCATGGTGCGGGCGGCGTCCGCGATGACGGCCGCGTCCCGGGCGTCGGTCTTGGCCTCACCCGGATAGAGGTCGGCGATCCGGCGCATCGCGAGGCCGGGCAGGTAGGCGACCTTGCAGCCGGCGTCACGGGCGACGGCCAGCGGCAGGGCGCCGATGGAGGCCGGCTGGTCCACGACCACCAGCACGGTGCCGAACTTGGCCTTGAGCTTGTCGAAGACGGCCCGCAACTGGGGTTCGCCGTTAGGCAGGGCCTTGTCGAAGACCTTCTTCCCGGCCGGGGTGAGTCCGTGGCCGTGATGGTTGCTCTTGCCGGCGTCCAGGCCGAGGAAGACGCCCGTTGCGTCGATGTCGATCACCGTGCCCCCACATGCGTCGATGCCGTGCCGGCCTCGGCGGCGGGGCCGTTCGCGCGCATCCACGTTATGCAGACCTGCCGCCCGCGAGCTGCCCGGCATTGCGCCGGGCCGGACGGTGGCCGGACCTCTGATCAGCGTCTCCGACGGCACCCCTCGGGCCCGGTGACACCACCCCCCAGGTCATCTGTTCGACAGGGGGCAACAGTCATACCGGGCCCGGAGGCCAGCGGCCCTCTTGCAGGACC
>NZ_JBEYFY010000134.1:0-1213 GCF_040703595.1 Streptomyces sp. NPDC007084
AGTCGCGGGGGCGGCGCGGCCGGAGGGCGTCGAGCAGGGGCGCGGGGCGCGTGAAACGTCCCGGCCGGCCCGCGCGATCCCGGCCGGCACGATCCTGGCCGACGCGATCCCGGCCGGCACGATCCTGGCCGACGCGATCCCGACCGGCACGATCCCGGCCGGCACGATCTCGGCCGACGTGGGTCACGCCGGTATCGGCCGGACCGGTGCCGCTGAGGTCGATGCCGGTCAGCTCGGTGCCGCTCAGGTCGATGCCGCTCAGCTCGGTGCCGCTCAGCTCGGTGCCGGTGCGGTCGGGGCCGTTCAGTCCGGCGCCTTCCCGGCCTGCGCCGCTCACGCCGGGGCCGGACAGGCCCGCACGCTCCTCGCCGGTGCCGGACACGCAGGTGCCGGCCAGGCCGGTGTCGGCCAGGCCGGTGTCAGACCGGCCGGTGCCGGACGCGCCCGCCCGGTCCCCAACGGCGCCGGACACCCCCATACCGGACACCCCCGCCCGTTCCTCACCCGTCCCGGACAGCCCGCAGCGGGTCAAGGCACGGAGGCGGTGTTCGGCCCCGGCGTCGAGGGGGCGGTCGTGGAAGTGCGGGTCGTCGGTGGGCACCGGGTTGGCGCGGCGCAGGAGGTCGAGTTCGTCAGCCATGGCCGTGTTCCTTCAAGGTGTCGCGACGGGGTGTTGCGGGACCGGCGGCCACGGTGGGCCGCAGGCCGTCGATCTCGGCGGCGAGCCGGCGGCGGGCCCGGTGCAGACGCATCGACGCGGCGCGGCTGCCGCAGCCGAGCGCGACGGCGATCTCGTCGACGCCGAGTTCCTCCCAGGCCGCCAGGCGCAGCACTTCCTGGTCCGCCGGGGAGAGCCGGGCCAGCGCCTCGTGCACCCAGTCGGCGGGCGAGCCGGCGTCGGGGCCGGGGACGACGTGGGTGCCCCGGGCGCTCTCGTCGTTGCCGAGCCGGTCGAGGAGCCGGCGCCGGCGCCCGTATCCGCGCACGGCGTTGGCGAGGCAGTGCCGGGCCACCCCGTACAGCCAGGGAAGAGGGGTGGCCGGGAGGTCGTCACGCCGTCGCCAGGCGACGGTGAAGACCTCGGCCACCACCTCTTCCACATCACTGCTTCGGCCGTCCAGTCGCCGCGCAACGTAGCGGCTGACCGCCCAGTAGTGCTCGCGATAGGCAGCGGCGAAGATCTCGTCGTTGCTCATGGTCCGTAGGTGTCCGG
>NZ_JBEYFY010000135.1:0-1210 GCF_040703595.1 Streptomyces sp. NPDC007084
TACACACCGCCCGTCACACCACGGGAGTTGGGAGTACCCGAAGTAGGTTGCCTAACCGCAAGGAGGGCGCTTCCTAAGGTAAGACCGATGACTGGGGTGAAGTCGTAACAAGGTAGCCGTATCGGAAGGTGCGGCTGGATCACCTCCTTTCTAAGGAATATATACAAAGACGTGAGCATTCAACTTTATTCAGTTTTGAGGGGTTTAGTGATAAACCTAAGCAAGAATCAAATTCTTGATTGTGGGGCCTTAGCTCAGCTGGGAGAGCGCCTGCTTTGCACGCAGGAGGTCAGCGGTTCGATCCCGCTAGGCTCCATTGTCAGACAAGACGTTAAAATCACTTGAACATTGAAAACTAAATAACAATATCTAATAACGATAAATAAACCAAAAGCTGTGAATTTTAAAGAATTTACAAACTTATACTTGAAAAACGATGATTATAAATCATCATGGCAAAGTTAATAAGGGCGCACGGTGGATGCCTTGGCACTAAGAGCCGATGAAGGACGTGACTAACGACGATATTCTAGGGGGAGCAGTAAGTACGCATTGATCCCTAGGTCTCCGAATGGGGAAACCCAGCTGCTACTAGCAGTTATTCATGAGTGAATACATAGCTCATGTAAAGGTAACGCAGAGAACTGAAACATCTAAGTACCTGCAGGAAGAGAAAGTAAAAACGATTTCGTAAGTAGCGGCGAGCGAACGCGAAGAAGGGCAAACCAAGAAGCTTGCTTCTTGGGGTTGTAGGACTGCAACGTGGACTTAAGCATTATAGTCGAATAACCTGGGAAGGTTAATCAAAGAGGGTAATAATCCCGTAGACGAAATAGCGCTTATACCTAGCAGTATCCTGAGTAGGGCTGGACACGCGAAATCCAGTTTGAATCCGGGAGGACCATCTCCCAACCCTAAATACTCCTTAGTGACCGATAGTGAACCAGTACCGTGAGGGAAAGGTGAAAAGAACCCCGAGAGGGGAGTGAAATAGCACCTGAAACCGTGTGCCTACAAGAAGTTCGAGCCCGTTAATGGGTGAGAGCGTGCCTTTTGTAGAATGAACCGGCGAGTTACGTTATGATGCGAGGTTAAGTTGAAGAGGCGGAGCCGTAGGGAAACCGAGTCTGAATAGGGCGACTTAGTATCATGATGTAGACCCGAAACCTAGTGACCTATCCATGAGCAGGGTGAAGGTGTGGTAAGACGC
>NZ_JBEYFY010000136.1:0-1174 GCF_040703595.1 Streptomyces sp. NPDC007084
GCCCTCCAGTGCTCCCCCGACCACCCCTGGGTGGAGAAGCACCCCGAGTGGTTCCACCACCGCCCCGACGGCACCATCGCCTACGCCGAGAACCCGCCCAAGAAGTACCAGGACATCTACCCCATCGCCTTCGACAAGGACATGCCCGGCCTGATCGCCGAGACGGTACGGGTGCTGCGGCACTGGATGGACCACGGCGTCCGCATCTTCCGCGTCGACAACCCGCACACCAAGCCGGTGATGTTCTGGGAGCAGGTCATCGCGGAGATCAACCGGACCGACCCGGACGTGATCTTCCTGGCCGAGGCGTTCACCCGGCCGGCGATGATGCGCACGCTGGGGGCCGCCGGTTTCCAGCAGTCGTACACCTATTTCACCTGGCGCAACACCAAGCAGGAGCTGACGGAGTACCTGACGGAGCTGTCGGGTGAGGCGGCGGCGGTGATGCGGCCCAACTTCTTCGTCAACACCCCGGACATTTTGCACGAGTTCCTCCAGCACGGGGGCCGGCCGGCCTTCGAGGTGCGGGCGGTGCTCGCCGCGACCCTCTCCCCGACCTGGGGCATCTACAGCGGCTTCGAGCTGTGCGAGAACGCCGCGCTGCGTCCGGGCAGCGAGGAGTACCTGAACTCGGAGAAGTACCAACTGCGCCCGCGCGACTGGGAGTCGGCGGAGCGCGAGGGCCGCAGCATCGCGCCGCTGGTGCGTTTGCTGAACGCGGTCCGGCGGCGCAGTCCCGCGCTGCGCCAACTGCGTGACCTGCACTTCCACCACGCCGACCAGGACGCGGTGATCGCCTACTCGAAGTCGGCCGGCGACGCGCACGGTTCGAACACGGTTGTGGTGGTGGCGAACCTCGATCCCCACCACACCCAGGAGGCCACGGTCTCGTTGGACATGCCACGGCTCGGCCTGGACTGGCACGAGTCCGTGCCGGTGCGCGACGAGCTCACCGGCGAGACCTATCACTGGGGCAGGACCAACTATGTGCGCCTGGAGCCCGGGCACCGGCCCGCGCACGTCTTCACCGTCCTGCGACCGTCCTCACCGCAGATCGGAGGGTCACCCACCACATGATCGTCAATGAGCCCGTCCCGGACACGTTCGAGGACACCCCGGCCAAGGACCGCGATCCCGAGTGGTTCAAGCGCGCCGTCTTCTACGAGGTCCTGGT
>NZ_JBEYFY010000137.1:0-1122 GCF_040703595.1 Streptomyces sp. NPDC007084
CCTCCGGGAGGGCGAGCGGGTGGTCGGCGCCCGGGTGCGGGACGTCGAGGGCGGCTGCAAGACTATTCTATCACAAGCCAGAGCAAAGGGAAACACCTGACCAATCAAGACCGTTTAAACATTGAACGTTGGCACAATAAAGAAGGACTGAGCAACCGTGAGATTGCGCGCTTATTGAATAAAGCTCATGGGACGATTGACAGAGAGATGAAGCGAGGGGAAATCCAGCTCAAGCGGAAGGTAAAATACTCTGCTAAAAAGGCTCAAGAAAATTATGAAGGATTGAGGGCTCACAGTGTTCGTCCGAGTAAACTCACGACTGAGATTGATTGTTATGTGAGTACACGTCTTAAAGAAGACAAGGACTCTTTGGAAGTCATTCATCAGGCTCTAAAAGGAGTTTCTCTGAGCAGCCTCTACAATTGGGTCAACTGGGGCTGGTTAGAAGCCAAGCGTCATCATCTTTTCTATCCGCAGTATAAGGCGGCAAAGAAAATCAAACCTCGTGCGCCAAAGCATCCTTTTGGTAAGTCTATTGAAGAACGGCCTGAGTTCATTAACAATCGCTTAGAAGTGGGGCATTACGAGATTGACACGGTCATTCTTACGAGAGCTAAGAACAAGGTGCTTTTGACGCTCACAGAGCGAAAATACCGCACGGAGATCATTCGCTTGATTGATGGGAAAACAGCACAGGCGGTCAATGATGAGCTGGTGGAACTTCAAAAAAGTTATGACTTCAAATCCATTACCCCTGACAATGGCCATGAATTTGCAAGGCTCTCTGAGGTCGTAAGCTGTCCAGTTTACTATGCACACGCCTACGCGAGCTTTGAGCGAGGGACGAATGAAAACCATAACCGAATGATTCGTAGGCATCTGCCAAAAGGCACAACAAAGACGACCCCTGAAGAAGTCGCCGCTATCGAGTATTGGATGAACCATTATCCAAGAAAAATGTTCAACTATAAGAGTTCATATGAGATGAGCTTGGCTGGCTAACTTGGACTTGCAATTTGCGTTCTTGCACTGTAAGTTGAAGTGAACCATCACCAATAAATAAAAGACTCCCCGTTCACCCGCCCGGGACCGATATCGCCTGTTTCTGCCCACAGTTCACCC
>NZ_JBEYFY010000139.1:0-1102 GCF_040703595.1 Streptomyces sp. NPDC007084
GTCCAATCTGGCATTAGGTCTGGATCTTGTGTAGGATCAGAATCTATTGGCTCTTTAGACCATTTTAAGCGTAATCATCTTCAAGGCTATCAATATCTAGTATTTTGATTATCTTTCCTCGGCGCTCAATGAATCCTTTTTCTTCGAGTATTTTGAACTTACGAGAAATAGTTTCGGGAGTTGTTCCGATGAACGTTGCAAGATCTTTCATTTTCATTGGAATCATAACAGAATTTGAATCTACTACTTTGACGAGTTGCAAAAGATAATTAGCGATTCGACTTTCAACATCTTCCATCATGAGAAATTGTGCTTGATATTGCATTTCCGCAGCTCTTCTCACGGTGGTTTCAAGCAATTTCAAACTGAGCTCGGGATATTTTAACAACAAATTTTTGAAATCTTGTTGTCGCAAAAAGCAAATTTGCGTTTCTTCCAATGTTTCACCATAGAGATTATCATTCATTACTCCAAACAAGGCGTCTTCACCTGCGTATCCACCAGGTTCAATCACACGTAGTAACTGCTCTTTACCAGCACTAGAAAGCTGGTATATTTTCAAGGTATCATGCGCCACAATTGCAAGTTGAGGCACTGCAAAGGGGCTGATGACTGTTTCACCTTTTTCAAAAATTTTATGATTAACAACCTGCTCAACTTGCACTAATTCACTTTCTGAAAGTAAACCAAATAGTGGCACGAGCTGTACACAGTGGTGTTCATGATGACTAAAATGATGTTTATACTTACTCATTTTGGGGATTCTCCTTATCTTATTATCGCGCTAAAATTATCAAACTGCAAGCCTCATTCAACTAAAGCCTACAGTTTCGTAAAAACTAATTATCATTATCTTCATCTTCGTCATGAAAATCAGCAACGCTTTTACCCAAGTCACCTGCCAAGTTGCGAATAACTTGAAGATTGTAGCCGTAAAGTTCGACTACACCAGCCGCCAAAGCAAATTTTTCTTCTTTGTTTGCTAGCTTGATTGCTCGCGTAATGAACATATTTTGTGCTTGGAAATCCACAATGAAGCTTTCAAGCAGATCTTCATCAGTCCAATATTTGGCTTTTGGATCCTCGGTAATGAACTTGTGAT
>NZ_JBEYFY010000140.1:0-1098 GCF_040703595.1 Streptomyces sp. NPDC007084
TGGATTCTGGTCTAAGCAGTGAGGTGTGAGATGTGTCAAATGCATTTCTCTTTAACATTGAGCTGTGATGGGGAAGCAACTACGGTTGCGAACTCTCTGATGTCACACTGCCAAGAAAAGCTTCTAGCGTAAAGTCATATCTACCCGTACCGCAAACCGACACAGGTAGTCGAGGCGAGTAGCCTCAGGTGATCGAGAGAACTCTCGTTAAGGAACTCGGCAAAATAGCCCCGTAACTTCGGGAGAAGGGGTGCTGGTGTAAAAGCCAGCCGCAGTGAATAGGCCCAAGCAACTGTTTATCAAAAACACAGCTCTCTGCTAAACCGCAAGGTGATGTATAGGGGGTGACGCCTGCCCGGTGCTGGAAGGTTAAGAGGAGTGCTTAGACGTAAGTCGAAGGTATGAATTGAAGCCCCAGTAAACGGCGGCCGTAACTATAACGGTCCTAAGGTAGCGAAATTCCTTGTCGGGTAAGTTCCGACCCGCACGAAAGGCGTAATGATTTGGGCACTGTCTCAACGAGAGACTCGGTGAAATTTTAGTACCTGTGAAGATGCAGGTTACCCGCGACAGGACGGAAAGACCCCATGGAGCTTTACTGTAGTTTGATATTGAGTACCTGTAAGTCATGTACAGGATAGGTAGGAGCCATTGAAATAGGGACGCTAGTTTCTATTGAGGCGTTGTTGGGATACTACCCTTGACTTATGGTTACTCTAACCCGCTGGCATAATCGGCCAGGGAGACAGTGTCTGACGGACAGTTTGACTGGGGCGGTCGCCTCCTAAAGAGTAACGGAGGCGCTCAAAGGTTGGCTCAGATTGGTTGGAAATCAATCGTAGAGTGTAAAGGTAAAAGCCAGCTTGACTGCGAGAGCTACAACTCGAGCAGGTAGGAAACTAGGACTTAGTGATCCGGTGGTACCGCATGGAAGGGCCATCGCTCAACGGATAAAAGCTACCCTGGGGATAACAGGCTTATCTCCCCCAAGAGTTCACATCGACGGGGAGGTTTGGCACCTCGATGTCGGCTCGTCGCATCCTGGGGCTGTAGTCGGTCCCAAGGGTTGGGCTGTTCGCCCATTAAAGCGGCACGCGA
>NZ_JBEYFY010000141.1:0-1008 GCF_040703595.1 Streptomyces sp. NPDC007084
CAGCACGGCGAGTTCACCCCGGGTGTACGAGACGAGGCGGTACGGCCCCGTCGCGACCGGCCGCAGCCGGTACTCGGCGCCGGTGTCGAGCCGGCAAAGAAAGATGGTTGGAGTTTTGCTTCTCATACTTGGGGACACTTGAATATGACACAAGCTTCTTTAGCCGATATCCAACAAGATAATGAACGTTGGCAAAATGAAGTTGCACCTATTTTAGGCAAAACAAATATTTTGATCTACCCATTTGGCGCTGACATCAGCGATTGGCAACCTTATTCTGAAGCAAATCAAAAATTTGCTTACTTGAAACAACAAGGATTTGATATCTTCTGCAATGTCGATGCCTCAACTCCTGCATGGGGACAACTAGGAACTGACTACTACCGTAACGCCAGAATCAATATTGACGGTATCCGTTTCGAAGCTGACCTAAAAGGAGAAAATCCAATACTTGATCAATTTATCAACGTCAAAGAAGTGTATGACCAAAAAGATCGAGGATAGAGGTTGTGAAAGAAGCGTCCAGCTCCGAGCAAATAAGAACTAGATTTCTAAAATAGTTTCTCATATTTTGGAAATCTAGCGCTTATTGCTGAGGAGTTGCTTTTTGAACACCGTGGATAAGGTTATAACGAAGATAGTAGCCCACGGCTACAATAATCACATCCTGCTGAAATTGCTTTCCTTTAAAATGATTCATCGTCATTCCTCCTGCTATCTTTTTCTATTATTCTACCTTATTTGATAGTAGATTTAAAACTTTGCAACAGAACCCTATATTCGTTACAATGGTTATGGGAAGTTTTTCAAAAGGTTAAGAAAAGCTTACGGGGGTTTTTGAAATCAAAAAGTAGTAGGGGACGATAAAATGAAACATACACACAAAATCATATTGGCTGTCACTTCTGTATGCACTGTTATTATTCTAGGTGTAAGTATCTTTTTTGTTACACAAGCAGTAACAAACAATAAATTAGAAAACACTAGTCAAACAACTCAACACTCAAG